>JBDHCY010000234.1:0-6158 GCA_039591795.1 Gemmatimonadota bacterium | reverse complement strand
TAATCGAGGAGTCGTTTGCGCTGCTGGAAGTTCTGGAGCTCTACTCGTTTCTGCGCCTGCTCGATCGCGCGGGTGACCATGGGGTGGGTAATCGCCTCACCGTCCTCCAATCCGTCGAGCGCCCTCTTCAACAGGCGGTTGCGATCCGACCCGAATAGACGCATGAGATCGTCTTCGAGCGATAAGAAGAACTCACTGCCCCCCGGATCCCCCTGCCGGCCGGCGCGGCCCCGGAGCTGGCGGTCGATGCGTCGCGACTCGTGGCGCTCCGTCCCGACGATCACGAGCCCACAGGGCGGATCGGCCTCGCACCCGAGGTCGCCAATCTCCTGACGCGAGAGGTCGGGCTGCTCGAGCTGCTGGCCGAAGGGAGCGATCTTGGCGCGAATGCCGCAGACAGTGCAGCGCTTGACGCCCTGGCCGAGTTTGATGTCGGTCCCGCGGCCAGCCATGTTCGTTGCGATCGTGACCGCGCCGGCCCGCCCCGCCTGGGCAACGATCTCGGCCTCCCGCTCGTGTTGCTTCGCGTTCAGGACCTCGTGCTTGAGCCCCCGACGCTTGAGCATCCGGGACAGAGTCTCCGAGACCTCGACGCTCGTCGTTCCGATCAAGACCGGGAGGTCACGGTCGTGTTGCCGCTCGATTTCGTCGATGACCGCCGTGTACTTCTCTCTGCGCGTTCGATAGATGAGGTCGTGCCTGTCGACTCGTCGGACTGGGCGGTTGGTCGGGATGACGACGACCTCCAGACCGTAGATTTGATAAAACTCGGTCTCTTCGGTCTCCGCCGTGCCCGTCATGCCCGAGAGTTTGTCATACATGCGGAAGTAGTTCTGAATGGTCACGGTCGCGAGCGTTTGGGTCTCGCTGCGTACGGTGACGCCTTCCTTGGCCTCGACGGCCTGGTGAAGACCATCCGACCAGCGGCGCCCGGGCATCAACCGCCCCGTGAACTCGTCAACGATGAATACCTGGCCCTCTTGGACGACGTATTCGACATCCTTCTCGTAGAGTGCGTGGGCCTGAAGCAGTTTGTGGATGATGTGCAGCCGCTCGCTCTTTGCGGCGTACTCCGCCTCGAGCTCCCGCCGCCGCTCGAGTCGGCTCTCGGGCGTGAGTGATTCGTCGTCGTCCAGGTCGTGCACTGCCTGCCAGATGTCGGGCACGACGAACGCCGCTGGGTCTTCCGGCGACAGGGTCTCGACCCCGCGATCGGTCAGGTGCACCGAGTGTCCCTTCTCGTCCATCACGAAGAACAGTTCGTCTTCGATGTGGCGGAATTGCCGCTGGGCGGCAGGGAGCTTTCGGTCGGCGAGGTTGTCGAGCTCCACCCGCTGGACGAGCTGTTTGACATCGGCCTCCTGCAACAGCTTGAGCAGACGCTTGTGCTTCGGGATGCCGAGCTGCGCCTTGAAGAGGCGTACCGCCCCCTCGTACTCCGTGTCTTTCGACTTCAGCAGTGGCTCGGCCTGCGCCACGAGCTCGTTGACGACTTCGCCCTGCCGACGGACGACCCCCGTTACCTGGCGGTTGTGCTGCTGGTATTCCTGGTCCGATTCAGTCCCGACCGGTCCTGAGATGATCAGCGGAGTCCGAGCTTCATCGATCAGGATCGAGTCGACCTCGTCGATGATCGCGTAGACGTGACTGCGCTGGACCCGCTGCTCCAACGCGAAGACCATATTGTCACGGAGATAGTCGAAGCCGAACTCGTTGTTCGTACCGTAGGTGATGTCACATCGATAGGCATCGAACCGCTCCCGCGACGACGGGTCTGTGTCGTCGATGCATCCGACCGTGAGGCCGAGCCAGCGGAAGAGGTGGCCCATCCACTGAGAGTCGCGCCGAGCCAGGTAGTTGTTCACCGTGATTAAGTGCGCGCCCTGCCCCGTCAGCGCATTCAAGTACAGCGGCAGTGTCGCGACGAGCGTCTTCCCCTCTCCCGTCGCCATTTCCGCGATCTTCCCCTGATGCAGTACGATGCCACCGATGAGCTGTACGTCGTAGGGCACCATGTCCCACGTGAGCTCGTGGCCGAGCACGGCGGGCGTGCTGCCCAGGAGGCGGCGGCACGCCTCCCGCACCGTCGCGAACGCTTCCGGGAGAAGCTCCTCGAGCACCTCGGCACGGCATTCCTTCAGCGCCTCCTCGGCGGCTCGCAGCTCTCGGTCGATCTTCGCGCGCTCACCCGCGTCTGGCATGGTGCGCTTCGCTTCCCGCAGCCGATCCACCTCGGCCACGTGCGTCGCGCAGCGCTCCGTCACCGTCGCGCGAAAGGTGTCCGTGCGCGCCTGCACCTCGGCGTCCGACAGCCCGCGAAGCTGCTCCTCCACAGCATGAATGGCGGCGACGATTGGCTTGATGCGCTTCTGCTCGCGGTCGAACCGCGTCCCGATGACCTTCTCAACCAGTTGCTTCAGCATCAACGTTCCGTTGGTAGAGCCCGTGGCGAGCGATGTAGGCGCGGACCGCCTCGGGCACGAGGTAGCGAATGGATCGATCGGCTTCGACACGCGCCCGGATCTCTGTCCCGGAGATGCCGACGAGCGGTACCGAGATGCGTTGGGCGGGATACGAGAGCGACGGGGCGTCCGATCCGGCGCGCTTGTAGACCACGATCTCCGCCATCTCGAGGACCGCGTCGGCCTCGCGCCACGTGGGCAGCTCCTGCGCGACGTCCGACCCCACGAGCAGCTGCGGTCGTCTTCCGAGCCGGGGGCCCAGGGCCCGCAGCGTCTCGACGGTATACGATGGACCCGGCCGCTCGAGCTCGATCGGTTCGACCAACCACTCCGGCCGCCCGTCGATCGCCAACTGCAGCATCCGCAATCGATGGGCACCGGTCGCGCCGTGCCGGCCCACCTTGAACGGCTGCTCGCCGGCGGGCACGAACCAGATCGGCCGATCGGCGAATGCCTCGGAGGCGAATTCCGCGGCGATCAGGTGCCCGAGGTGGATCGGATCGAAGGAACCCCCAAACAGGAGCGGAGCGCCAGCCATCCGTCAGGGCACCACTGGGCACGCTTCGTCCAGCCCCGGCGTCTCGGGATACTGCTGCCGGAGGAAGCGACACGTTTCGGCCTGCTCGTCGAGATATCCGATCCGGTCGTAGATCTCGATGAGCTTGAGGAGCGCGTCGGGCACGTACGACGCCTGCCCGTAGTTGGCGACGAGCGACCGGAAGTAGAGAATGGCCGAGTCGTACGCCCTGCGCTGGAGATAGAAGACCCCCGTCTTGTAGTCCTTTTCCGCAAACCGTTCTTGGAGCTCGAGCACGCGTGCCCGTGCCCGCGGCGACACGTCGGCATCGGGATACCGTGCGAGGAGCTCACGGTAGGCCGCGAGCGCCGACTGGCCGAAGGTCGGGTCGAGCTCGGCCCGAGTCCAGAGCACGGCATTGGCATCGCCAGCCCGCAGGAGTGCATGGGGCGCGAGCCGGTGCGACGGGAAGTCGTCGGCGACCCGCCGGAACAGCTGCGCGGCCTCGAGCGACCGGTCCATGGCAAGCTGACACTCGGCGATGTGAAACCGCACGTCGGCCATCGCCTCGGCGCGCGGTGCGAGCCCCGCTTCGGCCTGTCGGAATCGGTCCAGCGCCCGTCGATAATCCCCCTGGCGGAACGCCGTCATCCCCTGCGCATACGCATCTTCCGGTGCCAGGGGCGTCGTGGCGCGCCCCCCGGAGCAGGCGGTCAGCACGACGGCGAAGAGCAAGACGGACCTCAAGCGAGACGTCACGGAAGGCGTTCTTGTGCAGTTCCCATCGCCGCCAGGCGCTCGGCGGCGATTCGCGCAATGGAATCGGCATCGGCGGGGAGTCCTCCCCGGGCGCGCTCGTACGCCTCCGCCGCGGCCGTCGCGTCTCCCAGCGCCAGCCGCACATCGCCCAGCCCGAGCCATGCCGTACGGGCCACCGATGCCGGGGCGAGCGGCGACGCGGCCCGACGGAAGTACCCCTCGGCCACGAGGGGTTCCCCGCGTCGGAGCGCTGCTCGCCCTTCGCGCAGTGCGCAGCGCGCGAGGCCGTTTCGCGCGTCGTCGACGATCTCCGGCGCTCGCCCGCGGCGGAGCAGTCCTTCGAACACCGTCGCTGCGCTCCGGCATCTGCCAGCCGACGCCATCAGCTCGGCATAGACGAAAAGGAGCGAGTCTGCCATCCGACCGTCGGCAGCCGCGGCCGCGGACGGGAGGAGGGCCAGTGCTTCGCGAGGCGTCCCGGCAGCAATCTCATCGAGCGCGGCGCGTACCGCGTAGCGACCGAGACGCTGATCGGGGTCGATCTCGCGAATGCTCCGGAGGGCGTCGAGCATGGGCGCGCGCTCTCCGGCTTCCGCTGCCGCGCCGACCGTCCGCCACAAACCGACGAGGGCTTCTTGTCGGCGCTCGTCGACCTCTGCCAAAGCGCGGTACGCGTCGGCCGCTTCCGAGAGCGCGGAGGAGTGAATCGCCGCCGCCCCGAGCTTGGCGAGCACGTCTGGGTCGTCCGGCCGGATCTGAAGAGCGAGACGATACTCGGCGATGGCATCGCGGTATGCACCCCGCACATACGTCTCATCGCCGAGCGCTTCGTGGTCGGCGGCGCCCCGGACACAGGCTGCGAGCACGACCGCGAGCGCGAGCGCGCCCGCCCGCCACCTCATGCGCCGGCCCGCTCCATCATCGCGAGATAGCTCTTGACGCGGCGGTCGCCCGGACGCCGGTGGAGGTGGTCCTCCCACACGGTTCGCGCGGCGAGTCCATCACCACTCAGGTAGCAGGCCAGCCCGAGGGCCGCCGTGGCGTCGGAAAAGTCGGGATGCTCGCGAACCACGGTCTCGAAGTGCTCGCGCGCATCCAACACCCGGCCCGCTTCGAGAAGAAGGCGGCCCAGGCGCACCCGCAGATCGTGGAAGGTGGGCCCGAGACCAATCGCCGCCTGGTATTGCTCGATCGCCCGCTCGAGCGCGCCTGCTTCCCAATACGCTTCCCCGAGCTCGGCGTGGCGGTTGGCGAGCTTGGCGGCGAGATGTGCCGGGAGGCCCTGGCACCGCTTCCCGACCAATCGTCGCGCCTCGCCCAACGCTTGGTCGGCGTCGTCGGTGCGCCCGAGATCGTTCAGTACGATGGCCCGGTGCATGTGGGCCTCGACATAACGCGGATTCAGGCCGATGGCACGGTCGAATTGGGCGAGCGCCCGATCGGACTGCCCGAGGAGCGAGTACGAGAGCCCCAGCAGATGGTGGGCGTCGGCAAATGCCCGGCCCGACTCGATCAGGTCGTCGAGGCAGTGGATCGCCCCGTAGTAGTCCTGGAGCTCGAAGCGTTCCTTCGCGTGCTCGAGCAGGTGGTTAGGGTTGCGTTGCATACGTCTCCCGATACCACTCCACGAAGCGGTCCAGACCGGCGCCGATGAGCGTGGCGGGGCGATATCCCAACACGCGCGTCGCCTTCGCGAGATCCGCCTCCGTGCGGCGGACATCCCCCACTTGAGGTGGGTGCTGCTCGATGCGCGGCACGACGCCCAATCGCTCCCCCAACATGGCGATCAACCGATCGAGGCGCACGGGTTCCCCACCGCCGAGGTTGAACACTTCGTGGGCCGGCTCGGCCGCAGCCGTCCAGTCCCCGGCCCGGAGGACGCCAGCCACGACATCGTCCACATAAGTGTAGTCACGCTCCGCGCTCCCGTCTCCGAACTGGGGGACGCCGCCTCCGGTCGCGATCAGCCGAGTGAACTTGTGAATGGCGAGGTCGGGGCGCTGTCGCGGTCCGTACACAGTGAAGAAGCGCAGCGACGCGATGCGCATCCGATAGATCTGGGAGAACATCTGACAGAATAGCTCGCCGGCACGCTTCGTCGCACCGTAGGGCGAGATGGCTTCGACCGCCGGAGCGTCTTCACGGTAGGGTGCCGGACTCGTATCGCCGTAGACCGAGGAGGACGAGCCGAACACGATACGGCGAGCGCCCGCGCGTCGGGCGAGATCGAGCAGGCGCGCGGTTCCCTCCACGTTCACCGAGGCGTACGTTGCCGGTGCCTCGAGCGACGGCCGGACACCGGCCTTGGCCGCGAGGTGAATGACGACCGTGTCCGGGTCGATAGGCAGGTCCGCGGTTCGGACATCTCCCTCGATCAACCGAAAGCGCGCGTGCCCCTCGAGCGCCCGCAGGTTGCGCTC
>JBDHCY010000233.1:0-6174 GCA_039591795.1 Gemmatimonadota bacterium | reverse complement strand
GCACGATCAGCTGAGGTCCGGCGGGTGCCCGCGGCAGCGAGGCTACGACGTGTCGGTACTTCCCCTGCGTACTTCTCGATGGCCTCAGCGGGTTGGCATTGATTGAACATCAAGTCATAGAAGGCCGCTACAGTCTTCTTGTTGCGCTCAAGACGCTCATCCACTCGTCAACCTCCGCGATGATCTCGCAACGTCGAAGGCGCGCGCACTTCGACGTGTCACAGACGAAGTGGCCGAGGTGCTGCAGATCGGACCAGCGAAACATCCACCAGGCTCGCGCTAGCTGCCGTCACCTCCCGCGCTCTGCTCGCGCCCGCTCAACCATCTCCACGTCAGGACGATGGCCACCACAAACGGTGAGACAATGAGCGCAAACAGGACACTATCGTCGTCGCCGGTCACTTCGCCGATCAACGCCCCCATGAAGAACGTTGCTATGAGCGCCATGAGCCACACGAGCGCCACCTTCCCACCGTGCCAGTTCCTGACAGCCATGCTGCCCATCCTTGCAGAGACCATGGGGATACACTGGCTGAGGACCCGTTGTCCCGCCAGTGGTATGGAAGAGTGTCGTGGAGCAACTCCCAAAACGGCGGTCTGACCCTACGCGTAGTCGGGACGCGCCATGCGCGAGTGCAATGGACAGCCCCCGCGGCCCGACAGTGACCGATTCCGCAACCGGGCGGCGGACCACGGAACGCGCAGGTCATCGAGCCTCTCACCGAGCAACTCGATACGGTCCTCCCGAACCTCACCCATCCCCATCTCATAGCCCATCACGAGCTGGACCATCCGGGCCGGATCATGGCTCATGATCCGCGCGGCGGTCGCATCGGCAGCGACCACGTCGGTGCTGGCGAGGAGCAGCCAGGACCCGAGTCGGTCCCGCATGTCCACCGTTCGCCCCCCGTGATGCCGGGTCGGGCCATCGGCCTCGAGGCCGATCGAAAAATCGATGATGGCGAGATCGGGGCGGACACCGTGCACGATGTCGAGATAGATGGCCGCGATCGAACGCGGGCTGCTGTGGTCGAGTACGACCCCGCGATCCATGACCCCGTTCGGAATATCGCCGTAGCGCTCGAGTGGGGTGACTCCGATGAAGTTCTTGAGTGACAGCGTGAGCTGCGCCCAAGAATGCGTCTTGGCCACGGGGACGGAGATTACGCGGTCTGCGCGGGTGACCAGGCTCGAAACGGCAATCGAGCCGAGATACGTTTCGGAGGGAACCTCTACCCATGAAGGTGAATCCACCTCGAGCGAAGCGACCCTCACAGGGCGGCCGTACGCCGAGCTGAGACGCGCCGCTTCACGGGCCAGGTTCTTGGACCCGTCCAGGGTCGTCGCCTGCTCCCAGTTCAGCGACAGCTGGTGGGACCCATCGCCGATCGTGACCGCGGCGGCCCCCGCTTCGAGACACTCTTCCGCCACGGCGATGACGATCTCCGGTTTCGTGCATTCGCCTGCGGCGAAGACGTTGCTTGACCCCGCCCCCGGGAGTGTGACCATGTTGGGCTTGATGAAGACGGTCTCGCCTTCGTGAACCACTGTCTGTATGCCACCGAGAGCGTCCAAGACGTCGTGGGTCATGGCAGCCAGATTGGCACCGCGAACGGCGGATACTTGTGCAGTCGCGGCCGACGGACCGGTCGTTGATCCGAGGCATGCCCCCACCACTGCACCGCCTGCCGCCATTGCCGAGGCGTGCACGAAATCTCGGCGACTGATTTCTGCTCGTGTTTCCCCCGGCTCGTTGACTGGAGTGATCATCGTTGCCTCCGCATCGCCGAGTGGTCTACGCGTCTTCATTCTCTGGCCCACTAGCTACCCATACAGCACTGCTGGGGCTGAAGGGAGGGTGAAACACGTGTGAAGCGTGGGAACTCGCGATCATCGCTCGCGAATCGGACGCACCACGCCTCGATCGCCGTCCACGAGGACCTCGACCCCGTCTTCCAGAACGCGCACAGCCCCGCGAACAGCCATCACCGCTGGAATCCCATACTCGCGAGCGACGATCGCCGCGTGCGACGCGGCACCGCCGGTCTCGGTAACCACCGCGGCCGCCAACGTGAAGAGCGGGGTCCATGCCGGAGTTGTGTACGGGCAGACCAAGACCTCGCCTGGTTGGAGGCGCTCGAATTGGTGTTCTCCGCGGACGATCCGTGCCTTGGCCGTGACCGCGCCCGGGCTCGTTGCGATGCCCTTGAGCGCTGCTCCCCGTGTCCTGTCACTGTATCGCTCCGCCTGCCAACGCGTGTTTGCGAGCTGGTAGGTCGCCGTGCGGCGGGCGAGGAGTCTCTGGACATCATTGGGCTCGGGTGCGTCACCGAGCAGCCAATCCCTGACTTCGGCCTGGGTGAGATAGTAGACGTCATCAACCGTGCTGAGAACACCGCGCTCCACCAGACGACGCCCCCACTCGGCAGCGATCTCCTGGAGCGCCGCCAACACCCGGGTCAGATCAAAGTGGCTGTGCTCACGGAAGGTGGTCAGATTGCGTAGGGCCTGCAGCAACCATCGAAAACATGGGCGCAGACCCGGAATGAAGCGCAAGCGTCGCTCGACGAGATCACGTGCCTGCCGATGATCCGTTGAGGACTGCTCGAGATTTGCTGCTGGATCATCGACCTCCACCATGCTTCTCAGAAGACGCCACACCTGCATCGGGTCGGATCGCCAGGTTGGGGTAGACAGGTACCAGCAGGAACCCTCGCGGTGCCCGTAGGTGTCGAGAAAGTCATCGAACGCGCGGAGGAAGTGCTCACCCTCCGGCGTGGTCTCGAGGCGCTTGGGCTCGAGGTCTCGCACTGCGCCGCAAACCGACGGTGCCTGGCGTGCTCGGCGTGACAGCTGCCACAATGCGGCGTTCGTCTCGAGAGTGGGATGGGTCAGACCGCTGAGTAGCGCGGCAAACACGCGATCGCGCTTACGGGGCCCGACCGCCATTGCCGTGAGCAACTTCAGCCCGGACTCAGCCCTATATGCGCTGGCGGCGTACATGCGCTGGGACAACGGCTCCCGCCAGGCAGCCAGAATGCCCGCGGCCCGATCGAACAGCTCTGCATCCCCCAGCTCAGCGAGGTCCACCGGCTCGGTCGCACGGCGCAGCATGGGCCCGGGGCCACCGTTCCACCAGCGCAGCCAATCGGTGTTCAACAGGCCGATCACCTGCCACCCCGAGATCAGGAATCGCCACGTCAAGCGGTGGGGTGGGAAGCGGTATGCCTGTCGCCAGATCTCCGAGTTGAATGCCGCCTCGGCCTCTTCCGTCACGACCCCGCCGCTCTGCCGGAGGCCGAAGATCGCCCCTCCCACGAGGCTGGTGTATATGAGATTGTCCAACGGCCGGGGAGCCACCGCATACCGTTCGGCCACCAATGGCTTCATCAACCGGTCGAACAGCTTTGGCTTGCCCAGTGGCTCGAGGGGCTCGGGAAGCGCCTCGCCAAGAGCGGTGATGGGTCGCGACTGAAGCAGCGAAATCTCTTCGTTCCGCAACGCGAATTCGATGTCCTGCGGGTAACCGAAGTGTCGTTCGACCTCGAGGGCCATGCGGCACAGATGAACGACTTGGTCCAGCGGCGGGAACTCTGCCGTTCCCTCCCGGTCAACCACCTCCATGCTCGTTCGCTCCACGCGGCAGACTACTCCACTCGCGATGCCAGAGACCAAGGCCTCACCCAGGCCGGAAACGAATTCGATCCTGATGTGATCGGAGCGTTGTGCGACGGGGTCCACGGTGAAGAGCACGCCGGAGGCATCGGCATCAACCATCGCCTGGACGATCACGGCCATCCCGTTCGAGAAGTGATCGATGGATCGTCGGTGGCGATACGCCATCGCGCGCTGGCACCACAGCGCGGCCCAGCACTCGCGGATTGCCCGCTGCAGTTCCTCCTCACCGCGG
The DNA here is from genome assembly GCA_039591795.1 of Gemmatimonadota bacterium. Lineage (GTDB taxonomy): Bacteria > Gemmatimonadota > Gemmatimonadetes > Gemmatimonadales > GWC2-71-9 > JBDHCY01. Next base: position 2,264 of record JBDHCY010000233.1, on the reverse strand, counting down.
ACATTCAGGAGCGTCCGGTATTGGCCGGCGAACGATGCCTCAGCGAGGTCCTCGGACGTGGCGGAAGAGCGTGACGCAACCGCAGGGGCCCCCAGACGGCGCATGGCATCCGACACCTCCGCCTGCAGTCTCTCGTGCAGCGGATGCGAGCACAGCATCTCGAAGGCGGTCTTCTCAACGGTAGCCCAATCGCGTCTCCGGATCATGGGCTCAACAGCTGCAAACATTCCGCAGTGCCGAGCATGCTGAGCGTAGCTCGAGGCGTCGACAACGAAACCCGGCGGCACGGGCATGCCGAGTTGGATGAGCTCTCCCAGGTTGGCGGCCTTGCTTCCCGCTGTCGCCGTGTCCGCCCGCGTTATCTCACCCAGCCAGAGAATGGCCACCGCGGACTCCGTCGAGGATGAACTCCCAGGCCGACCGAACGAGAGCCTCGGCGTTGCCCAATCCGGACATCGCGGCCAGGACGGCGCTGTTGTACACGAAGAGAATGTGAAACGCCATCTCGTCCGAGGAGAGGTCACGGCGTGCCTCTTCCCGTTGCTGCGCTTCCGCCACGAGCTCGGCCACCATCTCGAGGAGTCGCTTGCGTGCGTCCGTTGGGCGCGTGAGATAGTCCGGATCTCGGAGGCTGATCGAGTAGATGAGCTTCACGTCTTCGCCGAGCCGGTCGGCCTCCCGAGCCATGAGCAGTATCATCTCTCGGATCCGCTCCAGCGGAGAGGAAGCCGGGTCAGCTTCTCGGAGCAGCAGCTCCATATGGCCTTGGAGCCGCTGACCGTAGTAGCGCAGGACGCCTTGTTTGGTCCCGAAGTGATTGAAATAGGTGGCCCGGCTGAAGCCGGCACGGTCGGCGATCTCGTCAACAGACGTCTCCTCAAAACCCTTCTCCCTAAACAGCGCCAACGCGGCCTCGAAGAACGCCTCCTTTACCGCCGCGTTCTTTCTTTCTCTTAGACCTGGCTTGGGCGTCACTCACCGACCCCTTGAAAATATACTTGCGTCTATAATTATACTGACGTATACTTTAGTGCAAGGGGTCACCCCTGATTTGGAGCCCCGTGTTATGAGGGATTGTGCGGATCGCGCTCGGGGAGAGCTATGAGTCGTGCAGGGTGGGGACGGGTGCTTGCCGGAGCGACAGCCGCTTCCCTCTTTGCGGCCGGCGGGCTCTGGTTCGTGTATCGTCCTTGGGCGCTGAACTGGGGGGCGACTGCTCGAGAGATAGCCCGCTCAATGCCAGGGGACAGTATCCTGCCGGATCCGACTTTCAACGCCACGCGCGCCGTGACGATCGATGCCACACCGGCGCAAGTCTGGCCCTGGCTCGTGCAGATGGGATACCAGAGAGCGGGCTTCTACAGCTACGACCGCCTCGACAACGACGGCATCCCGAGCGCGGAGCACCTTCTTCCTGAATTCCAGCAACTGGAAGCCGGCGATGCGATACCACTGACCTCTCACGACCTCGTTACGGTCACGGTTCTGGAGCGTGACAGCACAATGCTGTGGGAGTACAGGGGCGACGACACGACGACTGTCTTCACCTGGGCATGGGGACTCTATCCGCGCAATGCCCTGCAGACGCGACTCGTGACACGACTGCGCTATCGCACTCGGAACCTTCGCTCGCGGGTGATGCTCGACTTTCTCGAGATCCTGATGATGCGGAAGTGCTTGTTGGGCATTCGACGCCGGGCTGAGGCAATCTAGATTGTCTGCGGGAACCGGGAATCTCGGCGAAGCCCAAGAAGACTGATGAGACGCGGCAAGTATTCCGCACGGGCGTCCAAAGGCCATCCGCCTCACGAGAATCTCACACTGTCTTCATCCGCCGCCGCTTAACAAAGCATTCTAGTCGGCTTTCTAGGCCAGCGAGCGTGCTGCGCCAGCCGCGCTGCTGTACCAGGCGGCGCTCAGGGATCAACCCGTCGCGATCGCCAATGCGGTGCGGTATCAACGGGCCGAGAGCGAGCCGAAGCGCATCATGAGGAAGTCGCTAGGGGTCCATCCCACTGCCCCCCTCGAGATGGAGTCTGGCCATGTCGAAGAACGCCCGCAATCGCCCGCCCCGCGCCGGTCCCTCTTGTGTGTTTCTCGTACTCGTTCTGGCGCTTTCCGCTGGTGCGGCGTGCAATGACGAGCCTACCGACCCCGCAGGGCCGTTTCGCCTGACGTTCAATCTGGATGCCAGCTTTCAGGGTGCCCACGGGGATCAACCGATCGCCATCGCCATCGTGCGTTCCTCGGACGGGGCGGTGGTC
>JBDHCY010000232.1:0-6191 GCA_039591795.1 Gemmatimonadota bacterium | reverse complement strand
GCTGGCTTCGGCATGCTTCGGGGCGGAACGGCCGCTCGAGTTCGAGCTGCTCACCGTCTCGACAGGGGAGGACGCGCGCGAGCAGATGCTCCAGGCCCAACTCGCTCGGGCCGGCGTGCGCGTGACGCTCCGGCCGATCGAGCTGGGTGCGTTTCTGGCCCGCGCCCAGTCGGTCTCTCGCGATTTCGACGCGCTGGTGATCGGGGTGCCGGGCGACCTCGCCCTCTCGCACCTCGTTGGCCTGTTCGATTCGCGCCGGCTCGGTGAGCCACTCCAATACGCGGGCTACGCGAACCCCGCGCTCGACCGCGCGCTCGACGCGAGACGTTGGGGCGACGTGGAGCGCCTCCTCATCGCGGACCGCCCCGTCGTCTTCATCTATCACGCGAGAGGCGTGCAGGGGGTGACGCGGCGACTCGCTCGCGCGGTGATGGACCTCCGGGGGGAGCTTCCGACGGTCACGCAGTGGGCACTCGCGGAGGGGGCTCCGTGACGCGCGTGCGCCCCGAGCGGTTCGTCGCGCGGGCACCCGTGCGCCTCGACTTCGCGGGCGGGTACACCGACGTCCCGGCCTTCGCGGAACGTGAGGGCGGCGCCGTCACGAATGTCGCGGTGACCCGGTTTGCCGAAGCCGAGCTCACGCTGGGTGGCGCCGGCATCCGGCTCGCGTCGGAAGACCTTCGCGACGAGCTGGTGCTCAAGCGCCCGTCCGACCTCGTGTACGATGGTCGACTGGACCTGCTCAAGGCTGCGCTCAACGTGCAGCCCGTCACCGGGCCGATCCGCCTGGTGACGCGCACCGATGTCGGGCCCGGGTCGGGCCTCGGAACCTCAGGTGCGCTCGACGTGGCGCTGGCCGCGGTGCTGAGTGCGGCGCGCGAGGAGCAGCACGAGCCGGCTGAGCTCGCCGAGTTGGGCTACCAGGCCGAGGCGCAGGAGCTTGGCGTCCTGGGGGGGAAGCAGGATCAGTACGCCGCGGCGCTCGGAGGGGCACACGCCTTTCGGTTCGGGGCCGCGGTCGAAGTCGAGCCGATTCCCCTCGCCGACGCAGCCTGCGAAACACTCGAGCGCCACCTCGTGGTGGCCGAGGTGGGCGAGTCGCGACTCTCGGGCGCAGTGCACCAGCGCGTGTGGGAGGCGTACGAACGTGGCGACCCGCGGGTGACGGCGGCGCTCCGGGCGCTGCGCGTGTGTGCCGAAGAAGCGCGCCGGGCTCTGGCCGGGGGTGACCTGCGCGCCTTGGGCGCGGCCGTGCACGAGAATTGGACGCACGAAAAGGAGCTCGCGGCGGAGATCGAGACGCCGCGCCTCGCGGAGCTCATCGCGGTGGGGGTGAACCTGGGTGCGTGGGGAGCAAAGGCGTTGGGAGCGGGCGGTGGTGGATGTCTCCTTTTCATCACGCCACGGGTGGAAGAGCTCGCGGAGGCACTGGCAGGGCAGGGCGCGCGGCTCGTCGATCTTCGCGTGGCTCGGAACGGCGTGCAGGTGAGCGCGCTGCCGTCAGCGTGAGACCCGTCTTCGCGTCCGAAGAGTATCTCGCGCACCGCGCCGACGCCGTGCGCCGGTCGCACGACCTCACCGGACTCGCGGAACGACTCGCCCGGCTCGCGCGCCCACTCCTCGAACGGCCCATCTACTTCCCCGAGGCCAAGGCGCAGCTCTCCCAAGACGGCGGGATCTGTCCGGTGGACGGCGGGCCGCTGGCGTTCGATCCGTGGAGCCCCGACGAGCACACGTGTCCGCGCTGCGGCGGTGTCTTTTCGGGCGAGCGCCACCACGAGCAGTGGCTGATGTGGTATCACCTGTGGCTCACTGAGCGCGCGCTCCATCTCGCGATCTTGGGCGGGCTTCGCGCCGACCACGAGGCTGTGAACCGGGGAGCGGCGATCATCGGTCAATACGCCGAGCACTACCATCACTTCCCGAATCGGGATTGCGTGCTCGGCCCGAGCCGGCTGTTCTTCTCGACGTACCTGGAGTCGGTCTGGCTCACGATCTTCGTCGGCGCTTCCGACGTGCTCCGAGCGTTGGGCGCGCTCTCCGCCCAGCAGGCGATCGCCACGGCGCACGCGGTGAAGGCATCGGCGGAGTTGATCGCCGAGTTCGACGAAGGGCTCTCGAACCGCCAGACGTGGCACCACACGGCACTGCTCGCCGCGGGAACCTACCTCGGCGACGACGATCTGGCGGCGCGAGCGCTCGACGGCGTCTTCTCCCACCTCACGCGAGGCATCGGCGCGGACGGGATGTGGCACGAGGGCGAGAACTATCACTTCTTTGCCCAGCGCGCCTTGCTCCTCTCGGCGATGATGGCGACAGCGCACGGGCTCGACCTCTTTCACGGTCCGCGGGTAGCTGAGCGTCTCCCAGCGACGTTCGACGCGGTGCTCGCGACACTCCAACCCGACCTCACGTTTCCGGCCCGTCGCAACGCGCAGTACGGCGCGTCGCTCCGACAGCCCAGGTTCGCCGAAGCGTGGGAGATGGGCGTTCCCCACGTGAGGTCGCCCCGTCACACGAGCTTCCTGCGCTACCTCTATGGCGCGGGCTACGGGCACGACGACGACTCGAGCGAGACGCTCATCATCCCGGACTATCAGGAACACGGCGGGGAAGACGTTTCGGAGATCGAGTATCACTGGCCCGCGGGACGGTTCGGCCGCGATCGCCTCTCGTGGAAGGCGTTGCTCTGGATGCGACCCGAGCTGCCCGAGGCGGAGCCCGGCGCGTGGCGCTTGGGCTCCCACCTCCTCGCCGGGCAAGGCATCGCCGTCCTGCGTCGGAGACGCGACCGCTGCTACGTGAGCGTCGAGTTTGGCCACCCGGGGAGCGGCCACGGCCATCCCGACCGGCTCCATCTCTCCGTCCACGCGCGCGGGCGAGCATGGCTCACCGATTTCGGCACGGGATCGTATGTCACGCCCGATCTCTTTTGGTATCGATCCACGCTCGCGCACAATGCGCCGCTCGTCGACGGCGTTTCGCAGACGCCCGCCGAAGGGGTGTGCACGGCGTTTGGCGAGATGGGTGAGTGGGCGTGGTGTCGGGGCGAGCTGCCCTGGGGCACCGCGACCGCCGGGTCACAACTCGCGCGCACCGTGTTCCAGGCACGCGACTACATCCTCGACTTCGTCGAGTTCGAGGCCGACCACGAGGCGTGGCTTCTCGTACCGTGGCACTTCCTGACACCTCCTGGCGACGAGGACTGGGAGCCGGTCGAGACGCCGCCCGCCTTTGGCGCATCGCCGTTCGTGCATGATGTGCGACAGTGCCCGACTCCGGGCTCACCCATTCACGCGTCGGATGGGTCGTGGACGCTCTCGTTCGCCGGCGACGGCTTCTTCGAGGTCTATTCCGCTGCCGCTCCGGGGCCCCCGTATGCCGGAGATCTCCGGTTCCTGGCCGTGGCTGGGCGGGGCTCGACGGTGCAGGTCGCTGCGGCGCTCGCCGTCGGGAAATGGCCGCCGGTCGAGGTGGCGCGGGTGCGCGACGGGTGGGAGGCCGCCCGTCCCGACGGCATGCGCCATCGATTCGTCACCAATCCGGGCGGAGGATGGGTGATCCACGCGGGCGAATCGTCGATCGTGGTGGAAGCGATGCGACGTGGGTCGGGCCGCGCGATTCCCTGGTCGGAGCCCGTCGAGGAGGTCCCGTCGCGCACGATCGCCGTCGGACGGACCGCCCCCGAGGAGCCCTCGGCCACCTTCGATGGGCCTGACAGCTACCGGCGCGCCGAGTCGCCCTACCCGGGTGCCGATCGATTCTCGGCGCGCGCGAGGCTCTGGTGGTCGCCCGAGGCGGTGCATCTCGCACTCGAGGTCGTGAAGCCCGACCTCGTCCCACGTGCGGCCGACGCCCCCGATCCGCGACTCGACAACGAGTCTCCTGACATTCATGCCGACGGTATCCAGCTCTACGTGCGCTGGCCTGGCGGGCCGCCGCGGGGGTACGTTCTGGTACCGGATCCGGACCGACCGGAGTTGCGGCCGCGTCCGGTCGCGGGCACTGCCGCGGGGACGGATGAGGTGCATGCCACCTGGAGCCGCACCGCGGAGGGGTACCGGATCGATGCCGAGTGCCGCGCGCCGCAGACGCTCGCGGCTGGGATGGAGGTGGAGTTCGACTGTCTCGTCAACGAGATGTGGCCGAATCGGAGGCGCCGCGCAGGGCAGCTCGTCTTGAGCGGTGGAGGCGGCTGGGTCTGGCTCGCCGGCGACCGGCAGGCACCCGAGCGGTTCGCGCGGCTCGCACTCTCCTGATCGCAGCATGGGCTGCGGGCGCGACCGCCTGCAGCGGTGGAGAGGAGCAGCCCCCCGTCGCCGACACGACCGCCATTGCGGTACCGGTACCTCCCATCGATACGACACCGACCGCCTCGCTCGCCGGACCGTGGGCGTCGGACAGCTGGCGCGCTTGGCGTGACACTGCGCCAGCCAGTGAGCTCGTCGATAGCGCCCTCGCCGATCTCTTTGCACCCCGCGACGAGTGGTCGCCCGCCGCGACCTGGGCATTCGTCGCTGAGACGCTCGCGGATCGCGCTGTCCACGGTGACCGGTTTCCTGCGCGCGTGTTGCTCGCCGTGGTCGCCGACACCGTCCGCGCCGACTCGCTGGGGCGCGCCCAAGGGTACGCGCGGGCCATGAACGCGGTGTTCGAGGCGAACCCGAGTCATTTCGCCGATGCGTATGCAGAGCTTCCGCCGGGCTCCGACGATCGGGCCGTGGGCATGCTCCTCGACGGGTGGCTTCACAGGGCGCTCGAGGGCCGGGCGCCACTCGATCCGCCCAGTGCTCGCCTCGCCGACCTCGGTGAGTCGATCGCGGCGCGACGGCTCCAGGCGCGGCTCGCGACTCGCGAGGCACCCTACCTCAAGGCACTCCGCGATGCGCTCAAAACACGCCGCGGGGTCGTGACATGAGCTTCGGGGTCGTCCTGGTCGAGCCGCAGGGCCTCTGGAACATCGCACACGTGGTCCGCGCGATGCGGAACTTCGGCGCGGGCGATCTGCGAGTCGTTCAACCCGCCGAATGGGACGAGTACCGAATCACCGGCATCGCGCACCAATCACACGACCTCGTGGCGCGGGCGCGTCATTGCGAGACCCTCGACGACGCGCTCGCCGATGCCACACACGTCGTCGCGTTCACGGCGAGGCAAAGACGGGTCAAGCGCAACGCGCTGTTCGTCCGCGAGGCGGTTGACGAAGCGATCGAGCAGGAGCGCGACGGTACGGTGCTCTTTCTCTTTGGTCGGGAGGATCGCGGGTTGGACAACGCGGCGCTCGACCGCGCGCACCGCACTGCCACGATTCCCACGGACACGGCCGCGCCGTCGCTCAATCTGGCACACGCCGCAGCGGTCGCCCTGTACGAGCGCGCGCTGGCGCTGCAGCTCGCCGCGCCGCTTCGGCGTCCCCGCCGCGAAGCATCACCGGCCACACATGTGCAGCTCGAAGAGCTGTTCGGTGACACCCTAGAGACGTTGCACGCGATCGAGTTCTTCAAAACGCACAGCGAGACGAGCATCATGCGCACCCTGCGCGAGATCGGCCATCGTGCGCCGCTCGACGAGCGCGAAGTGAAGCTGCTACGCGCGGTCGCAATCGAGGTGCGACGCTACCTGGAGCGCACGGCGTGGCGCAGCTGATCCCGGGCGGGACCTCCACGGGGAGCAAGCGGGCCGAAGCGTTGTTCGGCTCCGAGCCGGGCCCGCGTCGGCTCGTCCGTTCGCAGGGCGCGCGCGTGTGGGACGAGACCGGCGCCGAGTACCTGGATTGGGTGATGGCGCTCGGTGCGGTGGCGCTGGGCTATGGGCATCCGGACGTGACTGCCGCGGTGCAGCAGGCCGCGGCCGACGGCGTCATCGGCCCACTCCCACCCGTGCTCGAGGAGGAAGTGGCGGCGCTCTTGGTGGACGTCCTCCCCGGCGCGGAGATGGTGCGCTTCCTCAAGACGGGAGCCGAGGGTGTGGCAGCGGCCGTGCGCATCGCGCGGGTCGCCACCGGGCGTGAGCTGGTCGTGGGCTGCGGATACCACGGATGGCTCGATTGGAGCCAGGCGGGCCCGGGTGTGCCCCAGGAAGTGACGAAGCTGTTCCAAGAGCTTCCATTCAACGATCCCGAGGCGGCACGGCAGACGATTCGTGCGCTGGGAGACCGGTTGGCTGTGGTCGTCGTCGAGCCGGTGGTGCTC
>JBDHCY010000231.1:0-6228 GCA_039591795.1 Gemmatimonadota bacterium | reverse complement strand
GGAATCAGGAACCGAGAGTCCGGGACTGACGGGGAGTTCACGCCCGAGGTGGCGCACCTGCTCGACGAGGCGCGGGAGGCGCTGCGCGAGGCGGAGCGGCGGGGCGGGTAGCGCGGCACTTGCCAGCGCCCTCCATCGCGAGCTGAGCGACCTCTCCTCCTCGATTCACAGTGCCTTCACAGTTTCTTCAGCAACGCTTTCGCATAGAGCCCGCCCCGCGTCCTGGCTCCAAGACGATGTCGCTCGCAGAGTGGCGGACCTGGCGCTCACCGAGGACGGCGTGCTTGACAGTGAAGTCCGGGCAAAAGGGACGGGCCAGTGTCTGCGGGTCTACCGTGAGGGTAGCTGCAACGATCCCCAACCGGCGGCAACGTTTCGGGAGCGCCTCGTGGCTAAGGCGCGGCTCGACAACATCGACCTGCGGCTGTTAGCGGGCGACTGCTTCGAGATTCTCGTGCACCGGCGCGCTATGCAGTAGGCGCGCGAAGCCGCGCGGCGAGGAGGATAGGCGCGTCCAGATCGGCCCGCTCAACCATCCTTCACGCGCGTGGGCCTCTCTGACGGTTCCGAAACAGGTCGATGACGGCAACGGTCGTGGCAACGGCGCCTGATGCCAGCATCACAATGCCAAGCCATCGCCGCCAGCCCTCGTGGGTGAGCGTGTACACCAGTCCCCACGCCGTGAAAGGAATCCACACCCATAGAAACCACCTCGGAATCCGTCTTTGCTCTGCCATGCCGCAAATATAGCCGAGCCACCGACGACCGGAGGCTCCTCTTGAAGAGTCCCGCCGAACTTGGCGCCAAGTGGCGCAGGAAGGAGCCCGCCTCCTCACCGAACCAGCGCAGCCGACGTGCTGACAGCTAGCGCGCGCGGTGAGATCGCCAGCGGGTGAAGAGGCGCCACCGTCCCTATCTAGGAACGGCAACGAGCAGCAGCGCTGGCCGCTTAGTGCTCGTCTATGCGCTTGACGCGGTCCGAAGTAATGGCGTTAGACAGGCGTCATTCATCAGCAGCTGGCGGCTCGCTGTTGTATATGTCGCGCGCGATCTTCCACGTACCGTCTGACTGGCGCTGGTACAGGTATGCCCACTTCCCGTTCAGTGGCGCCTCCTGCCCGCCCACGAGCGGCCGGACGGCTCCTGTCAGAACCCCCCATTGAAAGGCCCAGTCGCCCATCAGGATAGTCTCCTCGGCGACCATCCCGATGTCCGCCGTGAACGCCTCATAGAAGGATCCAACGAAGGAAGCCAGAGCAGGCTTGCCACGAACCGGAGGTCCGGCTGGGGGAAGGTAGATGACATCGTCCGTGAAGTCCGCGAGAGTGGCGGCCGTGTCACTGGAATTCACTGCGGCAACGTGCTCAGCCAGTATCGCGTTCAGCGCTTGAATGTCACCTGCGTCGTCTTCCCCACTGGGAACCTGCTGGGAGCTACAGGCCATAGCGCCAGCTAGCGCCGCGCCGAAGGCTACGTGTCTCATGGCTTTCATGGGATCTCCGTCGAACAATGACGCCTAACGTCCCTGCGTTTGAGCTGCAAACAACTCGCCCACCACGCGCGCCATCTCCTGACCGTAACGATGAAACATGGGGGCGTTCATATCAACGCCTTGCTTCAAGCCGGGCCGTGTTTGTCAGCTCCTCACGCCTGTTAGACTGCACTCCATGAATCGCGTTCGATCGCATAGAGAGACAGCTTGTAGCCTCGCAGCGTGACCCTTCCTTCACAGCGCTCACCAAGACGCTCGGCTAGTCGAATGGAACGGCGGTTGTCCGGGTCGATCAAACTGATCGCCCGGTGCCATCCTAGAGGCCCGAATGCATGCGCCAGCGCGGCTCGCGCGGCCTCCAGCGCAAAGCCTCGGCCCCAGTACGGACGAGCAAGTGTCCAGGCAAGTTCGCGATCAGGCCAGCCCTCCGGATAGTGGAGGCCAACACGACCCACGAGCGAGCCGCTTGCCCGCTCCTCCACCGCCCACATGCCGAAACCACGGAGCTGCCAGTGACCGACGAACATCGCCATCTGCCTCCAGGCCTCGTCCCGGCTGAGAACCGAGCGGACACCGATGTAACGCATGACGTCGGGGTCCGCACACATGGCGGCGTACGCATCAATGTCGTTGTCTCGAAAAGGGCGGAGCAACAGCCGTTCGGTCTCAAGCGCGAGCACGGAGCGGATCTGGTTCGAAGTTCAATCGCGTGCTGTCTAACGTCCTACTTCGACGTCTCAGCCTCCTCTGCCATCATACGCGCTGCAGACGAATCCGCAAATGCCGCCAAACCAACGTTGCCTTGAGAAACGGCCACGATCCGACAGAGCGGCGAGCGCGTTTGTAATGATTTGTCAGATTCAGTGCTGCGCCCAGTTTGTACCCCTGACCTGCCCCTGAAGCGCCTGCAGACCGGGCAACCTCGCTGCGGATGTCACTGCAGGCAGTGAAGTTGCTGCATCCACCCCTGCCTCAGTTGCGACTTTGGATCCGAATGGTGGTTCGAATCCACCGGGGCCAATTGGACTTAGCCAACGGTTGGTCCAGGTTCACCCATTCCTAGCCCGCTACCTCCCTACGTGGCCGGGGGTTCATCAGTACCGCTTCCATCGTCTCGACATCCGAACCGGGAATGTGACTGTCGCACCCCTACCGGGAGCTCCGCCTCTTCCGTCTGGCTGGTACGGCAGTGAGCATCTCACCCGGCCACACCCTCTCTGGCCGCGCGATGTGCGCCTCAGGACGATTTAGGGAGCCGCGTGGTGCTCAGGTGGACCCTCCACACCTCAACCCGGAAGAAAAGGTACGGTCTACTCCGCTTGCTTCTGCTGAAATGCCGCGGCACGACGTTCAGCCAGTTCCTTGCACCGCCGACGCACTCGGCGCGCGATCCATGAATCGCGTTTGATACCCTTGCGGGCTCGGATCTCGCGCCAGCCGAGAAAGTAGCCGTTCTCGTTGCGGTGACAGGACCAGCAGAACCAGACAGTGCTGCCTCGCCCGTCTTTGCCGCCCGTGATGTAGCAGTAGCTTGCTGGTTTCCCGAGCGCCAAGGTGAGAGAGAGTTTGTTGTCGCGTCCCGACGATCTTGGCAGACGCACAGCATCCCGATAGGCACCCTCGCGTGGTCGCAGCCTGACCGCGAGCGCCGATGGTGGAACGCCGAGGTCCCGCGCCACGCGCTCAAGCCCAGGATCACCAACACGCCGGTGCACTACTTCCCCCGCCGCCGCGGCTCAGCCATGGCTACGGCGGCGGTCCTGCGCCAGCGAACTCGACCCGCATCGACTGCGACCTGGTGATCGGGAGGTTCACGTGACGCACGAGGATCTCGCCCGACCGGCCGTCGCTAGTCTCGAGTCGGTACACCCCAGGGTCAAGAGCGGCCCACGTGGCCGACTCGAAGCTCCCAGCCCAATCGTCCGGCCCCTCGTCGGGACGAACGACGTCCCACCGCAGCTCCACGTCGGCCGCGACCACCCCTTCGCCTCTGAGGAGCCGACCGGTTCTGACGAGCCGACCGGTCGCATACTCCGTTGCGTACTCCATCGCTTCTCTCTCCCTTAGCGCCTTACGAGGCACCCGTGGGCGTACTCGTTCACCCGCGGTCCCTGCTACCGCCGCGGTCTCTTCTTCGCCCGCACCTTCACAAGCAGTTCACCCCCCTGCACGACCTGACACACGCCTGGCGTCCCCGTGACTAACGCCAGCCGAGCCGTACTGGTCCAGTTTCTGGTTCAGTTTGAACCCGATACCTGCCTCACAACCAGTGCAGCGTCGGGGAAGCACACTGCGAATGTTGCTGTCAACAGCGAACTTGCCCAAACCCTCCCGAGCGTACGCGCGACTTTGGATCCGGGAATGGTGGTTCGAATCCACCGGGACCAATTGGCCGCCACCGTCCCTCTGCAACACCTCCGGGAGAATTCGGACCCCCGTCCCGGACGAGCCCAGTCAGCTCCCTAGAACACCGCCCGTTCGAGCATCCCGAGCTGCCACATCACGAACGTCAGGCGCGTCGTCAGGTCCTCGATCGTCTTGCGGATCGGCAAGCCACCGGAATGACCCGCCTCAGTGTCGTACCGTAGAAGGATCGGCCGATCGGAGCTCGTGGCCGCTTGCATCAGTGCGGTCATCTTGCGCGCGTGGAGCGGTGCCACACGCGTGTCGCCGTCGCCGGTCTCGAACAGGATGGCCGGGTATGCCCTTCCCTCTTCCACGTTGTGGTACGGTGAGTACGCCTTGAGATAATCGAACTGCTCCGGGTTCTTCGCGGTGCCGTACTCCGACACCCAGTAGCGGCCCACGAGAAATTGATCGAAGCGCAGCATGTCGAGGAGAGGCACGCCACACACCACCACCCCGTAGAGGTCGGGCCGCTGTGTAATCGCCGCACCGACGAGCAGCCCACCATTGCTGCCGCCCGCAATCGCCAAGTGCTCTGGCCTCGTGTACCCCTCGGCAATCAGATACTCCGCCGCAGCGATGAAATCATCGAAGACGTTTTGCTTGTTCTCGAACATCCCTGCCTTGTGCCACGCCTCACCGAACTCACCACCACCCCGCAGATTGGGAATGGCGAGCACCCCACCCTGCTCCATCCACACGGCGTACATCGCCGAAAACCCCGGCGTGCGACTGATGTTGAACCCGCCGTACGCGGTCAGGTACGTGGGGTTCGTGCCGTCCTGGACAATGTCCGAGCGGTGCGCAATGAACATCGGAACGCGAGTGCCATCATTCGAGGTGTACCAGACTTGCTTCACGGCGTACGCGTCGCTGTCGAAGTCAACATCCTGCCTGGCCCATACCGATCGAGTGTCTCGAGACACTGAGTACCGATACGTGGTGCTCGGGATGTGGAAGGACGTAAAGGAGAAGAATGCCTCGTCGCGATCGAACTCTCCTGCGACGCCGCTGATCGTGCCGAGTGCCGGAAGCTCGATGTCCCGAATGTGACTCCCGTCCAAGTCGTACCCTCGCAACACGCCGACGACATTCTCGAGATAGTTGATCCAGATGTACCCGCCCGCCAGCGACGCACCTCGGATGACGTGGTCCTGTTCCCCAACGATCTCCCGCCACTGCTCCGGCGTTGGCCGATCCGGCGTCGTGATCATGATGCGACGGTTTGGCGCGTCCCAGTCGGTCTGAATGACGATGCGGTCCCCCGCGAACGTGGCCTGGTAGTTCTGACCGGTTCCCGCCACCATGGTGACGGTCTCGCCCGTTGCTGCGTCATCGAGCCGCCGCAGGTAGACGTCGTTCCCACCGGATGTGCCCTCCATCACATGAATCAAGAGCCAGCGGCCGTCGTCTGCGAGTTGCGCGAAAGCGAGCTTCTCCGGCGGTAGCCCCTCACCGAATACCGGACTCTCGTCGGTGTGGCCCTGCAGGTCGCGGAAGTAGATCCGTGCGCCTTCGTCGGTGTAGCGCGTGTAATAGAGGCTCTCGCCGTCCGGTGTGAACGCGACGCCGAAATACCGAGCTCGCGCGAGCGGCTCGCCCACCACCCGACGTGCCTCGACGTCGAAGAACCGGATGGTGACCTCGTCTTGCCCGCCGCGGCGGATGCCGTACGCCAGATAGCGACCGTCTTTCGAAACGGCCATCAACGACACGCTCAGAGGCACCTCTGTGGCAAGCACGTGCGGGTCGATGAGCGTCACGTCACCCCCATCGGGCCCTTCCCGCATGTAGATGACGAAGAGGTCCTCGTCCGCACGACGCTTACTGAAGAAGTACCGATTCCCTCTCACCACCGGCGTTCCCTGCGCGTCGACCATCATGAGGGATGCCAGCCGCTCGGCGATCCCGTCACCGCCCCCGAGCCCCGCCATCAGGTCTTCTCGGAACGTGTTCTGTGCTTCGATCCACGCCCGCGTGTCGGGGGCCTCCTGGTCCTCCAGCCAGCGATACGGATCGACGACGATGGCCCCGTTCGGGTAGCTGTCGGTCACGGCTTGGATCTTGGACGCCGGATAGGTGGGCTTTTGTGCAGCGACCGGAGCGACCCACCCTCCGAGCGCGAGCATGACAAAGAGCGTGAGGTGTTGCGTCAAGGGGCGCCGAGCGGCGGGGGCCATGTCCGTAGCTCCTTCGGAGAGGGATTCCAACGCCTTCATCACTCCACCTCGAGTTTCACCGCCGTACCATAACTGAGCAATTCGGCCGCCCCTGACATCACCTGTGACGTCACGAACCGGACGTTGATGACGGCGTCAGCACCGAGTTGC
>JBDHCY010000230.1:0-6847 GCA_039591795.1 Gemmatimonadota bacterium | reverse complement strand
CCAGGCCGTGGGCCAGGTGTTTCAGGAGGTGAGCCGTCGAGCTGCCGAGCTCGACGCGCTCGTGGCACGGCGCGACGACGTGCGCCGGCGCGCGGACTACCTGCGGCATGTTGCCGACGAGATCGCACAAGCGCAGCTGCAGCCCGGCGAGGACGACCGGTTGGAGGTGGAGGCGCGCCGACTCGTGCACGCCGAAGAGCTGTCCGCCCTGGCGGAGTCGATCGCGAACGCCGCCGACGGCGACGATCACGACGCGCGGTCGGCGCTCGCCAAGGCGATCAAGGCGCTCGCACAGCTCGAGCGCCTCGATCCTGACACAGGGGTGTGGCGAAGCTGGCTCGATGCAGCCTACGCCAACCTCGACGAGCTCGCCGCCGCCGCACGGGCATATGCCACAGACATCGAGCAGGATCCCAATCGGCTGGGCGTGGTGGAGTCACGGCGCGGTGTGATTCATCATCTCCAGCAGAAGTACGGTCCTACCCTCGGCGACGTGCTCACGACCGGCCACGAGGCGATCCGCGAGCTGGAGCTGCTCGATACCGCCGATCACGACCTGGCGAAGCTCACCGCCGAGCTTGCATCGCAACGGGTAGAGCTCGTGGCGGCCGCCGCGGCTCTATCCGCGGCGCGGGATCGTGGAGCGGAACGGCTCGCCGAGGAGGTGGACCGGCTCCTGACGCCGCTTGGGATGCCAGAAGGGAATCTGCGCGTCGCGTTGGATGCCGAGCCAGAGATTCGCGCGCACGGAGCCGAACGGGTGAGCTTCGATGTTCGTTTGAATCCGGGCCTCCCGGCCCGCCCACTCGCGCGTGTGGCGTCAGGCGGAGAGCTCTCCCGAATCATGCTTGCCCTCAAGGTCGTGCTCGCGCGCCACGACCGGCTTCCTACCTTGGTGTTCGACGAGGTCGATCAGGGGATCGGTGGTCAGGTGGGCGCGCAGGTGGGCGACGCGCTCGCCCGAGTGGCGAGCGGCCGGCAGGTGTTGGTGATCACGCATCTCCCACAGATTGCGGCGCGCGCGGCGCGCCACTTGGCCGTCGCCAAGCGGGCGCGTGGGGGAGTCGCAACGAGCGATGTGCAGGCGCTCGAAGGAGGCGCGCGGGTCACCGAGTTGGCACGCATGCTCGGCGACGCGGACGCAGAGACCGCTCGTCGACATGCACGAGAGCTGCTCAAGGTTGGGTCGGTGGCGGCTCCGGTGCCGGGCGGTTGAACAGGGTGTAATAGAGTCGGAAGGTGATCGCCGTGAACGAGGCTGCCGGGGTGAGCCCGCCCTTGCCGTTCAGCGTCGAAATGTAGATCAGCCCAGTCTCCAGTGTACGCGTCGGCCGATAGCGAAGGCCGCCCCCGACCCGCCACGCCGTCTGGCCCGTATTGATCTCCGCCACCTCGGCGGGGAAGGGGACGCCGTCGGCGGCGCCAGCCTCCTGTACGCGATCAGTCCCCTTCCAGCGATAGCCGCCGTAGAGGTACACATCGAGCACCGGCGCGAGGAACACGCTCGGGACGACCGAGATCTCGAGGACGTCTCCGAGTTTGCGATCGACTTCCCGCTTCGTTACCAGCGAACCGATTGGACGGTCGTGCGGCGTCACGCGCCGGACCAGCGTCCCCGACCGCTGGTGCACGTAGCGAATCGAGAAGCCGGCGGCCACTTCCGGGAGCGGACGCAGGTCGACGTGCCACTGGCCTTCGAGATCGAGTTGCTGGTCGCCCGACGCGAGGTCGAAGAAGTGGTCGGGATCGTCGAGCGTCCCGGTGGGGAGCCGGAGGACCCCGGTGACGGCAGACCGGATCCAGGGTCGGTCGAGCAGGAGATACTTGGCCCGCAGCTCGGCGTCGCCGATGCCCCAGCGCTCGATGCCTACCAACTGTGTGCCCGCGATGCCGAAATCGGGATCGCCCACGAAGCCCTGAAACGCCGTCGTGCTCAACGGATCGGTTGGAAACGCGGGCGCTTGCGTGAACCCGGGGACCGAGAGCGTCGCGAACTCGGCCTGCAGGTCGCTCACCCGCACAGCCAGCTCGTTGGCTGCCTCCGTCCTCGCCAGGGGGAGAAACGGTGATTGCTCACCGCCGCCTGCGCCCCAGACCAGCGCTCCGAACTCGGCTTCGAAAGCCCGGGCTCGAACGAGGAGGTCTTGAGCGGCCGCGCACTCCGGCGACGTCGGGCAGCCGTATTGCCCCGCCGCGATGTTTGCCTCCAGGTCGATGATGGCGGCGTTCAACTCGGCGAAGAGCGCCTGGTAGGCCGCGAGGCCCGCGGCGTCCCCGGCTTGGAGCAGGGTCGGGTTCCAGCCCACGCTGGCTGCCGCGGTGTCGAGGCTGAATCCCGCACGGACACGAGTCTTGACGATCGGGACGCCGACGCCAACGGTGAGCCGATCGCTCAGGCCCAGCTCGATTCGAAGCGGTGTCCATCGAGCGTCGGCCTCGGCGTGCAGGGTGCTCGGGCCCAGCGAGAGGGAAAACGTCGAGAGCCCGGTGAGGGAGCGGATGGCCGTTTCGTGCGGCGTGAGCGACGGAATCGCGAACGTACCGAACGGGTCTTGCTCGAAATCGATCGTCCAACGCTCCCGGGCGCCCTCGGGCATGAACCGCTCGTCCCAGAACACGCGCTGCGGATCGAGTGAGATGCGAAGCCGCCCCTTGGGCAGCACCGACGCGTCTTCGGGCACCTGGGCGGCAGCCCCGAGCGGCACGAAGAGCAGCAGGGCGGTGAACGTACCTGAGCGTATCATGAGCGCCGCCCAAGATAACACCGCGCGGCAGCGGGCAGGGCCCGCGGCCACGCGGCAAGGGAGGAACCTCTCACTCCTAGGGGAGATGCGGGATGCTCGTGCTGTAGTGTGCATTGATCGCGGCGATCAACGCATCGGCGATGAGCCGGTGGGCGGCGCCGCTCGGGTGGATCCCGTCGCGACTGAGTGCCCACCCGAACGGCTCCGTCACCGACTCCGGCGCTGGGGGCAGCGCCGGGAAGATGCGGATGGCCGTCGTGTCCTGCCCCGCCTGTCTCAAGAGATCGTTGGGATCGACGAACGCCCAGTTCCGCGCCTCGGCCTGAGCCTCGATCACGATGTTGTAGGTCGTTACGACGGCCAGGAGGTTGAGCATTTCGAGCGCCGTGATCGCCTCGGTGTCCGGGCAGTCGAGCGCCACGGGAACCAGATTCTGAGGTGGCAGCAGTCCACCCTGCACCGAATCGGTCTTTGCCAGGATTTCGGCGAGCTTGAACCCCCCCACGCTAAAGGGGACGGACAGCCAGGCCGTGTCGGTCGTCATGGGGATCGGGAGGTTGTCCAGGCACGCCAGGCTCACGTCGAGGAAGTTGAGTGGCGCGGTCTGCGCGTCGAGCTGAAGTTCGAACCCCTTCCATACGCGGCCCTGTGTGAAGAACGGCACGAAGGCCACCTGAAGCGCGCCGACGAGAATGCCTCCCTGGATCGACCCGATCGTATCGAGGCTATCGACCATCGCCGCGTAACGCTGGACGAAGTCCTGTGGTGGTGTCACGAGCCCTGGGTCACCCGGATTGGCCGCGTTCGTCGCGGCAGCGAGCACGTCGTTGTTGCCGACGAAGACGCTGACGAACGTGGGGCTGGCCGCTCGTGCCGCGTCGATTTGCGTACGACCGCCCAAGATGAACGTCGTGAGCGGGTTGGGATCAGAATCGGCCAGGTCGTTGCTGTACACGTCGATGACGCTTGCGCCGACCACGGCGACGTTGCTGATGAAGGGGAGGTTGGGCGTCAATCCACCACGTGCTGCGCAGTCGTTGGGGATCGTGTCGATCCGCTCCTGCGTATAGATGTTGACGAGCGGCGGCGGGCAACCCGGCATGGTGAGCGACGGCACGCCGAACACGGAGCCCATCTGACGAGCCAGCAGGACCGGGAATGCTTCCTGCTGCGTGCTGTCGTTGATCCCCAGCGACTGGAATCCGGCCGTCGTGCTGCCTCCAATCGCGACGTACCGCGCAAACATCGCGTCTACCGGAGGTGGCGGAGGGTTGAGGACCTCGTCGGTGAGGCATCCCGCGAGCGCCAAGGCGGCGAGGATCACCCACGCCCGCCCGCGCAACATTCTCGATCGCTGCGTCATGGCAGTCCTCCGTGCTCAGAAGGAGTAGGTGAGGTTCGCGCCGAAGAGATGTCCCTTGAACTCGTACAAGCCCGAGTTGAGGGTCGCTCCGTTCACGCCTTCGGGCGCCTCGGCGATCCGACCGCGCCTGTTGGCCTGTAGCAGGAACTGATACGCGACGTCTGCCCGGAGCCGCTGCATCAGTCCGAAGCCGATGCCGGCAGTGAACTCCTGACGCTCGCCCTCAGGGAGGAGCGGGGTGACCGTCGCCGCTGGAGTGGCAGCCGAGTGCCACAGGTACCCGGCGCGCAGCAGGGTCGTGGCGCTGACGGCATACTCGCCACCCAGCCGCACACCATGAGAGTCACGGTAGTCCTCGACGAGCGTGATGTCCGGCGTCGAAGAGTTCTCGAAGTCGAGCGTCAGCGTGTCGAATACGTTCCAGTTCTGCCGGTGGTAGTCGCCGAAAAGTGTCAGGCGATCGATGACGTTCCACGCAACGCCGATCTGCCACTGCCCCGGGAGGGTGATCTCGGTCGTCGCCTTTCCGGCGGAGAGGGGACCGCCCGGCTGAAACTGATCCGCTAGCACCAGATCGAGCGGGAGTGGTCCCGTCCCCAAACCTAGCTGCGGGCCCAGCGGGTTGTTGGCCGGAAGGACGATACCGGTCATCAGCTGAGCAAACGTGGCGTCGCCGTCGTAGCTCACCTTGACGCGATGGAGGTAGCGGAATCCCACCGCGAACCGCTCCCAGAACTTGACCTGGGCGCCGACGTTGAACCCGACGCCCGTGCCGCTCGCACTCAGATCGACGTCGGCGAAGTCAGTGTAGAGCGGGACGCCGACCGAGCTGAGCGTTGCTCCGGCATCGGCGCGCTGAGACAGGTCCACACTGCTCACGACGATGTCGAGCCCCGCGCCGAGACTGAGGATGCCCATGAGATCGTATGCCACGGTGGGCTGGATGTAGATGGCATGGAGCGCCGACTGGTAAGCGGCGAAGCGACCGTTGAACGTCGTGGGCCACTTGATCTCGAGGCCGTATGGGGCGGTCACGCTCAGGCCGAGGGCTAGTTCGGGCTTTAGCCCCCAGCGCACGTAGGCATTGGGTACCAGGGCCAAGATGTCGCCCAAGTCGGTCTTTTGACTGGAGAGGTCATCGGTGAAGCCGCCGGTGGGCTTGATGAGGGTGAGCCCGAGTGAGGCCTGAATCCCGGGCATACCGAGCATATCGACGAGGCCTGCGGGATTGAACCAGGCAGCGGGACCGCCCGGGCAGGGTCGAGCAACGGTGGCGCCACCGCGACCCATTGCACAGGCGTCGTGCTCGTTCACCGAGAAGCCTTGGGCGCGCACTCCGGAAACCGTCACCGCCGAGACCGCGGCGAAGGCGGTGGCAAACCTGACGTTACGGCGCATACCTGAAGCTCCGACGGGGTTGAGTCGGGGAGAGGCTAAAGTGTGGTGCGGGGGGTGTCAAATAGACAGGACGGACTAGGACGGACTAGGACGGACTACGACGGCGAGCGGTGATGGCGGCCGCCCCGTCTCCGTCCGTCTTTGTCCGTCTTCGCCCGTCCTTGACCATCTTCCCACCGCCCACATCAATACGACTGCTCCGTGAGCGCGCGCTCGTAGGCGGAGAACAGGTCGGCGCGGGTGAGCAGGCCGAGGAGCCGGCGGTCGGTCTCGTTGTCCACCACCGGGACGGCAGCGAGGTCACCGCCGCCGAGCCGGCGGAGCGCGGTCAAGAGGGAGTCGTCAGGGGTCACGACCGCCGGTGCATCATGCACCACGTCGCCTGCGAGCACGATGTGCTCGAAGGTGGCGCTGTCTTCGAGCACGTCGCGGAGGTCGCTCGTCCGCACGATCCCGCGGAGCGTCTCTGCGTCGTCGATCACCGGGTAGATCGTCTGTCGGCTCTGGCGCATCGCTCCGAGCATCTCGGAGAGCGTCGTATCCTCCTGAAACGGCCGCGCGCGGCGATTGAAGCACTCGGCAACCGAGAGACGCGTGAGCAGTGCGGCGTCGGCGCCGTGTGCGAGATGGATGCCGCGCCGGGCGAGCCATTCCGTGTAGATCGACTCCGGGTGTACACGCCGGGCGACCAAGAACGAAATCGCGGCGCAGAGTCATCTCGAAGACCATCATCATCGCCGTGAGGGGTGCGTGCGTGGAGCCCGCGACCACCCCCGCCATACCCACGACGGCAAAGGCTTCGGGCACGAGTCCCCACCCGGGGAGCAGCTCCCCGAAGGCGCGTCCGAATCCCCCGCCGAGCGTGGCTCCGATGAACAGGGCTGGCGTGAAGACGCCTCCCGCCCGCCCGACGCCCAGCGACAGGCACGTGACCGTCAGCTTCGCGAGGGCGAGCCCCAGTAGGAACCAGGGTGCCCGAGCGCCGATGATGCCGAGATCGAGCGACTCGTGTCCCTTGCCCCACAGGTCCGCCCGGAAGGCGAGGTCGAGTCCGCCGATCACGAGCGCGGCGATCACCACTCGTGCCCAGGGACGTCGAAGCTTGGCGAGCCAGTCCTGCGTGCGGTAGACGCCGCGGGTGTAGAGCACCGAGATCGCACCGGCGGCGATCCCCAAGAGAGCATAGAGAAGGATTTCCCGCGGCGCGCCCATGCCGTACTCGGTAGGAATGCGGATCACGGGCTCGTCTCCGAACACGGTGCGGGCGACGACCGACGCCAGCACCGATGCGACCACCACGGGCGCGAACGAAGCCGCCCCGAAGGCGCCCAGCATCTTCTCC
>JBDHCY010000229.1:0-6274 GCA_039591795.1 Gemmatimonadota bacterium | reverse complement strand
GTTACTGTTCGACAGAAACTTAACGCTATCGCCCGGGCTTTGGAACCGTCAAGGAAGGGTAGAGTCGAGTCGCGGCATCAGGGCCCCGAATGCCACTCCGTTGGAGGAGACGGCACGAATCCCTTCCTTCTTCGGCTCATCCAGTGATGACACTTTACTCATTGACGATGCGTAGGCGACTTCAGCTATGCTCGATGAAGCCGACTGGCAGGAGATCCGCGAGGGCACACGCCAACGTCGCTTGAGGATGCTCCCCCGTCTCCTCACGGCAGTCGCCTTCCTGTCGGTCCTTTCCGCGCCACTCAACGCGCAACGTGCGCAGCTCGACGGCGTCGTCCTCGACTCCGTTTCCCGTTCCCCCGTCGCGTTCGCGGTCGTTCGGGTCGTCGGTACGGAGACGACGACTCTCACCGATCGATCGGGTCGGTTCCGGCTCGTGCTCGAGCCGGGCGATTACCTGCTGGAGGTTCGCAAAGTCGGTTATCAGATGACGGCGGCACGGGTGACCCTCACCGAGCAGGACGTCCGTCAGGAGCTCTTCCTCCAACCGTTGGCGGTGGAGCTGGCGGCCATCGTCGTAACCGCAGCAGAAGATCCGGCGACACGAATCATCCGCGAAGCGATCAGACGCAAGCGCGACCTCCTCGCCCGCATCCACGACTACCGCTACGCCGCCTACGCGAAGCTCATCATCCGCGATGCGAGCAAGAGCCTCGACTCGGCAAACGCCGTCTTCCTGCTCACGGAGACCACGACCTCCGCTTACTGGGAGCAACCGGACCGCTATCAGGAAACGATCCTGGCACGCAACCAATCAAGCAACCTCGACGCAGAGAACAACCTCGTCTCGGTCGGGGAGATCGTGAACTTCAACCGCGAGCGAATCGATCTCGAGAAGTATTCGGTCGTGTCACCCACGGCGAACGACGCCCTCGATCATTACGCGTACCACATGCTCGATACGCTGGAAATCGATGGGCGGCGCGTGTTCCGTCTCGCCATCGAACCCCGCTCGAGCGCTTCGCCCCTCTTCGCCGGGATGATCGACATCGCGGACTCGACCTACGACGTACTGCTCGTCGACGTGGGGATGAACGAGGCGATCCGCTTCGAGTTCGTCGAACACCTCCGGTATCGCCAGCGCATGCGGGATCACGGCGACGATCGATGGATGCCCTACGAGATCCGGTTCTCGGGCGAGATTCACTTCGGCATGCCGATCCCCGGGCTCCCTCAGCGGCTCACTTTCGAGCATGTCGCCATGCTACGGGACTTCGTCTTCGATCGGGGCGAGCCGCCATCTTCGCTCGGCGAGTTTCTGGTCGTGGTCGATCGGGGGGCAGACGACGCCGACAGCGCCGAGTGGAACGCGCTCCGGCCCGTGCCGTTGGCGGAGGTCGAGCAAGATGCCTACGCGCGCATCGACTCGATCGAACAGGAACCGGCGTCCGCTCTCGATCGTGTGCTGCAGGGCGTCGGGCTGGCCCTGCTGGCAACGACCAACACCGACTTCTTCCGGTTCAACCGCGTCGAGTCCGCGTATCTGGGGGCGGGCTGGACCTGGCGCGACATCTCCCCGGATCTCGTGCTCCGCACGAGCCTCGGCTACAGCTTCGGCATCGACCGTTGGCAGTACGACTTTGGGGCTTCCTATCGGGTGCACGAGGGCCGCCGGCTGTGGATCGGTGGCGCGGTCCACGACGAGATCGTGAACCGCCCCACGATCATCTCGGACGGATGGAACCCTACCTACTTCGCGCTCATCGCTCGGCTCGACCCGTTGGATTACTATCGCGAGCGGGGTGGATCGATCTTCGCGCGCACCAAGCTCGTGGACTTCACCGATGTCGAGCTGCGCTACCGGGACGTGCGGCAGGACTCCGTCTCCGTCGCTACCGATTACTCATGGGGCGGGAAGGGCCGCGCGATTCGGCCGAACCCGGCGATTCGGCCCGGGCGCCTGCGGACCCTCACTGGCTCACTCACCTACGATTCTCGACCGCTCTTCAAGAGCAAGGGTCGCGACCTCCGGATCGGCATGCTGCGGTACACGCGGCTCCAACTCGAGTACGAGCTTGCCGCTCCCGACCTGATCTCGAACGACTTCGATTTTCAGCGACTCGGGCTCCGCATCACGCGCCGCCAGCGGTCGCTCAACCTCGGGATCACCAGCATCGAGGCGTATGGGGGAATCGGCTGGGGCGACCTGCCTCCGCAGCGGTATTTCACCGTGGACTTCGGGAAAGGGGCATTCTTCGAAGCAGGCGGCTTCAATACCCTCAACGAGACGAACTACGTCGGTGACCGTGCGGCCATGCTCATACTCCGGCACAACTTCGACCGGCTCCTCTTCCGCAAGCTCCCCCTGCTCGAGTACGTGCCGTTCACCCTGCTCGTGCACGGCGGTGTCTTTTGGACCGAGTTCGCGACGGTGACACCCGACGGCGCCTACGGCATCTACCCTACCGCGACACGTGCCTTCACCGAGGCGGGATTCGGGCTCGCGAACCTGACGCCCTTCATCTCGCCATTCAACTTCGGTGTGTATTTGACGTGGCAGCTCTCCGATCACGGTACGCAGCGCTTCGAGTTCCGGATCGGGATTCCCGGGACGTGAGACCTGTGCCGTTACTGCCTTGACGCCCTCTTCTCCAATTCCCGACGCACGATCTCCCGCTCGGCTTGTGCCAACCGGATCTGCGCCTCGTTCTCGGCCACGCGCGTCCGCATCTGAGCTGCAACCAGTGGAGAAACCGTCCCGGCGGCGATCGCTGCCTCGAGTCGATCCAATTCGACACTCAGGTGTTGTCGCCGCAGATCCAGCAGCACGACGCGATTCTGCGCTTCCGATTCCAGGAGTCGGAGCTCGGCCTCAACTGCTGAGATCTCCGATGCGAGGTAGGCGCTTCGCACATCGAGTTGCTTCTCTAGCACCAGTACCTGCAGCTCCGCTTCTGCGGTCACGAGTGCCCGTTCTCGCAATTCGCCCTCGGCGCCCACGCCGACTTCGGCCCGCTGCCTGGCCAGCTCCTCCTCGCGCTGGACGACGTCGAGGTGGTGTCTCGCGACCTCCATCCGCACGCGGATTCTCTCGCTGACGAAATCGCGTCCATCCACCAAGGGCGACGACACCTCGCCAAGCGGCTCCCGACCCGAGCCCTTGATCTCTTCCAGCTCCAACTCCATGAACCTCGCGTCGGCCTGGGCCTGGACGATCCTGACCTCGACGTACATCAGCTCGCGCTCACCTCCAACACCTAGACGTGCCGCGTCTCGCGCCTGCGCCGCCACCTCCGTGTGCATCTGGACTCGCTGGCGCGCCAGTTCCAGTTGCACCTCGAGCCGGGCTTCGAGGAGCTCGCGGCGCCAGGACTCCCCGATCTGTTGCGAGGCGCTCACGGCCGCTGCGCCTCCGGCGACAGAGATCAGCATCAGTCCGGCAATCTTCAGGGCCCGGTAGCTCGACCACTGCATGGCACCTCCACGGTAGCGTCGCCGCAACTCCCCGCCGAGCTGCCATTCCAGACGGTCAACAAAGCGAGGATCGGGCTCGTGTGCGTCAGGCATCGTTCTTCCCTCCGGACAATCGCAATGCGCGTGCGGGTTCGATCACCGGCTCCGGGGCGTCGCGAGTGTGCGTGTCTGCACGAACATAGGGTCGTAGGCGCTTCTCGAGACGCTCCCGCGCGCGTCGCAGGCGACCCTCAACCGCTCGCTCCGATAGCCCCCACTCGTCGGCGATCTGGCGCGTGGACTTGCCTTCGAAGTAGAAGGCCTCCAGGAGCACCGCTTGCCGCTCTCTGAGCCGTGCCAGGCCCCACCAAACGAGCGCCGCCGACGCTGGCGTTTCGGGGCTCACGCGATCGTCCGCGACCTCTAGCTCGCTGGGGTCGACACTCAGGGGCCGGCGGCGCCGGAAATGGCTGGCGAGCAGGTTCCTCGCAACGCGAAGCAACCACGCCCGCGGGTGGTCGGGCATCCCGCGGCGAGGCCAGGAGTCAATCGCCCGTAGCCACGCGTCCTGCACGATGTCTTCGGCGAGGGTCCGATCGCCGCCCACTCGCCGCGACACGAAGGCGTACAAGGGACGGGTGTGCTCCCCGTAGAGCCGAGTCAGTTCCGTTTCGGTCAGCAACGGAGGGCCCTCCCCGCGCGACAGTAAGCGGACCGCGAGGTCCTATTCAAGTAGACGCGGTCTGCTGGAAAAACCCACGGTTTGGATGGTTGATCTTGTCGAGAGCCTTCTGGTCCATTGTTCGCCAGTTTCCCTTCGCGGGGGGATCGTCAGTTGGCGTCTCCTACTGCATCCGCCACGCGAGGGTCCTTGTCGAGGCCGCGGAACGCATAGGGCCGTCTGTCAGCCCCACTAATCGCCCCGACGTGCCGCTCGCCGCACGGCCGGGGGCGAGCGGTCGATCTGGCTATCCATCGTCGGTCGTCAGTCCTCGCAACCACCCCTGGAAAACGCGCAAGCGGATAAAGAGGTGGTCGGTGGGGGCGTTGGGATCGAGGCCGAACTTCTGCCATGTGAGATCAGCCCGCAGACGGAGCACGGTCGCCACGTTGCGGCCACCGCCTACGCCGATCCGAAGCTGCTCCTCGAGCTGCCCGGTGTTCCCGGCGACCGTCAGGAAGCCCTCGATGTGAACTAGGATGCGCCAGTCGGATCCTGGCTTGAATCCGCTGAAGCTGTAGGGCACCTGCAGCCGATAGCGGGCTCGCAGAGAGATCTTCGTCGTCCAATCGGCGGTTTCCCACTCGAACCGCTCCTCGAGCCGCAGGTAGTGGTGGAGGCGGAGCCGCCGTAGTCTTGGCCAGGCGACGGCGATGCCCTGGAACGGCCTTACTTCCAGGCGATCGGCAATCCTCTTGTTGAACCGGTAGAAGGTTCCTATTCCGCCGGCCAGAACGACTGGGCCCACGGGGCCCCGCACACCGGGCCGCACGACGAAGCGCACCCAGTCATTCGCACCGAGTTCCGAGCGCACGCCGAGGTCACCGAAGATCTCTCGATGGGACGGATCGGTCCATCTGGGGTTGTAGTCGAGCCAAAGCTGCTCGCTCAACCCCGTCTCACCATCCCGCGCCACGGCCGGAGCCCACCCGCCCAACAGCCACACGACGGTGGCAACGCGGACCGAAGGTCTTCGGCGCCGCGTCAGCGAGCGGTGTCGATCTTCCCTGGTCGTGGAGGATGGTGCGCCGAGGTCGGTCACGGCCCGGGTCAGCGCCGTTCGCTCAGAAACGGAACACGAGGCCGATCTGCGGGCCGAAGGTGACCATGTCGTACACGAAGAGGTCCTCGCCGCTTCCCGTCTCATACTTCATCCCGAGGGCCCGGTACATCAGCGCGAGCTCGAACAGCCTGCTGAAGCGATAGCCGACGACGGGGGCGACCTGCCAGGCGAAATCCGACGCAATCCCGAAGCCCCCGATATCGCCCCGAATCCCGAGGTGCCAACGCTCGAGCGGCGCCGTGAACCGCGCGGCGATCAAGGGGTCGAACCAGGTCTTCGTTTCCGAAACGTCGATCCCTTGAAGGACCATCTCTCCCGGAGCGACGAACAGACCGCCCTTGATGGAGTTCAGCCTGCCGCCGATCCCGATCTCGGCCCACGATGCGGCGCGCCACATGCCGGTGACCTGAATGGCCAGCTGCTTCATGTCCACTTCCGCTTCGCGTTCGGTGATCGGAGTCAGCCCCTTCTCGCCCAGGTTCATGTACAAGCCGTCGAGGCCGATGGACCAGTTGCGGTTCGCCATCTCCAGGTAGAGCATCGCCCCGAAATCGAGACGCTCGAAGATCTCGCTGGGTCCGACATCCGTATCGACAGGGTTTCCGCGAATGGTGACCTGCCCGTTCATGTGTGGAAATATGAGATAGGGAGCGACGGTGAATCTCCACCGACCGGAATCCTCGACTGGTGCCTGACCCGAGGCCGGCGTGGCGATCAGCAGCGACAACAGGATCATCGCAGCCAGGGGTCCAATGGACCGGATGTTCATGTAGTACCTGCCTCGGTGACTCGCCTTTTCGCCGTGTCTCCGTGTCTTATGTGGCTTGCTCATCCATATTCTCCGATACAGGTCCGGCGCTCAAACGAACAGCAGCCACACGGTGCCCACCGCCAGCACCAAGAAGACGAGCGACATGATGCCCCCGGCGCGGATGTAGTCGGCGTTGCGGTAGCCTCCCGGAGACATGAAAAGGGCGTTGACCTGGTGGGTGGGGAGCACGAACGAATTGGAGGCACACACCGCGACGAGCAGCGCC
>JBDHCY010000228.1:0-7216 GCA_039591795.1 Gemmatimonadota bacterium | reverse complement strand
CCCGAAGTGGGTCCGGCTCTCGGTACGGCTCCTCCAGGGTGCCGTGGGCGTGTACGTGTTCACGTCGACCCGCTCGGTCTACTCCAACTTCAGTGCCGTCGGGATGAACGAAGACGGTCCGACCCATGAGCCGGATCCGGCGGCCATCGACGAGGGGCGACGGTTGTCCTATGGGACGGCGAAGAGCACGTGCGAATACGAGTTGAAACGCGCGTTTCCGGACCGACATCTCGTCGTGCGGCCGGGACTGATCGTGGGGCCCGGTGACCCCACCGATCGCTTCACCTACTGGCCTGCGCGGATCGATCGCGGCGGCGAAGTGCTCGCCCCCGGTGACCCCAACAATCACGCGCACTTCATCGACGTCCGCGATCTGGCGGAGTGGTACGTGCACCTCATCGAAACCGATGCAACGGGAACGTTCAACGCCCTCGGCCCCGCGGCGCCGCTGACCTTTGCGGAGATGCTCTACGGCATCCGCGCCATCACCACGGCGTCGGTCTCGTTTACCTGGGTCGACACGGACTTTCTGTTGGACCGGGAAGTGCGTCCCTACTCGGACATGCCGCTCTGGATGCCGGCCCGTGGCAATCGCGCCGGCTTTCAGCGCTTCGACCTCTCAAAGCCCCTGGCCCATGGGATCCGCTACCGACCGCTCGCCGTCACCGCCCGCGATACCCTGGAGTTCCACCGCGCGCGGCCGGCGGAGCGGCAGCAGGAGCTACGGGCGGGGATGGACGCCGAGCGGGAGTCGAAGCTGCTCGCGGAGTGGCGCGCTGCTCATTGAGGGGCGCATCGATAGCACTGTCCACCGTTCGTCAAGCATCCGTGCGCCCGTTGGCGGTCCGCTTCGTCGCGGGAGCCTAGCCTACTGCAAACGGCTCCTCAAGCGACGGGCTCTGGGGCGTCATCAGTTCCGCGCTGTCTTCTGTGGGGAGATAGATCCCCGGCTCGTCACTGAACGTCATGCCCGGCTCGAGCGGCAGCGTGTTCCCCTTCACGAGATACGGCCACTCGTGGCCGTCCATCCCGATCCCGTGCCCGACACGGTGGGTGAAGTGCTCGTAGCCCGCTCCGAAGCCGGCGTCGGCGATCACCCGGCGAGCCGCGGCATCGACCGCTTCGCACGGTACCCCCGGGCGCGCCGCGCGCAGGGCCGCCGTCTGGGCCTCGAGCTCGACCGCGAATACCGCTCTCATCTTGTCGGTCGGCTGGCCGAGGACGAAGGTTCGGCTCAGGTCCGAGCGGTATCCCTCCACGTTGCAGCCGCCGTCGATCAGAAGGATCGACCCCTCGTTGATCACCTGCGGGGTCGCCGAGCCGTGCGGCAGCGCCGAGTGGGGGCCCACCTGAACTCCTGCTCCGCCCGAGAATCCCAGCCGCCGGTGGGCCAGTGAGACGAGCCGCGCGAAATCCGACTGCGTCATTCCTTCAGTCAATGCGCGATACGCAGCCTCGTACGCCTTGAGCGTCACGGTGGAGGCGAGCCGCATCAGCTCGAGCTCGTGCGCGTCTTTGACTCCCCGGCAGCCGGCGGTGACCGGCGTCGCACTGGTCAAGGTGAGCGAAGGAGCCGCACGGGCCACGCCGTCGCTGAAGACGAACCGCACGGTCTCCTCAATTCCGAGCAGTCCGGTCGCGACTCCGAGGCCCCGCAGACCGTCGGCCACGAGGGCATAGGGACTCTCGTCCTCGTGCCAGGTGCGAACGTCGGCCTCCGAGCCCACCAGCGGCCCAGCATCGAGCTGCTCGCGGGCGCGGTCTTCCTCGAAGGCTGGACATACGAGAAACGGAGAACCGGCCGCCGGGAGGATCAGCGTGAGGAGCCGTTCGCTCACGCCCCACCTGATGCCGGTGTAATAGACCAGCGTCGTGCCGCCCGTGAGGAGGAGGGCATCGATTCCCTGCTGAGCCATGAGCCGTCTGGCTTTCTCGATTCGCCCAGCTCGTTCCTCGACCGTGATCGGCGTGGCTTGATCGCGCATCGACGTGAGCTCGGCGATCGACGGCGGCAGAGCTTCGCCCTGCTCTTCACCGGCACGGAGTACGGGACTGATCGTGCCGGCGGCGCCGGCCGCGGCCAGCGTCGAGGTACCGAGAAACTCGCGGCGAGACAGCATGGATGGCTCCGGGATCAAGCGGCCGATATGTTGCTCGGGGTGGGGGCCGCGGTCAAGGCACGCCCCGACGGACTCCGTCCACGGCGCCATCGTCGAAGGAGATCAGATGCCCAACCGCCCGAGCTCCGGTGGAATCGTGCTCACACCCGAGCGCAAGCCACTCGACGAGGAGATCGATGTCTTCGGCCTCACGCATGCCGGCCGCGTTCGCTCGACGAACCAGGATCATTTTCTCCTCTGCTCGCTCCATAAGACCGTCCGTGTCCACGCGACGAGCCTCCCGCAGCCTGAGCGCCTTCCCCTCAACGCCGAGCGGCTGGCGTTCTTGGGTGTGGTGGCGGACGGTGTGGGCGGGCTCGCCGGTGGCGAGGAAGCATCGCAGGCTGCCATCGCCGCGGTCTACGACTACATCACCCAGTCACTCCGCTGCTACTACACGGAAGATCCAGCACACGAGGCCTCGTTCTACACGGCGCTCGACGAAGCCGTGCAGGCCGCCCACCAGCGAGTCGTCGACAGCGCTGCGGAGGAGGGCGCCGGCCACGGGGCCACGACGCTCACGATCGCGCTCGCGGTGTGGCCTCGGATCTATGTGGTGCACGTGGGCGACACGCGCTGCTACTTATGGCGCGACGGAACGCTACACCGCATCACGAGTGATCAGACCGTGGCGCAGGCGCTCCTCGAAGCCGGCGTGCTGTCGAGCGAGGAGGCCGAACGCTCTCCGCACTCACACGTCCTGACGAGCGCGGTGGGCGGGGAGTCGCTCGCGCCGGTCACCAACGTGATCCGGTCGCGCTGGGGCGACGTGTTGCTTCTCTGCTCGGATGGGCTGACCAAGCACGTGTCGGATGATGAGATTGGGCGGCAGCTCACCGAGCTCGGCTCGGCGGAGGCGGGCTGCCACACGCTGCTCGAGCACGCGCTCGACGGGGGCGGCAGCGACAACGTCACGGTGGTGATCGGGCACGCGCGCCAAGGGTGACGCCTGCTCAGGGGGCCATGAAGCGGACCTGACCGGCGGCGTCGAGGAGGACGAGACTGGGGAGTCCATCTGATGGGACGCCCATCCCGACACGGACCATCCCATCCCGATGTCGGAACGCCAGATACGGCGTCCCGTCCGGACCGACGCCCAGCGTGGCTCGTGTGTCGCCCTCGGCGCCGACGACTCGCACCTCCTGCGCGGTCACGATACCGGCCGGTGCCACAGCGCGATCGGTGGCGAGCGGCACGAGGAGGGCGGCGAGTGCGATGGCCGAGGCCACGAGGGCCATGGCGCGGGCCCGGCGCGCGCCGCGCTCGGCCCGGTCGACGCGAGCGGCGAGCAGCGACAGCTCGGGGGGAGAGTCGGGAGTCATGATCACGCTCCTAGTGGTGATGGGCGGGCGGTTGCGCTTGCCCGGCGAGCCCACGTTGCGCTGCGGCCGAGGCCGGGTCAACGTGCGGCGCCTGGCCCTTGTTTCGCGCGGTCTGACGGCTATTTTTTAGGGCTCGACATGGCAGAGATTTCCCTCTCGCGCACTCAGCTCATGCTCCTCGCCGGGACGGGCAACCGACCCTTGGCGGAAGAGATCGCTCAGCAGATCGGCGAGCCGCTCTGCCAGGTGACCATCCGCCGGTTCGCCGACGGCGAGATCTTCGTGCGGATCGACGAGAACGTGCGCGGGCGCGACGTCTTCATCATCCAGCCCACGCAGCCGCCCGCTGAGAACCTGATGGAGCTGCTGCTCCTGATCGATGCGGCGAAGCGGGCCAGCGCGGCCCGGGTGACGGCGGTGGTGCCGTACTATGGCTATGGGAGACAAGATCGGAAGGACCAGCCCCGCGTCGCCATCAGTGCCAAGCTGTGCGCGAACATGATCTCGACGGCAGGGGCCGATCGGGTGCTGGCGGTCGACTTCCACCAGCATCAGCTGCAGGGGTTCTTCGACCTGCCGGTCGATCACCTCTATGCGGCGCCTGTCCTCGTCTCACATTTCCGGCAGAAACGGCTCACCAACCTGGTGGTCGTCTCACCAGACGTGGGGTCCGTCAAGATGGCGCGCGGGTTTGCGAAGCGGCTCGATGCCTCCCTCGCAATCGTCGACAAGCGCCGGCCGTCGGCCAACGTCGCCGAGGTGCTGAACGTGGTCGGCGACGTCGAAGGCATGGACTGCCTCATCGTGGACGACATGATCGACACGGCGGGCACGATGGCCGCCGCGGTCACGGTGCTCAAGCGGCTCGGGGCGCACGAGGTGTACTGCTGCGCCAGCCATGCACTGCTCTCGGGGCCAGCGGTCGAACGGCTGGTGGCGACCCCGGTCGCGGAGGTGGCCGTCAGCAATACGATCCCAGTGGCACCCGAGCGGCGATTCGAACGGCTCACCGTGCTTTCGGTGGCCGGACTGCTCTCGAAAGCGATCGGCAACACGCACAGCGACCAATCAGTGAGCTCGCTCTTCGACTGACCGAACCGAGCTCCACTACGAATAGAGGACGACATGGCAGAAGCGGTTTCCCTATCGGCGGTCCCCCGTACCGGCAGGGGAAAGGGTGCGTCGCGACGCGCGCGCGCCGCCCAACAAATACCGGCGGTCATTTACGGCCGCGGGCGCGAGCCACAGCCGTTGTTGCTCGACCGAGCGGCCCTCGAGAAGGCGTTCCAGGGAGTCAATCCCGAGAGCACCGTCTTCGACTTGGCCGTCGATGGATCCACGGTCAAGACACTCATCCGTGAAGTCCAGCGCCATCCGGTAGCCCATCGCATCATGCATCTGGATTTCTACGAGATCCACTCGGGCGAGCGCATCCGACTCGAGATGCAGGTGCACCTCGTTGGCGCACCGGAAGGCGTGCGGCATGGCGGAGGGGTGCTCGATCAGGTGATCCGCGAGGTCGAAATCGAGGTGCTGGTCTCCGACATCCCCGACCGTGTGGAGCTCGACGTCACCGACCTGGGCCTCGGCAAATCGATGCATGTGAGCGACCTCAACATCCCGAACGCGCGCATCCTCTCCGACCCGGGATTCACGATCTGCTCGGTGGTGCCGCCTCGGGTCGAGGAGGCGCCGCCGGTTGTCGAGGAAATCACGGGCGACGAGCCGGAGCTGATCCGCAAGCCGAAGGCCGAGGAAGGCGAGGGCGAGGGCGAGGGCGAAGCCGAAGGCACCGAGGAATAGGCCCTGCGGACCGTCGTGGGCCTCGGCAACCCGGGGCCCGAATACAGAGACACGCGTCACAATGCGGGCTTCGTCCTGGCGGAGGCCGCCGTCGAGCGGTGGAGGTTTCCCCGGTTTGCTCGCGGGCGCCGCATCCGCTGGACGGAGGGGACGGTGCAGGGGGAAGCGGTGCGCGTCGTCGAGCCGCTCACCTACATGAATCGCACCGGTGCGGTCGTGGCCGGGATCGTTGCAGAGACGGGGTTCGACATGACCCGCGATCTGCTGATCCTGGTCGACGATTTCGCACTTCCCGTCGGCGGGTTCCGGCTGCGCCCGCGGGGATCGAGTGGCGGACACAACGGCCTCGAAAGCATCGAGTCCGCGCTCCGGTCGCGGGAATACCCTCGTCTCCGGATCGGCGTCGGGCCAGCCCCGGCCGGTGCCGAGTGGTCTGACTTCGTACTGAACCCGTTCGAGCGGGAGGAGCGAGAGATCCTCGAGGATCTCCTTCCCCGTCTAGTAGACGCCGTCGAGTGTTGGCTCCTCGAGGGTATCGAGATCGCCATGACCCGATTCAACCAACGAGGCACGACGTGATCGAGTCGCTGAATCTCTCACTCCTCGCCATCGGTGCCGGTGCCGCCGGGCTCGCCGTGGCGCTTCTGCTCTACGCCTCCGTGAAGGGCCTTCCCTCGGGCACGGACGCCATGCGCGAGCTCGCCGAAGCGATCCACCACGGCGCGATGGCCTTTCTCCGGCGCGAGTACACGGTGCTCATCCCATTCCTTCTGCTCGTCGCCGTGCTGCTCTCGATCGCCATCGGCTGGCGAACTGGGGCCGCCTACATCGCCGGGGGGTTTTGCTCGGTGTTGGCCGGGTTCACAGGCATGAGTGCTGCAACCCGCGCCAACGTCCGCACCGCCGAAGCGGCACGCGCGACAGGGCAGGCGCGCGCGCTGCGCGCGGCGTTCAACGGTGGCGCCGTGATGGGACTCGCCGTTGCAAGCCTCGGCCTCCTGGGGCTCGGCGCCGTGCTGCAAGCCTTCCTCGGCAGCCCCAGCACCGCAGAACAGTGGAAGACCTTCTCGGAGATCATTTCGGGATTCGCGATGGGCGCGTCGTCCATCGCCCTATTCGCACGCGTGGGTGGCGGCATCTACACCAAGGCCGCGGACGTCGGTGCCGACCTCGTGGGGAAGGTCGAAGCCGGCATCCCGGAAGACGACCCGCGGAACCCGGCGACGATCGCCGACAACGTGGGCGACAACGTGGGCGATGTGGCAGGCATGGGCGCTGACATCTTCGAGAGCTACGTGGGCGCCGTGGTCGCCACGATCGCGATCGCCGCGACAGCCCCCGAAGTGGGCAACCGCTTGAACGGCCTCACCCTCCCGATGCTCTTCATCGTCGTCGGCCTCGGGTCGAGCATTGTCGGCATCTGGGCGCTGCGGCTCCTCGAGCGCGGCAACCCAGCCGGCGCGCTCCGCTGGACCACCTTCATCGCCGCCGGGCTCTTTCTCGGATCCGCCTACTGGCTCACGACGAGACTGCCCGTGGAGCTGACCAGCGCGACGGGCGCGGCGCTCCCAGCCTTGGGGCCGTTCTACGCCGTGTTGTCCGGCACGCTCACCGGGATCCTGATCGGTATCACCA
This sequence comes from Gemmatimonadota bacterium, assembly GCA_039591795.1. Classification (GTDB taxonomy): domain Bacteria; phylum Gemmatimonadota; class Gemmatimonadetes; order Gemmatimonadales; family GWC2-71-9; genus JBDHCY01. The sequence continues at coordinate 297 of JBDHCY010000228.1, read as the reverse complement.
CCGAGTACTACACCGCACACGGCCCGATTCGAAAGATCGCCGAGGCATCGCTTACCGGGCCGGCCACCAACATCATCTCGGGCCTCGCCGTCGGGATGCGGTCCACCGCGCTTCCAGTCCTGCTCATCGCCGCCGCAATCTTCCTTTCGCACAGCACGGCGGGCCTCTACGGGATCGGCATCGCCGCTGTCGGCATGCTCGCGACGGTGGGCGTCACCATGTCCGTCGACGCGTACGGGCCAATCGCAGACAACGCGGGCGGCATCAGCGAGATGAGCCACCTCGGGCCCGAGGTCC
>JBDHCY010000227.1:0-7411 GCA_039591795.1 Gemmatimonadota bacterium | reverse complement strand
TCGATGACGTGCGGACTCCGTCCGTGCGAGATGGCCTGTACGTTGTGAGGGTCGCCAAGAATCTCGCCAATCGAGGTAGGCTCTCCGAAGAAACGGTTGGGCGTATTCGGTCGATTATCGAACGCAAGGGTCGAGACGAGCTCATGTCTGAGCTCCAGGTGCGCAACCGCGAGCTTCAGGATTCCATCGAGAATCTGAAGCGCACACGGTCGGCCAAGGAGCGCATGGAGAGTGAGCTCAACATCGGTCGCGACATTCAGATGAGCATGCTGCCGGTTGAGTTTCCCGCCTTCCCGAACCGGCACGAATTCGACATCTACGCGACACTTTACCCTGCCCGCGAGGTGGGCGGGGACTTCTACGATTTCTTCTTGATCGACGAGGACAAGCTGTGCTTCTGCGTGGGAGACGTCTCGGGGAAAGGAGTGCCGTCTGCCCTGTTCATGGCGGTGACAAAGACGCTGATCAAGTCACGAGCAAGTAATGATTCCTCACCGGCCAGCATTCTCACGCACGTCAACGAGGAGTTGGGGCGACACAACGAGTCGTGCATGTTCGTCACGATCTGGCTGGGCATCCTCGACGTGAAGTCTGGGCGAATAGCATACACGAACGCTGGGCACAATCCACCCTATCTCAAGCGTGCAGACGGTCGTCTTGAGCGGCTCGCCAAGCGGCATGGGCCCGTGGTTGGTGCGATGGACGGCATGGTCTATCGCGAAGATGAGCTCACCGTCGGCCCCCGTGACCTCGTCGTGCTGTATACGGACGGGGTCACGGAAGCCATGGATCCAGCGCAGTCACTCTACGAAGAGCAACGACTCGTCAACGCCCTCTCGGCTCGCGCATTCACATCGGTTGAGGACGCCGCGAAGGCAACCGTCGATGACGTGTGGCGGTTCCAGGCGGAGGCCGATCAGGCCGATGACATCACGGTGCTCACCGTCGAGTTTCATGGCGCGCCCAAGGGAACGGACCTGGAGCCGCTCGAGTTCTCGATCGTGAACCAGCTCGTGGAGATCGACAAAGCGAACCAGGCCTTCAGCAGGTTTGCTCAAGCGCATGGTCTCCCTGCCAAGGCGCGTCGTTCCGTGAACCTCGTGCTCGATGAGTTGCTCAACAACATCATCACGTACGCCTACGATGAGTCGGGCGACCGACAAATCGGTGTTCGGGTCGAGCTCACCGCCGACCGGCTGGCGATCACGGTCACCGATGACGGCAAACCGTTCAATCCATTTGGCCAGGCGGCGCCCGATACGGGGCTTGGGCTCGAGGAGCGGAGTGTTGGTGGGTTGGGGATTCATCTGGTGCGAAAAGTGATGGACGAAACCACGTACCACAGGCGAACGGACCGAAACGTCGTGATCCTCGTAAAATACCTGCAATCGCTCTCGGCCCCGGAGGGCTGAAGACCACTACGTGGTCGTAGACCGCAGGACCCGAGCCCCTTCTTCGACTCGCTCAGACACCGAGTCGAGCCCCGCAGCGTCGGCAACAGCGCCCTGCTACTTCGGCTGCGGAACGATTCGCATGTACCGTGGGTGAGTGTTTGTTGCAAGTGGTGACACTCCGAGCTGTTCAGAGTGTTCCCTTACTCCCGCTTGTGGCGAACTAGTATCCAATTGGCGAGGGGCAGGCCGACAGCTATCGGTGCGACCAGTACCGCGAATACCCACGGAGCCAGCCCCGCCTGCTGCATCAGCGCATAGACGACCGCAAGCGCCGCGGCGGTGCTTACACCGGCGACGACAGCTGTCCGCGTTTTCGAGGGAGGCTCGGTGGTCGCCCGTCCGGAGTTGGGGACCTGGTCTCCCTTCGTCTGCACGACGTCACGAACACCTTCCGTGAGCAGATTCATTTCGACGAGCGTCAGGGCGTCGGCGAACGCCTCCGCGTTCCGGTATCGATCATCGGCCTCCTTGGCCATGGCCTTCGCCACAACGCGTTCCATCACGGCGGGAATCCCGGGGACGAGTTCGCTCATCGGGGTGGCCTCTGCCGTCACGACCTTCGCGATGACGGCCTGCTCGCTGGACCCAACAAATGGGGGATCACCGGTCAGCATCTCATAGAGCATCGCTCCGACGGAGTAGATATCGGCCCGATGATCAACGTCCGGGGATCCCAGTGCCTGCTCGGGACTCATGTAGAGCGGGGTGCCGATCGAGAGCCCAACCCCCGTCAGGCGTTCCCCATGGGCCTGAACCGCTCGGGCAATACCAAAATCCGCGACCAGTGCGTGTCCTGCTTGCAGGAGAACGTTGGCCGGCTTGATATCGCGGTGCACCAGGCCACGAGCGTGCGCGTACGCCAGGCCGCCAGCAACCTCTCGTGCGATCCGCAGCGATTCGTCGACGGTGAGCCGACGGTCCCGCTGGAGACGGGCTTCGACTGATTCATCATCGACCAACGGCATTACATAGTACAGCAACCCATCCGCCTCACCCGAGTCGTGGACTGGCAGAATGTTCGGGTGGTTGAGCTGCGCCGCGATTTCGATCTCCCGAAGAAACCTCTCTGAAGCGAGCGTGGCACTGAGCTCGGCGTGTAAGATCTTGACGGCAACATCTCGCCCATGTTTCCGGTCGCGAGCTCGGTAGACCGCCGCCATGGCCCCGGCACCGAGACGCTCGCCAATCGCATACCGCTCGTCAACGGCCGCCCTGACACGCTCGAGTTCCTGCGCCTCTGGACTCTTCTCGGCAGCTGGGTCAGCTGCGCCAGGGGTCTCTGCACCACATCGGAAGCAGAACCGTGCCTCGTCTGGAAGCAGCGTACCACAGGATGGACACGTCGGACTTGGGGACGGCATCGTGTGTGTTCACCTCCTTCGAGCTCTATCTGGCCAGAGGGCCCTAACAGGCGAGAGGAGCCGATACATCGGTGCTGTACCCCCCTGCCTCCCAGTCGTGATCCGTGGTGCCCGACCGCGTAGGTGTTGCACAGACGGATCGGAGCGGACGTACGACCCAAGGAGCAACCTCGCTTCGAGCAATCCGCGCGGATGCTCGAGCGCGCTCTCACCGCCCTAGCGGTTCTGTGAGCTGCCGCCCTACTCCCTTCCGACCCGCGCGTTGAGTTCCTCGAAGAAGTTCCAGATGACGTGGACCTCGGTGGCGCGGTTCCTCCTGATCCACGCATCCCGATCCCCGTCCAAGAGGACCTGGGCGAGGAATGAGCCGTCTGCCAACTCGTCATAGCCACGCACCGGGTAGTGGGCGGGGCGCCAGGGGTCGATGAGTGACACCGCGCGCCCAAACTGGAGGTCGTTCCCCAGACGCACGTCGACCGCCATCAATACCCTTCGGGGCGGACTGTCAACCGACAGCACGTAATAGATCTGCCGACCGTCCCGCGACCACGCCACGTTCGATCCGCCGTCGGGGGAGATCGGGATGGCGGGTTCTGGGCCGGGGTAGGGCCGCACGTATACTTCGTCCCGCCCGCTGACGTTCGACGTAAACGCCAGGAAACGCCCATTGGGCGAGAACGTCGGGTATGCCTCGAATGCGTCTGACATGAAGAACGGTCGGGGCGCGCCGTCCGGCGGCAACACCCATATGTCTCCGTCCTCGAGGTAGGCGATCACCCCGTCCGACGATACCGACCCGACGAGTTGAGGGCGATCGGACTCGGCCAGCCGCTTCGGTTCGCCGCTGCCGTCCGCCGCCAACCGGTAGATGTTCTTGTTGGCTTGATCGCGGTCCGAGCTAAACACCAGCGAGCGGCCGTCCGGGCTCCACTCCAGCGGCCAGTTCGCGAACCCTCCCGTGGGAAGCCGCTGCTGCACACCGCGGGCGAGATCCCGCACCCAGATTTCGCGGTGACTCCCAGGTCCAACTGTATACGCGAGCTTGCTTCCATCGGGCGACACCCGAAGTTGGACGTAGCGCCGCGGGTCCATGCCGAGCGGCACGGTGTCACCGGCGGGTGTCATCCGCATGACGCGAATCGGTGGCTCTGGGCGGACGCCGCCGCGCGCGTAGGCCAGGTGTCCCGCCGCAGAAACCGCGACCTGTGCCGCACCCGATTCGAGACCAGTGTTTCCCATGAACACCGCGTGCATCACGTCCTCGATCATGGTGACGGGCTCGCCGCGGACCTCGAGCCGACTCGGGTCGAACCCGATCGCCAAGAGCGTGCCCTGCCGCATGAACAGGAGGTGGCCCGTTGGCACATAGCGCGGGTCCATGGCATTTGACAGGACCGGCGTCTCGTTCCCCGTCGCCACGTCTACCGCGACGATCTCGGCCTGCTCCGGGTCCGCCCCCGACCGCGACTGCACCAGGAGCGCCTTGCTGCCGGGGAGCATATGCGGCTGGCTGTACACCACATACCCGTTCTGCGGTTGCTCAGCCTCGGCCAGCACCTCCCATTCACCGCCGCTCGCGGGAACCTGATAGAGCCGAGAACTGTCTCCGCGAATGACACTCGCCACGATCGTCTCGTCGTCCCCCCATGTTGCTCCCCAAAAGTTCCCCGCTGGGAGCTGTGCGATCGTTTCCACGCTCCCGTCTACCGAGATCCTTCTCAACGTCCATGGTCCCGTCGTGACGTCCACGACGCCGAACCATTCGCCATCTGGCGCAAAGAAGGGTCCGACCACCCCTTCCGGCTCAGCGATTGGCTCGGCATGATCTTGATCCACACGTTGCCGGTAGAGGCGTCGGGTACCCGCGAAATCCTCGGCGTTGTAGAGCACCAACTGCCCGTCCGGTGAGAATGCCACGAGCGTCAACTCGATCCGAGGTAGGGCTAAGGGTCCAACAGTATCGGTCGGCGTATGGATGCCTTGGCCGAGGGGCACGGTGAAGCGCAGCACCTGAGTCGCTGATCGATCGCGCTGCTTCACGCCGAGAGCGACGAGGCTCACCCCAAGGACCGCGGTCAATCCCCAATGGAGTGCCTGGGCCCACGGTGGTGTCGCGCGTCTGGCCGGGGCACCCACAGCCGAGGCGTGCGCTGTAGGCGCCGTGAACGCTGGGTTGTTCAATGCGTCGGCGAACCCGGCCGACGTCTCGAACCGGTCCGCCGCCAACCGCTCGAGGGCCTTGCTCACCGCCGCCGTCACGTTCGGCGGCACCGACTTGCGCAACTCCGTCACCGGGCGCGGCGTGTCCGTCACGATCTTCAGGATGATCTGCTGCGCCGAGTTGCCCAGGTGCGGTGGCTCCCCCGTCAACATCTCGTAGAGCACCGTCGCCAGCGAGTAGATGTCCGACCGGTTCGTCAGGTCCTTCTCCGCCGTCGCTTGCTCCGGCGACATGTAGTGCGGCGTGCCGAGGCTCATGCCCGTCTCGGTCATGCGACCCCCGGCCGCGGCGCTCACCGCCAACGCGATCCCGAAATCCGCCACGAGAGGCCGCCCAGCGTGGAGCAGAATGTTCTCGGGCTTGATGTCGCGGTGGATCACCCCCTGCTGGTGCGCATACTCCAACGCCTCCGCCACCTCCGTCGTGATCCGCACCGCCTCGTCGACGCCGAGCTGCGTCTCGCGGTTGAGCTTGTCCCGCACCGTCTCGCCCTCGACATAGGGCATCACGTAATAGAGGAACCCGCCGGCCTCGCCCGAATCGAACAGTGGCAGGATGTTGGGGTGCTGGAGATGCGCCGTGGTCTTGATCTCTTGGACGAATCGCTCGGCGCCCAGCACGGCCGCAAGCTCCGGCCGCAACACCTTTATCGCCACTTGCCGCTCGTGCTTCACGTCGTTGGCGAGATAGACCTTGGCCATCCCACCCGCGCCGAGTTCCCGCTCGATGGTGTAGCGGTCTGCGAGGGCTGTCTTGAGCCGGCTGAGCAGGTCGGCCATTGAGAGCGTACTTCTGCCGGGGAAACCCAGTCAACTTGCGGCCGGCTGGGCGGAGGTGCAAGAGTGCGGGCGGGCGTTGCGCGCCCATCGAGAGGCAGGCGCCGGCGAGGCTCAGCGCCCGAGAAAGGTCACTTGGGAGCAATGGGGCCCCGAAGACGGGGCCCCGTGCGCATGCTCTGCTACTTCGGCTGCGGCACGATCCGCATATACGGCAGCGGCTGCTCCCAGCCGTCGGGGTACTTCGCTCGGGCGTCGGCGTCCGACACGGCCGGAAGGATGATCACGTCCTCACCCTGCTCCCAGTTCGCCGGGGTGGCCACCTTCTCCCCTGCCGTCAACCTCGGCGAAGTTGCGGCCCGTGCTCATCGGATAGGTCAGCGTGGCCTTGATCTTCTTGTCGGGGCCGATCACGAAGACCGATCGGGCTGTCGCATTGTCGGCTGGCGTTCGGCCTTCTGACGTGTCACCGGCATCGGCAGGCAGCATGTCGTAGAGCTTCACGACGTTCAGTTCGGGGTCTCCAATCAAGGGGTAGTTGAGTGCATTCCCCTGCGACGACTCGATGTCCTTCGACCACGCCTCATGATCACTCACGCGGTCGACGCTGATCCCGAGGATCTTGCAGTTGCGCCGTTCGAATTCGTGCTTGAGGCCGGCAACGGTGCCGAGCTCGGTCGTGCAGACCGGGGTGAAGTCCTTTGGATGGGAGAACAAGAGCGCCCATCCGTCGCCGATCCACTCGTGAAAGTGGATCGTGCCCTCCGTCGTGTCGGCGGTGAAATCCGGAGCGGTGTCGTTGATTCGGAGCGTCATCGGGTGCCTCCGTGGGCGGGGGTATCTTCTCGGTAACGCGATTACTCCCGCTCGAGTTCCGACAGCCAGTTCGTGACCACCACGGTCTCGATGCCGGTCCCCGAGGAGGAGATCACGCCGATCATCGCGAACGTCTCGCCGTCGGGCATGACGGCGTAGCGCGCGTGGTTTTGGTTGTTCCAGTAGTTGGTGACCGAGAAGAGGCGAGTACGCTCGCCCACCACGAGCGATGGCGTCGCTCGCAGGGACGCGGCGATGAGTGCTCCCCGTTCCTTATAGAAGAGCTCGTCTCCTGACGGGTGCCACATCGGTTCGGTGCCCTCGGCGGTCGATACCTGGTGCACGGCACCGGATCCGTCGTCGGGAAACGGGCGCACGTACACCTGAGTTGTGCCGGTTCGATCGGAAACGTACGCCAGCCATCGCCCATCGGGAGAGAGTTGATGGGCGCGCTCGGCGGCTCCCTGTATGTCGAGGAACGTGGCGTGTTCGTCGCCCGCCCCCTGCCACCACGTGCGGATGGCCAGGTCGTCGCCGAGGGACGCGTTGCCGAACCGATAGATGAGCGGGCCATCCCCCGGCGGGAATTGGATCTCGAACTCGGCTCCCTCCGCCTCGAAGATCGGCTCGGCCCGTCCCGAACCGTCGGCAGGCTTCCAATAGAGGTCCCGCACGTTGTTCGCGAATCGGCTGAAGGCGACGCGCGAGCCGTCTCGTGTCCAGACGGGGTACGTATCGATCCCACCGGTAGTGAAACGGACCGGAACGCTGTCGTCCACGCCG
>JBDHCY010000226.1:0-7287 GCA_039591795.1 Gemmatimonadota bacterium | reverse complement strand
GACCGAGTGGGCCTCACTCCGCACGAGAGAAGAACGCTGGATGTATCTCGACGCCGTTACCCATCTTCCGGGTGGGATGCTCACGAAGGTCGATCGGGCGAGCATGGCGGTGAGCCTCGAGGTGCGGAGCCCGTTGCTCGATCCGCGCATCATTGCGTTCGCCGCGCGACTGCCACTCGCATTCAAGGTGCGTGACGGCACGGGGAAATGGATCCTGAAAGAGCTAGCCTGCCGCTACGTGCCCCGATCGTTTCTCAGCCGACCCAAGCATGGATTCGATCTCCCGATCACGGACTGGCTGCGAGGCGAGTTGCGGCCCTGGGCGGAGGAGCTACTCGACGAGCACCGCCTGCGGCGGCAGGGGTACCTCGCGCCCGAGGTCGTTCGGCAGCGGTGGCAGGTGCTGCTCTCGGGACAGACGAGCCGGTACTACGAAGTGTGGACGGTGCTCATGTTCCAGGCCTGGCTCGAGGCTCAGGGGGTCAAGTAGCACCGACTCAGAGCACGGTCCAGGTGCGCCCGCGTCGCAGCAGCGCTTCGAGGTCGTTCGACACCTCTCCTCCATCACGCTGTTCTCTGAGCGAGCCGTCGTACGTGGCTGTGGGATCGCAGTACAGCACGCCGACGGCAACTGGAAACTCCGACTGATCGAGATCTACCAGCATCGAGGCGAGTGCCCGGTTGGTCTCGTCGTGCACGAGTACCTCGTTGGGCCGCACTCCCCCCTCGCCAACGGCGACCACCTCGAGACGGAGGGTCTGGGGGTCGAGACGGAGCCCGCGGTCCTTGTTCGCTCCGAAGAGCAACGGCTCACCGTGCTCGACCTGGAGCTGTCGCTCCGGGGCGACGCTCCGCTCGGTGAAGTCGCTAAAGACCCCGTCGTTGAACACCACGCAGTTCTGGAACAACTCGACGAACGAGGCACCCCGGTGCGCATGGGCCCGCTTCAGAACCTGGGTGAGATGGGGGAGCGTCGTGTCTAAGGAGCGCGCGACGAATCGGGCCCCGGCACCGAGCGCGAAGGCACAGGGCGACACGGGGTTGTCGAGCGACCCCCGTGGAGTCGAAGGCGAGGTCGTACCCCGGCGAGACGTGGGTGAATACTGGCCCTTCGTGAGGCCGTAGATCTCGTTGTTGAAGAGCACGAAATTGACGTCGATGTTGCGTCGGAGCAGATGCAGTGTGTGGTTTCCACCGATGCTCAGCGAGTCCCCGTCGCCAGAGATGATCCACACGTCGAGATCGGGATTGGCGAGCTTGATCCCGGTCGCGATGGCTGGGGCGCGGCCGTGAATCGTGTGAAATCCGTAGGTGGACATGTAGTACGGGAACCGCGCAGCACACCCGATGCCCGAAACGAACACGGTCTGCTCGTGACGGACCCCGAGCTCAGCTAGGGTCTTGTGCACTGCCTTGAGGATCGCATAGTCCCCGCACCCGGGGCACCAGCGTACCTCTTGGTCCGATGCGTACTCTTTCGGTGAACGCTTCTCGGGAGTCGCCACGGTCATGTCACTGCTCCAATCGTGCACGGATCGCGTCCGCCACCTCGGCAATCTTGAACGGCTGCCCGGTCACCTTGGAATGAGTTTCTACCGGTAGGAGAAACGTGCTCCGAAGCATCGTCGCGAGCTGCCCCGTATTCATCTCGGGGACCACGATGCGATCGAAGCCCCTGAGAAGGTCTCCGAGGTTCGGCGGGAACGGGACGAGGTGGCGGAGGTGGATGTGCGAGACGGCCGCGCCCGCGGCCAGCAAGCGCTTGACCCCTTCGTGGATGGCGCCGTACGTGGAGCCCCACCCGACAACGGCGACGCCACCGCTCTCGTTTCCGGCCGCGACCTGCTGAATCGGAATGTCGCTTGCGATCTGCGCCACTTTGGCGGCGCGCGCGTCCGTCATCCGCTGATGATTGGCGGGATCGTACGAGATGTGACCGGTCTCGTAGTCGCGCTCGAGCCCTCCGACCCGGTGCTCGAGGCCAGGGGTGCCCGGCACGGCCCAAGCGCGCGCGAGGGTGTCTGGATCGCGGAGGAACGGGTGGAACCCCTCCGGGTCGTCGTGGAATTGCACCGGGAACTCGGGGATATCAGCGACGTCCGGAAGGCGCCACGGCTCGGCTGCATTGGCGAGGTAGCCGTCAGTGAGCAGCATCACCGGGGTCATGTACTTGGTCGCGAGCCGGACCGCCTCGATGGCGGTGTCGAAGCAGTCGGCTGGCGTAGCCGCGGCGATCACCGGCAGGGGTGAGTCGGCGTTGCGTCCGTAGACGGCCTGGTAGAGATCCGACTGTTCGGTCTTCGTCGGCATGCCGGTGGACGGTCCGGCTCGCTGCGAGTTGATCACCACGAGCGGGAGCTCAACGGCAACTGCGAGCCCGAGCGCCTCGGTCTTGAGGGCGATGCCAGGCCCGGAGCTTGATGTGACGCCGAGCGCACCGGCGTACGCCGCACCGATGGCCGCACAGATCGCCGCGATCTCGTCTTCGGCCTGGAACGTCACCACTCCATAGTCTTGGAGATTCGCGAGTACGTGCAGCACCGGTGACGCGGGCGTGATGGGGTAGGAGCCGAAGAAGAGCTGCCTGAGCCCCGAAGCGGCGCGGCCTGCCACGAGTCCCCAGGCCAACGATTCGGTTCCCGTCACTGTCCGGTAGAGCCCGGGCGTCGTGGGTGCCTCGCCGATCGAGTAGGTCTGGATGTCGCCTTCGAGCTCGGCGGTCTCGCCGAACGCATGGCCGGCGTTGAGCGCCGCCGTATTCGCCGCAACGAGCTCGGGACGCTGCCCGAACCGCCGACTGATCCACTCGATGGTCGCCTTGCGGCTGCGCGCGTACATCCAGAGCGTGAGGCCGAGAGCCCACATGTTTCGGCAGCGTAGCGCTTCCTTCTGACTCAATCCCTGCTCTTTCACGGCCTCGAGCGTCACCTTCGTGAGGTCGAGCGGAAGGACTCGGTAGTCCCCAAGTGAGCCGTCGTCGACGGGGCTCGAGGCATACCCCGCTTTGTTCAGGTTGCGCTGAGTGAACGCGCCCGTGTCGACGAGCAGGACTCCGCCCGGGCGGAGATCGTCGACATTCACCTTCAGCGCAGCGGGATTCAGGGCGATGAGCATGTCGAGCTCGTCACCGGCGGTCAGGACCTCGCCAGATCCGAACCGAATCTGGAAGGCCGAGACCCCAAAGGTCGTGCCGGCCGGTGCTCGGATTTCAGCAGGAAAATCCGGGAAGGTCGCGAGGTCGTTTCCAGCGAGCGCGGTCTCGACGGTGAACTGGGAACCGGTGACCTGCATTCCGTCGCCGGAGTCGCCGGCGAATCGGATGACCACAGACTCGCGGACTTCGGGCTCGATCGTCGTGCGAGGCCGCAGACGGCTGTCCACGCTCATTCCCTACCCCTCGATGTGGTGCGACGGCGCGTACCGGGAGAAATATAGCGGGCCGCGCCGGGCGCGCCGTCACCCTGGGGCGGGGCCGGTGGGATCGATGTCTGGATAGGAAAGGAAGCCCTCACGCCGGAGGACTCTGACGAGGTACCCGACACGGTCTTCCGCTGGTTCGACCGACTCCCCGAAGGCAGCTCGCAGATGGACGGCGACCTGTGCCACGGTGCAGTCGCCGTCGAGTGCACGCCAGGCGGCGCTGCCGATTTCGTCCAGCCGAACGCGCCGTGCCGAGAGCTGATGCAGGACACGATCGCGGAGGCCGCCGAGCCCTCGCGTCGTCGGCTCGGGCCGATGCAGGACGATCTGCCCGTCGCGCTCTTCCCATGCGGCGACTCGCACCGGCCGCAGGGCGAGAACGTTGACGTGAGCGAGCGGATCGCGCGACCGGCGCCTCAGCCTCACATTCGGGTCGCGGGTGCCCCGCTCTCCTTCATCTGACCCACGGTCGTCCACGCCAGGAGCCAAACGATCACCGGATAGATCATGAGGCCCAGCAGGAAATTCGGTGCCACGCCGAAGCTCAGACGCTGGAAGCCCAGCAGCCCAGGGATGAAGTCATTGCCGATCACGAGGAGTGCCAGGAGCACCGCCATCAGCGACTCGCCGGCAATGAAGCCCGACGAGAGCAATACACCCGTGTTCTGCGCGCGGGCCCGTTCGGCCTCAGTCGCACCGACACGCTCCAGCCGCCGATCGAACAGCCACTTGATCAGGCCACCGAGAAAGATCGCCGAGGTCGATTCGAACGGCAGGTACATGCCCACCGCGATCAGCATCGGTGCCGGGGCCTTGATGAGGATGAGACCCAGCGCGAGGAACATGCCTGCGATGACGAGCGGCCATGCCATCTGACCCTGCACGATGCCCTCGGCCATGAGCGCCATGAGACCGGCTTGCGGCGCCGGCAGCGCCGCCGAACCGATCGTGTAGACGCGGTGCAGGGCCATGAGCGGCAAAGCGAGCACGAATGCGGCTGCGATCACCCCGACGATCTCCGCTGCCTGCATGCGCCACGGCGTGCCGCCGAGGATGTGGCCGACTTTGAGATCTTGCATCATGTCGCCGGCGACGCCGGCCGCACAGCAGACGACGCCCGCCACACCGAGCACTCCGGCCACCCCTCGCACGTCAGTGACACCGAGGGACACCATCAAGAGCGCCGCGATCAAGAGCGCGCTCAGGGTGAGCCCTGAGATGGGGTTGTTCGAAGAGCCGATCAATCCGACCAGGTACCCCGCCACGGCGGCGAAGAGGAACCCCAGCACGACCATCACCACGGTGAGGACGACCGCTCCGTGGATTCGCTGCGCGAAATGCTGGTACAGAAAGAACGTGGCGATGGAGGCCACCCCGATCGCGATGAACACCTTTTTCAGGTTGAGGTCCGTCTCGGTGCGGTCGCCCGCCGGGCCAGCCGCGGCGGCGCCGATATTCCCCAGGGCTTTGCCGATCCCCGTGACGAGCGACTGGCGGAGGTTGTAGAGCGTATAGAAGGCCGCCACGATCATGGCCCCGACAGCGAGGGGCCGCACTTGGCGCAGCCAAACGGCGTCGGCCAGATCCATCATCGACTGTCCGGGCCCGAGCGCCGAGCTGAGGCCCGGATTGAGGAAGATTCCGAGGGGCACCAGCAGGAGCCAGCCGAGGACCGCGCCGGCGAAGAGCACGGCCGAGATGCGTGTCCCGACGATGAATCCCACGCCCATGAGCATCGGTGAGGCAGACGACGTGGGGAGCAGCATGCCGCCAGCGTACTCTACGCGCTGCCCGAGCAAATCGATCGTGGAGCGGCCGAACGACGCGAACGTACGCGCGCTGTCGGCGACGTACTGAATGCCGTTGGAGTTCTTCAGTACCTCCCAGAGCGCAGCCAGGCCCATCGCACCGAAGAGAAACTTGGCACCCGTTTGACCGCCCTGGCCCGCCTTGTGGATCTCCGCTGCGGCGATGCTCTCAGGAAACGGAAGATCGGCCTCGACGACCAGCGTTCGCCGCAACACGATCACAAACAGCACGCCGAGCACCCCGCCCGTCAGCATGATCGCGGTGCTCTGGAGGTAGCGGAGCTCGTCCCATGCCCCGCTGATCACGAACGCCGGAATCGTGAAGATGGCGCCCGCCACGAGGGCCTCGCCCACGGATGCGGTGGTGCGGGCGAGGTTCTCCTCGAGGATGCTTCCCCGCAGTCCGCGCAGCACCGCCATCGCGACGACGGCCGCGGGGAACGTGGCAGCGACCGTCAGACCGGCCTTCATCCCGACGTACGCGTTGGCCGCTCCGAGCGCGATCGCCATGACCGTTCCGAGGGCCAGGGCCCGCCAGGTCAGCTCGGGGAGCGCTTGCGACGCGGGAACGAACGGCGTCATCGGCTTCTGATCCATGGGCGATTTCCCAGCTCTGGGCACGAAGTGGCGCGGATATTACGCCCACTCACAGCCTTCGTCAAACCTCTCGTGCAACGGGATCCCCCGGCGTAGACTTCGCAGCGGAGGAAACGTCATGACCTTCGTCGAGACACTCGATCCCCCACCTCTCTGGCGGCACTTCGACCGCGTGCTGTCCATTCCGCGTCCCTCGAAGGACGAGGAGCGCATTCGCCAGTACGTGCTCCAAGTCGCCAGCTCCGTTGACGCGCCAGCCGAGATCGATGCTGCCGGCAACATCGTCGTGCGCAAGCCGGCGAGCCCCGGATGCGAGGGCACCCCAGCCACCGTGCTCCAGGCGCATCTCGACATGGTGACCGAAAAGAATGACGACGTGAGGCACGACTTCGCTCGCGCGGCGTCGCGGCCATGCTCGCGCTACTCGAGGCAGGCGATCTCACGCACGGACCGCTCGAGCTGCTCTTTACCGTCGACGAGGAGACGGGCCTCACGGGAGCGTCGTCGCTCGCACCCGAGCTATTGACGGGCCGCCGACTGATCAACCTCGACTCCGAAGAGGAGAACGCCGTCTACGTGGGCTGTGCTGGGGGTGCCGAGAGCCACCTCGAGCTCCCGCTTCGCGTGGGTCCAGCGTCCGCTGGCACAGCGGCCCTCGAGGTCAGTCTCCGAGGGCTGCTCGGCGGTCATTCGGGCGGCGACATTCACCTCCAGCGTGGGAACGCCGTCAAACTCCTCGCCCGGCTGCTCCACGCCGTGGTGCTCGAGGAGCCGTTCGATCTGGCCTCGCTCGAGGGCGGCAACCTGCACAACGCGATTCCTCGCGAAGCAAGAGCCGTCGTGGTGCTTCCGACGGAACGCGAGGAGCCGTTCCGCTCACGCCTCGAAGAGAGGTTTCGCGTGCTGCGCGACGAATTCGCGACCGCCGACCCCGGAATGCGGTTGCAGATCGATCCGGCTGCCGTAACAGAAGTGTGGGATCACGCCACGACCCTCAGCGTGCTCCGGTTACTCACCGCTCTCCCCCATGGCGTCCTCGCCATGAGCATGGATCTCGCCGATCTCGTCGAGACGAGCGCCAATCTCGCCACCGTACGGCAGCAGAACGGGTCACTCGCGGTCGGCGTGAGCTGTCGATCGTCGATTGCCAGCGCGCTGACGGCCGCACTCGAGCGGGTTCGTGCGATTGGGTCGCTAGCCGGTGCCCGCGTCGAAGAGGGCCAGGGCTACCCGGGGTGGACTCCCAACCTCGAGTCTCCGCTCCTCGCCATCTTCACTCGTGTGCACGAGGCCGTGCTGGGCGTGGCACCCGAAGTCAAAGCGGTCCACGCCGGGCTCGAGTGCGGGATCATCGGCGAGAAGGTACCCGGAATCGACATGATCTCGTATGGACCGCAGATCGAGTCTCCCCACTCGCCGGACGAGCAGGTGCACATTGGCTCTGTGGATCGCTTCTACCGCG
>JBDHCY010000225.1:0-6302 GCA_039591795.1 Gemmatimonadota bacterium | reverse complement strand
AGGAGGGTACAACGTCACGAATATGGCGGTGTTCGGAGACGCTGAGCGGGTGGCACACTTCGTATCCATCCGCAACGTCACGTCGGGCTTCTTCGATGCCACCGGTGTACCGCTGGTGGCTGGCCGCTGGTTTGACGAATCGGAATTCGCCAACGGAACCACCGCCGTTCTCATCAACGAGACTCTGGCCCGGCAACTGTTCGCCGGTGGGAATCCCCTGGGGCAGTTGTTGGACTGGGCCGAGGGAGGCTCTGAGGTCGTGGGAGTGGTAGGCGACATCATGGGAGGATCCCCGGACCGCCCGGCTCCACCAGCTATCTACTTTCCATCCGCGGGAAACACGGGGAGAGCGATGAGCGCGCTCGTCAAGACCGCGGGTGATCCGCGCAGCTTGGTCCCCACCGTCCGTCAGAGCGTAGAGCGGCTGGACCCTCAGCTACCGATATTCGGCAGTCAGACGCTGCAGGATATCGCAGTGGCCCGCCTCGGGACCCGCCGTTTTGCGATGTCTCTCTTCGGCGTGTTTGCCGGCCTGGCTCTTCTTCTCGGGGCGGTGGGAATCTACGGCGTCATGTCCTTCGTCGTCGCCCAACGATCCAGAGAGCTCGGCGTCCGACTGGCACTGGGCGCCAGTCGGAGTTCGATGATGCGCCTGATCCTGAGCCAGAGCGCACGCCTGACGATTCCGGGCGTGCTGATCGGGCTCGTGCTCGCACTCGCTTCGGCCCGGGTGTTGGGGAATCTCCTCTACGAGATCAGCGCTCTCGATCCGGTGACCTACGTTGCGGTGGTGGCCCTGCTCATACTCGTTTCGTTGGCGGCCGCCTACATGCCGGCACGTCGTGCGACTCGAGTGGACCCACTCACGAGCATTCGTAACGAGTAGCGTTCCCGCCGCGCGCCGGTCGTGGGCAAGGTCGAGACTGTGAAACGGATCCTGAATGTCTTGATCTACCTCGCAAGACCGGGGGGCTTCGGGTGGTTGGGTTGAGGTGAGCTAGAGCGCTCACGCCGTCAGGCCAACCCGCTCCCGGAGCTTCGCCGCCAGCGCGGTGAGCTCTTCCTTGGTGTGCCCCTCGAAACGCCGGCTGCAGACGCCCGCGTAGGCACCGCACAGGGCCTGGCAAGCGGTCCCCCGAACGGCCTGGTCCGCCATCTCGAATAGGACGTTGTCCTCTTTGGCGATATGGCCGCGGATCAGGTCCACGTAGCCCGCGGCGGCATTGCGCAGCGTGGCCCGGGCGCGCTCGTCGCCCTCGCGCGCAGCCGGGAGGGCCTCCGCCATGTGCCGCGCGAGCGCCCGGCCCTGGCGGTGCTCCTCCAGCATGACAGCAATGGGGCCGCGGTCCCGCGGCAGACCCGCCTGCTCGAGCTCCGGGAACAGGAGATCCTCTTCCTTGCCGTGGTGGCAGGCGTCGGCGAACAGCCGGATGAAGGTGACGGCGTCGCCGAAGGCGTCGAAGTCCCAGCGGCCCGCGTCAGCGGCGGAGATCACTTCGTGCAGGGCCTCGGCGACGGCGAGGATCACCACGTGCTCGTCGCGCAGTCGCGAGGTGGCGGTTTCGGCGGTGGTGTCGGTCATGGCCGTCTCCCGTGTGCTCTGCTGAGAAGGTATACCGTCAGACGGGGTACTGAGTCGCGAAGGACGCGTTCCCATGCTGGAGTCACTTAACCGAACTGGGTGAGTGGCTTGAGGTTACGCGAGTCGGGACGGCAGGATTCAAACGGGATCCACGAGACAGAGGCGAGTGCCGATGACTGAATCGTGACGCGGTGCGAGCGAGCGCCGGGGGGCGCGACAGACTGACCGTATGCTTGCTCAGTGCGGGTTGCCCCCCCATTGTTCCGACCCCATGCCTTCCGACCATCACGTGGAGCGACGATGAGTCCTCACCAACGATCGACTGTCCTCGTCTTGTCTGCCGTGCTCTTCTGTATCGGTTGCTCCAGTCACGAGTCACCAGACGGCGTCGCCATGTTTCGAGGAGACGCAAGACACAGCGGCGACTTCGGCGATCAGGGTGTCGATCGACTTGGCGGCGTGCGGTGGCAATTTCGAACCAACGGCACCGTTCGATCGTCTCCGGCCGTTCTGGGAGACTGGCTCTACGTGGGAAGCAGCGACGGCCACCTGTATGCCCTCGACCGAGACACCGGAGCCCTGCGCTGGATGGCCAACCTCGCGAGCGCCGTCAACTCGAGTCCCGCCGTTGCAGCCGGTCTCGTGGTCGTCGGAAGTCGCGACGGCACCTTCCATGCTCTGGATGCGCGATCCGGCAGCGAGCGCTGGCGATTCGAGACCGGAGAGCTCGTTCCCTGGGAATGGGGATTCGAGGGATGGGACGCGTACACCTCGTCGCCGGTCGTGGTCGACTCTGTGGTGCTATTCGGAAGCGGCGACGGTGTGCTCTATGCCCTCGCGCTCTCGAGTGGACGAGAGCGTTGGCGGTTCCCGACCGGAGGTCGCATCCGGTCGTCGCCAGCCGCCGCCGACGGCCTGGTGATCGTGGGGAGTGCGGACGGCCGCGTATACGCCGTGGAACTCGCGAGTGGACAGGAGCGATGGCGGTACGACCCGGAGGGCGTTTCGCTCGTGTCCGCTGATTTTGGCTTCGACCGGAAGTCGATCATCAGCTCACCAGCGCTCGTCGACGGCACCGTGTACGTTGGGTCGCGGGACGGCCACATGTACGCCATTGACCAGGCCACCGGTGAGTTCAAATGGCGGGCCGATCATCGCGTTTCCTGGGCCATGTCGTCGCCGGCGGTCGTGGGCGACGTGCTCTACAGTGGGACCTCCGACGGCGCATTCGTGCATGCGCTGGACGTCGCGTCGGGTGATGAACTGTGGAGTTTCGTGACGGACGGGTATACGTGGTCGTCTCCGGCCGTGGCGGGCGACGGTCTCTACATTGGCGACGGCAGCGGCTACCTGTGGGCGCTGGACCGCGAGACGGGTGAGGTGCATTGGAGTTATCGCGCTCGTGGCGGTGTGCTGTCGAGTCCGGCGGTTGTCGACGGGATGGTCTACTTCGGGAGTGACGACGGCTCTGTCTATGCCCTTCATGGAGAGGGGCAGTATCCCCACCTAGCGGTGTTCTGGGACAGTGGCCTGCGCGAGCTCACGGCGCACGCATCGCACGATGTCGTCAGGGCCTACTTCGAAGAACACGGATACGCCGTGTTGAACGCGGAGTCGCTACAAGAGTTCCTGATCGACCGTATAGACGATGGAGAGCCCAGTGCAGTCGTATTCGCGATGGATCATGTGCCGAGCACCGTGGCATCCGAGCCGACGGACACGGCGCTGTTCCGCCGGTACCTGGATGGGGGTGGCAAGGTCGTGTGGTTGGGTCTGCCGCCGATGTTGTTCACGCGCGACCCAGTCACAGGCCGCGTGACCGCGCTGAACCGCCAGGCCGGTGCATCGCTCCTCGGGGTGGACTATGCGGGAATGAACTTCGACTCCTATGGGGCAACCGCGACCGAACTTGGCGCGCAGTGGGGCGCCCCGAAATGGTGGCTGAGCTCGTACGCGATCGACCCATCGGACGATCTCCTCGCCCTTGGTCTGGACGAGAACGGACGCTTCGCTGCTTGGATCAAGTCGTACGGTGGGCCACCGGGGACTGGCTTGGTGAGTCTGTCCACCGCACGACTGTCGTTGGACGCGCTACCGGGGATCCGCGCGATGGCCGAGTATGGGGTCGTGAATCGCCAGCCCGATCCATAGGGTTTGTGTTGCGTGCTCGGTGTCGTGAATCAGCGGGCGCCTAGCGCTTCCACCTCCCAACCCAGTCTGCCTTGCTCCACATGGCTCCTCATTCTCATGACGACCGCGCGTGCTATCCCTATCGATCTCGATAGAACCGCCACTGCGTCTGGAAGTCTCGGGCCAGTGGCTGCCCGATGATCCGCGCCCGCACCAACTCCACCGGCATCACCCCGCCGAGCAGCACCGCGTCATGGTATTCCCGAGCCGTCATTCGGCCGCTTGTCACCGCCTCGTCGTAGAGCGCGTAGAACTGCAGCCCGCCGACCAGGTAGGCGATCTGGTAGAGCGGGTTCACGCGCGCCGACCGCCGTACCTCCGCTTCTGCATTCGCGCGCTCGTGTCCCACGCGGTCGACGAGGAAGTCCACGGCCTCCTGCGGCGACCAATTGCCGAGCTGGAAGTTCAGTGAGAAGACGATGCGCGCGGCTCGGTGAAGACGCCAGAACAGCATGCCGATCTTGTCCTCGTTGCTCCGCGGAAAGTCGTTGTCCCATAAGAGCAGCTCCCAGTAGAGCGCCCAACCCTCCCCCCAAAACGGCGTGCGAGCACGGTGGGAGTTGAATCGGTTCGTCATGAAGCTCTGGAGGTGATGACCGGGAATCAGCTCGTGGTGCACGGTGGCGAAGTTGAACGACGGCGTATTGCCGCGCATGCTCATCAACTTGTTCCGGTGCGTCATCTCGTCGGTGGGGTACGACACGCGGGTCACCTCGCCGCCGGTGAAGAACGGGTTGACGAGCTGCCGCTCCGCTGTCTGCATCGCGAGACGCCACACTTCCTTGGCGAGGGGCGCCACCGTGATGGCATCCATCCGATCGAGGAAGTCTTCCGAATACGCCGCGATGTCGAAGATGGCCCATGGCTTCTCACCGGGCGGCGGTGCCAGCGTCTTCACGTGCTCGAGCGCGGCCTTCCAGTCGTCGCCGAAGCCCATCTCCCTCGCCACCCGCTTGAACTCGTTCTCGATCCAGTCGAACTCCTTCCACCCGATCTCGATCAACTCCTCGGCGCTATAGGGGATCATCTCCACAGCGAGGTAGGCGCGCAGTCCCTCTGCGAACACCGGATCGCCGATGATCGGCGCGGGGTCGCCGGGCCGAATCCCGACGAGGTGGGTGCGGATCGCGCTGGCGTATTCGTTCAACGCCGCGTCCAGGTGCTCGAAGGGCAGGCCGACCCACCACGTGTAGAGGGGATCGTATCCGGCATAGAAGCGGTTGAAGTCGGATACGACCTGCTGTAAATGGTCGACGTGACTGGCGGCCCGAGCCGCAACGGCCGGCGTGATGCCGGGCTGCGTCACGACGCCGCCTGCCTGTCGGGCTTCCTCCCCTAGCTCTTGCGTCAGACGCTCCACGTTGGCCGCCACCGCATCGATCGTCGTGGCCGTCTCGCGGGGATCGACCCGCCGCCGGTCGTGCCGGGTCTCTTGGAGCGCGCGCAGCTCGTCCGCAAAGGGGATCATCGACGCAATCTGGCTCCAGCGCTCCTCGTCGAGCTCCAGCATGGCCTGATCGAACGTGATGCGGTTCCGAAGCAGGATGTAGTCGACTTGCCCTTCGTGGCTCAGATCCGAGAAATCGAGCTGCCGGAGCCGGTCCTGCCATGCCTCGTAGAACGTGCGCAGACGGGCGTGCCGCACGGGCGAGTAGTCGACGGGATAGCGACGCGCGATGGCGGCGCGGTCCGAACGATAGCGCTCGACGGCCAAGCGCAGCTCGCTCTCACTCCGCGTCAGCTCCACGATCGTCCGCAGGTCTGGGGGATCCTCCGCCCACCCGGTGTCGCTGACGGCGATTCCCGATCCACCAGCCTGGGCCACGGCTTCAACAGGGAGCGTCACGGACACCGTCGCGGCGACGACCGAGGAGAGAAATGGGATGCTGCGGCGTAGCATGAACAACCTCCTTACCGGCGGCTGGATTCGTCGACCCGCTGGAACCGAAGGTCCCACACGCGGCCCGAGATCCAACTGAACGAAGTCACACGCCCGCCGTCACGATGGAAGATGTAGAAGCCCTGGGGCCCGAAGAACGCGTCGGGATACGCGGCACGAAGCGGCCCGGACTCGCCGTAGCGGTCCACCCTGACCAGCGCGGAGTCCTTCATCTCCATGCGGTACGTGACCTCGGCCTCATCGCTGTGATACTCCCCGGCGTACTCCGCGAGCTCTTCGCTGGACGGCGCAAACTCGGGGACCGGCTCGATGCGAAACGTGTCGCCATTGAGGAGCAACACGCTTCCACTCGGCCGGCCGCCGCGCGCGTCGCCGTCGAACTCGATGACGACACCGGATTCACCCACGAGGAACCGGGTCTCCGACACTGGAATGAGGGCTTGGCCACCGACCATCAACGCGTCTCCAGACCACCTCGGGGTGAGCACGAGTCGCTGATCGCGCTGCATCACGATGATGTGTGTCACCTCAGTGGGGGGCGGTCTGCTCAGCGCTAGTTCTCCCCATCACGGTCGCGCCAGCCGGCGATCCAATTCACGACTACGTTGAGCCGTGCTTCCTCGTCCTTGG
>JBDHCY010000224.1:0-8389 GCA_039591795.1 Gemmatimonadota bacterium | reverse complement strand
TCCAGAGCGTGCGCGAGACCTCGCGGACCCGGCCGGTCTCGATGTCGAGGATCTTCCCGACGGGATTCGACTCGCTCTCGCCGGGAGTGGCGTAGAAGATGTGTCTCCCGTCGGCGGATAGGACCGGACTCCAGTTCCTCGTGACGCTGTCCAACGGAAACGGTACCTGTCGCATCGGTCCCCCATCGAGGGGTGCGACCATCAGAATGCGCTCGCCGTTCAGGCGCGTGCGGAAGAGCACGCCCGACCCGTCGGCGGTCCAGCCCCAGGGCCAGTCCTCGGAGCGAGCATCGTTCAGCCGTCGCCCAGGCCCGCCCGTTACCGGAAGTACGCGCAGTGGTGCGGCCGTTGCCTGCATCGTTGCGAGGAACGTCTCTCGGTCGCCGGCGAACCCATCGAGAGACATGTTCTCCGGCAGCTGAAACCGCGCCAACAGTCTCCCATCGATGGTGGAGATCTCATGGGCGCCAGCGACGCTGCGGCAGACGTAACGGGCATCGACTGAGAGCCAGATCGGCGCTGGCTCGCCGGCGGGCCAACTGTGTACCACCTCGGTGCGCCCGTCATTCACGAAGGCGCGCATGATCATGACGGGTGCGCGTGGATCCAACGTGTCCCACCTCCCGGCGGAGGGATCTTCCCGTCGGGTCGTGAAGTAGACGCTTCGGCCGTCGGCCGCCCACTCGACGTCGCGGACGGACTTCCGCTCGAGAAGTGTGCGCGCGGAGCCGCCGGTTGACGGGAGGATCTTGAGCAGCGTCGGGCCGTTTCGTCCGAAGCCCGGCGTCGCCGACCGTGCAGTGGTCCCGTACGCGATCGCCTTGCCGTCCGGCGAGATCGCGAACCCGCCCCACGTAGGCTCCAGGGTGATCTGCCGCATCGGCCCGGTGGGCCGTCCGGTCTCCGGATCGATGCCTTGCGAGACGATGTGGACGTCATTCGATTCGTCCCGAGCGAATCTTGTGGAGCGAAACGCGATGCGAGCGCCACCGGGGAACCATCTTACCTGTCCATTGAACTCCAAACCCTGCGTCAGCCGCGTCGCGTGACCGCCCTCCACCGAAGTGATCCACAGATTCATGCGGTCCGCGCCTTCCACCGTATTGAACACGACCCAGCGGCCGTCCGGAGACAGCGCTGCGCCGGTGGACGCCCCCCACAGGTTGAGCGAGTCGGAGCCGTAGAGCCGGGTGAGCTGCGGTTGGAGCGTCGGGACGGACTCTTGCGAGTGGATCTGTGCGGGTAGCGGCGGCGCGCCCCACACGAGCACAGCGACCGCGAACACGAGGCGATGCGATCTCATGGTGACCCCCCGGGGATCGTTCCCAAATCCACGAGCCAGATGGAGCTCCCCCGCGGCAAGCGTTGTGGATAGACGATGTGGGTTCCGTCGGGAGAGAGCACGAACCCCGAAACGAACCGCGGTTCGTCTGGGGTGAGGCACACTGGACTGTCGTTTGGATCGAGGGGAAGGAGCCATGCCTTTGCGTCGTCCCATCGGGCGGCCAGCACGCCGCTGCCGTCGGGCAGCCATCGCAGGTTCCACCACGAGAGCGACGCGTCGCTGACGTAGCGGAGGTCCCCGATCGGTGCACCCGATGCCGACACCTCGAGCAGCGCCACCCTCGCGGCCTCCCATCCACCCGTCGTATCGACATGCACGAATGTGAGATACCGGCTGTTGGGGGACCAGCTCACCGACTGAAGCCAGCCACGAACCCGAGCGAGTTCGCGCGATCCTATTTCCCCTGCCGTCGTGATGCGCAAGGTCGTCCAGTCGTCGGCGTACTCGGTGTAGACGATGCGATCGCCATGTACACCGATGGGGCCTGGAGGACCACCGAAGCTCCGAACGAGGTGGCTTCCTTCGTTAGAGGTCCACGCGCGCAGCTCATGAACGCCGGCGTCGCGCGCCAGGTACAAGAACTCCTGCCCGTCGAAATGCGGCACGCCCCCAGGGCCGGTCACACCAGCGCCGTCGGCCCAGTGCGCCGACGTGATCACCTCCGTCGTGCCGTCCTCCACGGAGAAGACCTTGAGCACCGTGACGTCCGGATCATCGCCGTCCACTTCGTAGACGAGCTGAGCGCCATCACGTGAGAGGAACGGCGGCGGCACCGAGGTGTTCAGCAACTTGCGCCGCTTTTCAGGGAGGTTCACCTGGTGCATGGGACCGCCGGCAGCTGGTGCAAGCAGCAGGACCTCGGTCCCGTTCAGCTGCGTGCTGAACAGGATCCTGTCATCGTCGGTCCATCCGAGCGGCCTGTCCTCGGCACGACCTTCGGTGAGGCGACGTGCCGGACCGCCTGCAATTGGGACGACCTGCAGAGCCGACCCAAAGCCCGACACGGTCGTGAGGAAGCGATTGTTGGAATCCGGCCCGGTGAGGCCCGGCCCGCGCATCTCCTCCGGCAGTCGGAACCGTGCTCGGACCTCTCCACTGAGCGTCATCACCTCGGACACTCTGCTCCCACCGCCCTCGCCCAGGAGCAGAAAGGAGTGTCCGAGGCGCGGAGGACCGGGGCGGGTCATCACGGTGTCGGGCTCACCGCCTTCGACCGCGATCCGCATCAGGGCCCACTCTGAGCCCGAAGCCAGGTGATAGTAGATGTACTGTCCGCGCGTGCCCCAAAGTGGCTTCGGTGTGTCCGCCGCCACGAGGGTCCGCGCTGAGCCACCGTTGCTGGGAATGATGCGGATCACTCGTTTCCCGTTTTCGCGCGGCGTATAGGCGATCCACTTCCCGTCCGGTGACACGTCGAGGTAGGCTTGGCTCCCCTCGAGGGTCACCGGCCTCGATGGCTCGATCGCGCGACCGGTTTGGGGATCGATTGACAAGCTCATCACTGCCCAGTGGCCCTGCCGATCAGAGCGAAACGCTATCCGATCACTGCCTGGGAACCAACGGGCACCGTCGTCCTGGAAATCGCCGTGCGTCAGACGCGTCGGCTCGCCACCCTCCGCGGACACGATCCAGAGGTTCTGTCTTTCGCCGCCCTCGTGGACGAAGAACACGATCCATCGCCCATCGGGCGACATGTTCGGCGCGTACATCGCCAGCGTGTCACTGCCGAAGATCCGCGTGAACGTGGGCTCGAGCGTGGGTAGATCGGTCTGCGGACTCGTTTGCGCCGCCAGCGTCGCTCCCCATGCTCCAAGAGCGACAACGAGAAGCCAGAGCGAGACACTTCGTAGCGTTGTCATTGTGCGAATCTCCGCGCCCTTCGGTTGTCTGTCTCGTCTTTCACCGTCTTAGGCCGTCCTCGACCGTCTTGGAGCGTCTTCGACCGTCCCTCACCGTCTTTCCGCCTGCTCCTTCAGGACGGCCCCCAACTCCACCTGCCACACCGAGCTCCCCGCATGCACGTCACTCGAGTACGCGAGGTACTTGCCGTCCGGAGAGAGCGAAAACGCCCAGGTGTCGTTGGGATCGTCCGCCGTGAGTGGAACCGCTTCCGTGCCGGGATCCAGGGAGACGAGCCAGACGTTCGTGCCCGGTGGGCCCTGATCGGCACCGTAGCCGTTGACGACGAACCCGCTCCCGTCAGGGAGCCACGTGAGGCCCCACCACCAGTTCGGACCCGGCTCGAGGTCCAGAATATGGGACTCGCCGACCACGTCGCCCGTGTCCGTGATCTCGACGAGCATGACGTCGCGGTCGTCGCCGTCCGGTGCACCATAGGCCAACGCCAGCATCCGGCCGTCCGGCGACCAGACCGGGCCGTTGGAGCCCCGAGTGCCGAGCAGTCCTTCGACCGTCAGCACTCGCCTCGCATCGGGCTCTCCTGCCTGCGCGATGAACAGGGACATCGACGTGCTGTCGCCGACGAAATTCGTGAAGGCAATCCGGTCGCCGTGGACGTCGATCAGCGGGGGGAATCGGTCTGTCTCGAAGCTGCGGAGGAGCAGTGACGGGCCGTCTGGTCGCACGGCGCGAAACTCGAAGCGACCCTCCAACCGCTCTCCATAGAGGAAATAGTCGCCTGCTCGAGCGGGATTGAAGATCCGATACCGATCCCACAGCGATCGGCTGATCTCGCGCTCACTTCCGTCCGACAGATCGATAATCTTGAGAACCGGAGTGCCAGCACCTTCCTCAACGACTGCGTGAAGCACGTGCTTCCCATCCTCGGACAGCACGGGCCCGTATCGTTCGTATCGCGGTCCGGGCAGACGAACCTGTCGCATGGCACCCCCGTCGCGCGGGGCTATCATGAACACCTCGGAGCCATTGAGCTCGGTCTCGAAGAAGATTCCGCTGCCATCGGGCGTCCAGCCCCATGGCACGTCGTACGCCCGTGTCTCCGTGAGTTGTCGGGCCGGTCCTCCGTCCAGCGGCAGCACGCGGAGGGGTGCCGCGGTGTGCTGCCTGATCGCGATCAGGCTCCGTCCGTCAGGGGCGAAGGCGGCAACGGTCATGGCCTTCGGCAACGTGAACCGAGCCAGCGAGCGGCCATCGACAGTCGCGACTTCGTAGACGTGGGGTTGGCCGGAGGTGGCCGTGACCTCCCTGTAGATGGCTCGTGCGTCTGGGCTGACGAAGACCGGAGCGGGCCAAGTTGACAGAGCCCGCGGAGTGCCGCCCTCCGCGGCGATCCGCATGACCACCCACGGACCGGTCTCGGTCCGGCGCAAGGTGTAGAGGACGTGCTCACCGTCCGAGGCCCAGGCGGGGAACGCGATGATCCCGCCGTCGACGACGGTCCGAGCAACCCCGCCGTTCGCCGGTATCACCTTGAGCTCGCGGTCAACACCTGATCCGCGCACGTACGCAATGCGACCGCCATCCGGAGAAACGGCGAAGCCGTATTGATAGACGTTGTCGAGCGTCAACTGCCGCGGCGGACCAGTAGGCAGGCCTCTGTCCGGGTCGATCGCCACGGTCATGAGAAACGCGCCGGGCGAGTCGGGCCGCGAGGGACGCGTCGATCGGAACACGATACGATCGCTGCCAGGGAACCACACCGGCTGATGGTCCAAGTACGTGCCTTGTAGCAGGCGGGCTGGCTCGCCTCCTTCCAACGGAGCGATCCACAGCGTCATCGACTCATCCACGCCCCTCACGGTCGAGAACACGATCCACTTGCCGTTGGGCGACACTGCCACCTTCGGCGGGATTCGGGTGACTGGATCGATCGTGAGCGTGTCACTGCCGAAGAGCTTCGTGAACGTCGGCTTCACGAGGGCGACATCCGGATCCTCCTGCGCGCCGAGCCGTGAGGAAGTGCCGAGGCACGCGAGCGCGACGACGACTGCTCCGGCGCGGAGCGCGAGACGAACGGGATTCACTGCGAGCGATTGCGGGGAGACAAAGACACTCATGGCGGCACTCCTGCTCAGTACCTCGACCGTCTCGGACCGTCCTGGACCGTCCCTCACCGTTGCATGGGCAATGCCAAGAAGTAGCAAGCGGGGAAGTCATTGAGCGGCAAGTGGCTACGCGTCGTCGCAGGCAGCCCGTCCGTCGCACTCAATGCAACGAACCGATGCCAGGGTGGCAGCGAATCGTTACTCGGGAGTGATGAGGTCGTATTTCTTCATGATGCGGTCGAGCCGCGGACGGGAGATGCCGAGGACGCGCGCCGCCTGCCGCTTGTTGCCGCCAGTGCGCTCGAGGATACGGCGGACATGCGCGGCCTCGACCGCTTCCAGCGAGTCGCCCACCGGATCGCCCGCTTCACGCGTTCCGTCGCCTTCCAGCGAGCCAAGGGTCACGTGCTGGATGCCGATCACCGGCCCACGAGCCAGTACCGCCGCTCGCGTGAGGGCATTCTCCAGCTCCCGCACGTTGCCCGGCCAATCGTACCCCTGGAGCGCCCGCACTACCTCCGGAGAGATTGCGGTCACGTCCTGATGGAGCTTCTTGCAGATCTTGGCCATTAAATGCTGGGTCAGGTCCGGCACGTCTCCCTTCCGCTCTCGCAACGCGGGCACGTCGATCTGGACGACTTTCAGGCGGAAGTAGAGGTCTTCCCGGAAGACACCGTTTCGCACCAGCTCCTCGAGCGGTCGGTGCGTCGCCGCGATCACGCGTGCGTGCGTCGTCCGCGGATGCTCGGCGCCCACGGGATAGAACGACTGTCGCTCCAACACCCTCAGTACCTTGGCCTGCAGCTCGGCGCCCATGTCACCGACTTCGTCCAGGAACACCGTGCCGGTGCCGGCGAGCTCGAAGTATCTCCGCGCACGTGTCCGAACAGCTCGGACTCGAGCAGCGTCTCGGTCAGAGCGGTGCAGTTGACGGCCACGAACGGCTCGCTCGCCTGCGGCGAGTTGTGGTGGATCGCGCGCGCGATGCACTCCTTTCCCGTCCCCGTCTCTCCTCGGACTAACACAGTCGCTCGGTTCTCCGCGAGAACCCCGATCAACTTGTAGATCTCGACCATCGCCGGATCGTGACCGACCAGATGCTCGAGGGCGTGGGGCTCCGATGCCTCGGACGTCAGATGCTCGACACGTCGGCGGAGCGCGCGGTCGCGGAAGCAACGCGACACCAAGAGATCGATCCGATCCAAATCCAACGGCTTGACCAGATAGTCGTACGCTCCGGCCTTCATCGCGCTCACGGCCGTGTTCATGTCCTCGAACGCCGTGATCACGAGCACGTCGACATCGTCGAGGCTCGCACGGACTCGACGCAAGAACTCGATGCCGTCCATCCCCGGCATGCGCACGTCGGTGATCACGAGGCCCGGCTCCTCCCGCTCCACGAGTGCCAGACCCTCCTCGGCGCTCGGTGCGGTGGTCACCTCGTAGCCGGACCGGCCGAGATGTTGCTCGAAGGTCTCCCGAATGGAACGGTCGTCGTCGACGACGAGGACGCGCTGCGTCATCGCGGCTCCTCGATCGATGCGAGAGGGAGCTCCACGACGAAGACGGCGCCGGCTCGGGCACCGTCCTCGAGCCATACCGCGCCCTCATGCTCCTCCACCGCCTGCTGCACGAGCGCGAGGCCGAAGCCCGTTCCTTCTTCCTTCGTGCTCACGAACGGCTCGAAGATTCGGTCTTGCAATACCTCTGGCACACCGGGGCCACGATCGGCCACGCGGACCGCGATCAACTGGCCGAGACCGCCGTCACCGGTTCGTAGCTCGCTTGTCACTTGCAGCGAGCCGCCTTCGGGCATCGCGTCGAGCGCATTGAGGAAGAGATTGAGGAACACGCCTTTCAATTGTTCTGCATCGCCGGCGACCACGTCGCTGGACGCCCTAAGATCGCTCCGCACCTCGATGCCGCTCGCGTCGAGCTGTGGCCTGAGGGTTTCGAGCCCCTGGTGGACGGCCTCGTGCACCGAGCACGGTTCGTGGCGGACGGCTCGCGTTCGTGCAACGCTCAACACACCTCCGGCGACCCGATCGAGTCGCTTCACTTCTCGCAGGCAGATCGTGATCGGACCGGAATAATCTTGGGGGATGCGATTGTCGGCGACGTCGCGCTCGAGTCGTTGCAGATTGAGCTTGATCGACGTGAGCGGGTTTCGGATTTCGTGCGAGAGCTGCGAAGCGAATTGCCCCACTGCAGCCAGGTGTCGGCTCTCTCGAATCCGGTCCAGCATCTCCCGAACTCGATGCACCATGAGTCCGAAGGCCGTCGTGAGCTTTCCGACCTCATCGGCCCCAGACGGCGGCAGGGCTGGCTCGAAGTTGCCGCGCGCCACCTCGTCCGCCGCAGCGGTGAGGGCACCGAGGGAACGGGTCATGCGCTTCGTCACCAACAGGAATGCCAAAGAGATCACCATCGCGGCGGAGAGGATCACTGCGAGGTTGATGAGCCGTGTCCTGGCGAACGGCGGTGCGAACTCCGCGACCGACGTTGTCGCCACGATCGTCCATGACGGGTCCGACAGCGCTGCGAACGACGCGACGCGCGTGGTGTCGCCGTCCTCGAAGGTGAATCGCCCGCTCTCTTGCGCTAGCGTCACGGCACTCACGTCCCAGCCGTCCGGACCGATCAACATCGACAGCGGTTGCCGAAAGAATGTGCGGCTCGGGTGGTAGAGCACGCGACCGCTCGCGCGGTCGAGCACCGCCGAATAGCCGGATCGGCCGAACGCCACCTGAAGCGCCTCGTCGGGCAAGAGAGTCCGCAGGCGCACTGCGGCGGTCAGTGCTCCCAGCGCGCTCCCATTGTCCAGATCCCGGATGGGATGCGTGATGAGAAGAACGTCTGATGGCTCGATCGGCTGAGCGACGCCGGCAAAGGTGGGCTCGCCGCCCGTGGGGCCGAGCCGGTAGAGCAACACCCCTGCAGCATCGCGAAACTCGGCCCAGCGGTCGGAGCTGCCGAGGACCTGCCACGCTTGAAGCAGGTACTCGTCGGCGGCTTGCCGGGCCGCCTCGATCTCTTCGGCGCTTCCTGCCACGTGCGCCCGGCACAGTCGCTGTGTCTC
>JBDHCY010000223.1:0-6369 GCA_039591795.1 Gemmatimonadota bacterium | reverse complement strand
GTGCGGTTTGAAGCACCTCGATTCCGTCGCCTTCCCTTCCGAGTAGGGTGTCTCGTCCTGATCGGTTTGCCCCAATTCCACCAGCGACGTACGAAGTCTCGGTTATAGCGGCGCTCTCGGATGATGTGGTTTGCTATGGCGAGCAAGATCGCCGGCTCCGAGCCGGGAATTGGGGCGACCCAGTAATCGGCATGCGTGGCTGTGTTCGACAGCCGCGTGTCGAAGACGATGAGCTTGGCACCGCGTGCCTTCGCGTCGATCACGCGCTGCGCGTGCGGGTTGAAGTAGTGACCAGCCTCGAGATGCGAGCTTATGAGGAGGATGACGTCCGCATTGGCGTGGTCCGGGCTCGGTCGATCGAACCCCAGCCAGTACTGGTAGCCCGCACGGCTGTTCGACGAACAGACATTCGTGTGCGAGTTGTGGCCGTCGACCCCCCACGCAGCGAGAACGCGTTCGGTGTAGCCGTCCTCACCCGGGCGACCGACGTGGTACATGATCTCGTTCTGGCGCCCCTCCTTGATGGCGGCACGGATCCGAGCGGCAATGTCGTCGAGGGCCTCGTCCCACGTGACCTGTGCCCAGCGGCCCTCCCCTCGTCGGCCGGTTCGCTTCAGCGGATGGAGCACGCGGTCCGGGTCGATGACCTGATTGAGGGTGGCCGGCCCTTTGGCACAGTTTCGCCCGCGGGAGCCGGGGTGCTCAGGATTCCCCTCGAACTTGCGCACTCGCATCGTGTCGCGATCCACGTACGCGAGCAGGCCGCAGGCCGACTCACAGTTGAAGCAGGTCGTCGGGACGAGCATGTAGTGGCGCTCGGATCGCCTGGGCCATGAGTGCGAGTCCAGCTCGGTCCAGTCGTCCCAGCGCTCCTTGGGCGGGAACGAGGCGAGATGGATCCGGCTGGGGCCGGGGTAGAACGTCTCCCCCCGCGCCTCCACCTCCGTTCGCAGTGCGCGCACCCGATCACCCAGATTCCCAGCGCTCATGCTCCCTCCGATTCAGGCTAGCGGGACGGCCTGTCCGGCCTGGACGTAGGCGTGCTCGTGGGCGAGCAGGCCGAAGAGAGCGAAGGCCGCCGCGATCGGACCGAAAAACGGCGCAGCCAAAGACAAGGCGACGAGCGCGACGCCGCCCCGGAACCACCACCGGTACCGCCCTCCGGTCATCTCGCTGGCCGCGAGCTCGGCATGTGCCGTGGGGTGCGAGATCGTCACCTCGCCTGCCACGAAGCCGAGATGTGCGAGGGAAGCGGCCGAGAGGATGACGAGCAGGGCCGAGACCGCCTCCGGTGCGAGCCAAACGGCCGGCCACACGAGTACGCCCGCACCAGCGAGCGCCGCCTGCGCGAGGAGATGCGGTGCGAGGAGTGCACTCTGCCAGAGATCGCGGGCCCTCGCCTGGGCGAAGAGGTAGGCCGTGTAGACCGCCGTCGCCGCAGCGAGCGGCGCGCCGATCCACCCCAGGTGCACGGTGACGTCAGCTCGACCCAGAAGGCTCGCCGCGAGGTGCGCAGCGAGAAGGGTTCCGTACGCGCCGATCACAAACCCACCGCGAACGAGCCAGCTCTTCCACTGCGGGCGGGTGAAGATCATGTAGAAGCGCTCCGGATGCTCCAGGTCCCATATCAGCAGGCCACCAGTGAGGGCGAGGGCGAGCACCCCGAGAAGCGGCGCTGCGAACGTCCAGAGAAGCGATGCCGACGTGACTGCACCGAAGACGACGAGCCCGAGCGCGACGAGGTAGACGCCGCTCGCGATCCCCTTGGTCCAAGTATAGGCACTCACACGCCAGTCCCACGGGGCGGAGTGTGCGACGTCGTACGCAAGCACGGCAGCGGCTGAGTTGTTGTGATGGCTCGGGTGTCCGGACACGACGCGGTTCGACCCCGACTGTTGCTCGCTCCACAGGAACAGGCCTCCGTCTGGTCGCCGCGCCCCAAGTGGATCGAGAGTGGCCTGGTGCGCGCCCTTGTAAAACAGCTTGGGTTGAGTCGCTTTCTCCGGTCGCCTCACCGTGACCGACTCGCGGTGAACGATCTGGGCAACTCGCGACGCCGGATCGTCTAGGTCGCCGACGACGATCGCTTCGGTAGGACACACGACGACACAGGCCGGCTCGAGTCCCACATCGAGGCGATGCGCACAGAAGTTGCACTTCTCAGCGGAGTGATCGTCGGGATTGATGAAGATGGCGTCGTAGGGACACGCGGCGATGCAGGCCTTGCAGCCGATACACACCGTCTTGTCAAAATCGACGATACCGTCGGGACGATGATGCATGGCCGCGGTTGGGCAGGCGGTGACGCATGGCGCATCGACGCACTGATTGCAACGCGTGACCTGGAACACGCGCCGCGTCTGCGGAAACGTCCCCACGTCCACGTATTTTACGTAGGTTCGCGTGACGGAAAGCGGGACTTCGTTCTCGGACTTGCACGCCGTCGTGCATGCGTGACACCCGATGCACCGCGTTTGGTCGATCACCTTTGCCCACGCCGGCTGCGTGCTCGCCTCGATCGAGGCGGGAACGGTCATGAACGATCCCCTCGTGGCGTCAGGCGTCCGGCTCGCAGGCCCGGATGCAATTCAGGATGTGGAAGACCTTCGGTTCGACGATGCGGTAGTAGACGAACGGACCGTCACGCCTCGAATCGACGATTCCCCTACCGCGCATGGTCGCGAGCTGTTGAGATACGGCTGCCTGGCTCGTCCCGGCGTAGTCTTGAAGCTCGCTCACAGTCTTCTCTCCCTCCTCGAGGGACTCGAGGAGCCGCAGGCGCAGCGGGTGCCCGAGGCACTTGATCACGCCCGCGGAGCGCTGCAACACGTCGGTTCCGATGATGCGCGCGGAGGAGTCGGCCAAGGCGCCCCCATGGTTGCGAGAAACATAGGAATAATGCATTATTGCTCCATGGAAGACAAGCCCGGGCAGCCGGGCGAGCGCCCTCCGCGAGACACGTCACCGCGACCGCGGATCAGCATTTGGGATACGTCGGCGGTGCCGGTCCGGCGGGAGCGCGAAGGCGCCGAGCTGGAGAAGCCGGGCCGCGAGCCTGGCGAGCCCGAGCGACGAGCCAGCCCGCTGGCTGCGCTCACGGGCCCCGTTCCCGCGCTCCTCGGCGGCTGGATTGCCGCAGCCGCGCTCGCAAGCTTCCACTCTCCCATCACTGCAGTCTTGGTCGTGCTCGGGCTGTTCGGTGCTTTCATTGCGGGGCTCGTGGGCGTGGGCGGCGCCATCGTGATGATCCCGCTCTTGCTCTTCGTCCCACCGCTGTTCGGGGCCGACGTCCTGTCGATGCACACCGTCGCCGGAGTCACCATGGTGCAGGTCGCAGCGGCCGGCGTCGCCGGCATGCTCGCCCATCATGGCCGGGAGCGAATAGACGGATCGCTGGTTGCCGTACTCGGTGGCGCGATGATGTTTGGCGCATTGGGCGGCGCCGTGCTGTCACGTTATGTGTCGCCGCAGGGGCTCGAAGCGACCTTCGCAACGCTCGCGACGGCGGCGGCCGTGCTGATGCTGGCACGGCGGCACCCCGAGTCCAAAGGCGGCGACCGCTGGGACGGTGACTTCAACCGGCCGCTGTCGGTCATGCTTGGGGGCGGCGTGGGGGTGCTTGCCGGCATGGTCGGCGCCGGCGGTGGATTCCTCCTCATGCCCCTCATGATTCATGTACTCCGCATTCCGCTCCGCGCGGCGCTCGGTGCATCGCTCGGCGTCGTAGCCTTGAGTGGTATCGCCGGGGCGTTCGGGAAGGCGGTGAGCGGTCAGGTGGACTGGTTGCTTGCTCTCGCGCTGGTCGCGGGGGCGCTCCCCGGCGCCCAGATAGGCGCGTTGGTGAGCCGCCGCACCCGAGTCCAGACGCTGGGAGTGATCCTGGGTGTCTTCATAGCACTCGTCGCCGTTCGCATGTGGTGGGGAATCCTGCGTTAGCCGTCAGGTCGGAGCGACCTCGTCAGCGACGATAGTCGAGGGGCGGGTCTCGGTCGCCGATGAGCGGGCGGTAGACGAAGCCCGCTCCACGACGCTCGTCGAGCTCACGTTTCGCCTCCGCAATGATACCCGGGCGCTCGAACAGCTCCACTGCCGTGGCTGCCAGCGTCTTGGCAGCGAGCATCATCCCCTTCGCACCGATGCTCGTGCCGCCCGCCGCAACGGCCTGCCAGCTGTGAGCCGGGGTTCCCGGGACCCACGTTGCCGTGCCGATCCCCGCCGTCGGCACGTTCCAGCTGACGTCGCCGACGTCCGTCGATGCGACACCCTGAACCTCGCGGAACGGTTGCACCTCGCTGGTCGACTCGAGCGGGAGCGTAGCGCCGCCCAGGGTCGCACGAATCTCTCGTGCGAAGGAGCGTTGCGCCTCCGTGTAGGTGAAGCCGCCGATCTGCCGCAGGTGCTCGTCCAGGAGGCGGTGAAGCGTGACGTTCGGGAGGACGCTGTGGACTCCATTCACCACTTCGACCTCGACACGCGTTCCGGTGCCGAGGGCAGCGCCGCGTGCCGCATCCTCGATGCGCGTCCAGATCTCTTGGACGCGCGTGGCGCTCGGGTGGCGCGCGTAGTAGTAGACCTCGGCGAAATCCGGTACGACGTTCGGTGCTGAGCCGCCCCTCGTGATGACGTAATGGATGCGCGTTTCCTGGGGCACATGCTCGCGCAAGAGATTCACCATGTGGTTCATCGCCTCGACTCCGTCGAGGGCTGAGCGGCCTCGCTCCGGGGCGCTCGAGGCGTGAGCCGACAGTCCGTGGAAGCGGAACTTGCCGGTCTTGTTGGCGAGCGTGGTTTCGGGGCTCGCGTCGTTCTTGTCGTCCGGGTGCCAATGGAGCACGACGTCCACGTCGTCGAACAGCCCGGCGCGGAGCAGGTACACCTTACCCCCGCCACCTTCCTCGGCGGGTGTGCCATACACCCGAATCGTTCCGGAGCGTTGCTGAGACGCAAGCCAGTTTCGCACGGCGATTCCCGCCGCCGTCGAAGCGGTGCCGAAGAGATGGTGCCCACAGGCATGGCCGGCACCGTTGGCCACCAAGGGTCGGCGCTCAGGGACGGTGTCCTGTGAGAGGCCGGGGAGCGCGTCGAACTCGGCGAGCATGGCGATCACCGGCTCGCCGCGACCCCAGGTCGCGATGAACGCCGTAGGCATCCCAGCGACGCCGCGCTCGATGGCGAAGCCCTCCCCCGCGAGCTCGGCTTGCAGCAGGGCAGAGCTCTCCGTCTCTTGGTGTCCCAGCTCAGCGAGGTGCCAGATGTCCTTCGCGATCGCCGCGTAGTGCGCTCCGCGCGCGTCCAGTAGGCGCGCGAGCTCTGCAGCCGAGCGTTGTGCCCGGGCAGCGGGCACGAGGGCAAGGGGAACGAGCGCACTGCCTAGCCAGCGATTGAGAGACATCAACCCCCCGATCGTTGAGGCGCGGGGACGCCCCCCGGTGGACGGCCGCAGCGCCATGCTCCTCGCATTCCGTGGGTCAGCACCACCGCACGCGCACTCGATAGGCGATCTTCACCTCGCTACGTGCGGGCACTGTCACGGTATACGAGAATGTGAACGCGTCCAGCCGAGTGACTTCGTGGCTCGTCGTGAGGATCTCCCAGTCTCCGCCCACGGGCTCGACGTCCTGCACCTCTTGTGCTTCGTCCTTGTGGTTCCGGAGTGAGATCTCCCAGCTGCTCTCCGAGACGCACGACGAAATCACGTCGTAGTCCATCTGACGTCGCTCGCCGACGACGTCGAATGCTTCACCCACCTTGATCCGCACGCGCTCGTCTCGTGGCGTGTGATCGATGCGGTCTTCGCCCACGAACTGCTGTGCACCTGAGCGGTCGGCTTTGTACACGCGTACGATCCCCTTCGGAAGCGGCATGCCGAGGTGATTCCGCTCACTGTTTACGAGGTCCAGATAGACACCGACCTTCTGATTCGAAACGACCTGCCCAAAC
Source organism: Gemmatimonadota bacterium (assembly GCA_039591795.1). GTDB lineage: Bacteria > Gemmatimonadota > Gemmatimonadetes > Gemmatimonadales > GWC2-71-9 > JBDHCY01. Next base: position 429 of record JBDHCY010000223.1, on the reverse strand, counting down.
GCGCCCCGGTAGAAATAGGGTGCGCCATAGAAGATCAGTCGCTTGCTAACCGGCACATCCCCGGCCTCCAGCAATGTGATCTGTTTCTGTTCGTTGTTCCGGATAGTCGCCGCCCGCTCGAGTGTGTAGAGGTGGTACTCGAAAAAGGCCTCCTCGGCGAATTGCCGTTCTTCCACCGCTCGGGCCGCGAGGCCTGCCTGAAGCATCCGGTCCCGTTCCACATCGCTGACCCGCTGGACATCGCCTGCTACCAGCTTCAAGCGCGCGTTCTCGTAGGTGGCGCCACTCTGGTTGGTGAGCGTCACCCATCCGGTCACGTCGCCAGCGGTGTCGTCGGCATTCACGACGAAGACGTAATCGGCCTTCCAGTTCAGGTTCTGGGTGAGATAGGAGACCTCGACCTGCTGGCGCGCCCGTCCGCTGTCGAGG
>JBDHCY010000222.1:0-6411 GCA_039591795.1 Gemmatimonadota bacterium | reverse complement strand
GGGAGCCCGAGAATCCACGGAGCGACGCGGTTCGCCAGCGCGTGTACGGCGGGGGGCTGCGTGAGCGCAAACAGGACGACGAACGCCAGCACGGCCACCTTGCCGGCCCTGGTCCGCGGCCAGTAGTGCGATCGAAAGGTAGGTGGGATTGGCGCCGGCGCCCTCTCAGGCCCCGGACGGCTGGGACTGGGTGCCACCGTTCGGCCCTCCGCGCCGCCACTCGGGCGGGGAAGGTACGACGGCGGTCACCGAGCGCCAGCCCTGTCCGGGCGCCTCAGGTGGCTGGCTCGGCCGGCTCGCTGACGTATTTGCGATACAGCCGATAGACGACGTAGACCGCTGCGCCTATCAGGGCGAACTTGAGCACCGTAATCATCACGCCGAGCACGGTGGCGAAGAGGGGCAAGAGTAGTACCCACAATACTTTCCAGATCACCACGCCAAAGACGCCGACTGCGGCCACTCCGATCATAGCACGCACGAGGATCTCCTTCGAAAGTGCTCATTCTCTACGGGGCGGCACGGGCCGCGGTTTCGCTCGATCACCAACTTCGTCGGGGCATCCCCGGCCCCCTCAGGGCGATCCGCCCGGGCCGGCGATCAAGCGAGCTCCTTGTTTCCGGGTGAAGTAGTTGTACGCCCACTGGACGAACACGAGGAGCCGATTCTCGAACTCCACGAGATACATGAGGTGGACGAAGAGCCAAAGGAGCCACGCTGGGAACCCACTGAAGCGCAGCCAGCCGAAATCGGCAACCGCGGCAGATCGACCGATCGTCGCGAGCAAGCCCTTGTTGACGTAGTGGAAGGGCCGTGTCGTTCGACCATCGAGGCGCCGTCGAACGAGCCCGGCGACGTATCGGCCTTGCGACATCGCCACCGGCGCGATGCCGGGGAGCGGTGCCCCGGTCTGGTGAGCGAAGTGAGCGAGGTCGCCGATCACCAGAATCTCGGGATGGCCGGGAAGGGTGAGGTCCGATTCGACGATCACGCGTCCCGCATGGTCGAGTGGGCACCCGGTGGCTCGCTGAAGCACCTCTCCGAGGGGCGAGGCGAGTACGCCCGCGCCCCAGAGCACCGTTCGCGCTTCGAGTTGCTCCTCGGCATCCCCAGATCGCATCGTGGCGTACTGGCTGTCGAGGGCCGTCAGGATTGTCCCGGTCCGGACTTCGACCCCGAGTCGTTCGAGGGAGCGTCGGGCCCGCTCGGACAGCGAGGGGGGAAACGTAGGGAGGACTCGATCGCTCCCCTCGACGAGGAGGATTCGCGCCGCCCGCGGATCAAATGCACGAAAGTCTCGCCGCAGCGTGTGCCGGGCGAGCTCGGCCAACGCTCCAGCAAGCTCTACACCGGTCGGCCCTCCACCGACGATGACGAATGTGAGCCATGGTGATCGTCGCTCCGCACTTACCTCGCGTTCCGCCGATTCGAAGGCGAGGAGCACCCGTCGTCGGATGTTGGTCGCATCCTCGATCGTCTTCAGCCCGGGAGCAAGCGACTCCCAATCGGCGTTGCCGAAGTAGTGATGGCGAGCGCCCGCGGCCACGACGAGCGTCTCGTAGCGCAACTCACCGTCAGTCAGTATCACTCGCCGCGCAGCGGCATCGACGTCGGTTACTTCGCTCAGAATGACGCGAGCATAGTTCCGTTTTCGCAGTACGGCGCGGAGGGGCGACGAGATATCGGCAGGCGAGAGACCACCGGTGGCAACCTGATAGAGGAGCGGCTGAAAGAGGTGAAAATTGCGTCGGTCTACGAGCGTGAGCTGAACGTCGGCCCGACGGAGGGCCTTGGCGGCATGGAGTCCGCCGAAGCCTCCGCCAACGACGACGACCCGGTGGGCGCTGTCCATCTGCTACTCCTACTCGTCGCTCAGGCCACTGGCAAGTGTTGGCGCCCAGACCTGCGGCACCGGTATCTTGCCGCTCGGAGCCCACTGCCCATGCCCCGATCCTCGCACCGGCCCGCCCCCAGCGTGTCTCGCAGCGCGCCGTGCCTGTCAGCGTGACGGCTCGCGGGCCGAACACCGGTCAAGCGGTCCTCGTCGCCGCGCTCGCGGCCGGAGGTGCGATCGCGTTTCAGGTGGCCGCAAAGGCCACGCGCGATGCGCTCTTCCTCTCGACTTTCGGCGTCGAAGCGCTACCGGCAATGATCATGGCATCGTCGGGTATCTCGCTGCTCTTGGCAGCGCTCGCGGCACGTGTGATCAGCCGTCTCGGGCCCTCACGTGTCGTGCCGGCGTTGTTCGGGTTGAGTGCGTCGCTCCTGCTGCTGGAGTGGGGTGCGTCCACCCGGACGCTGGAAGTCGCTGCCGTGGCGGTCTTCCTCCACTATGGCGGATTTGGTGCACTCCTCGTCTCGGGGCTGTGGTCGGTGGTGAGCGAGCGGTTCGATCCGCGCACGGCAAAGCGGCAGATAGGCTGGATCGGTGTGGGGGGCACCGTCGGTGGTCTCCTCGGTGGTCTCGTCGCCTCTCAAGTATCGGTCAACCATCTCTTCCCCGTCCTCGCCGGCCTGCATTTCACGAGTGCCGGCCTGGTGCTCAACCTGGGCGCCGGATCGGGCCAGGGCGTCGGGACGCCTGGTGCACGGAGTGAGCCCCGCGAGGCCGCACCCCGATCGGGGTGGGCGGTGGTTGCCGCGTCACCCTATCTCCGCAACATCATCGGCTTCGTGCTCATCGCGTCCGTTGCCGAGGGATTCCTCGATTACGTGTTCAAGGCTCGAGCAACCGCTGCCTTCGACCCGGACGACCTCCTCCGTTTCTTCGCACTGTTCTATACCGGCGTGAATGTCCTCACCGCCGTGGTGCAGGCACTCGCCTCGCGCCCCGCACTGCAGCGGCTCGGGTTGAGTCGCGTCGTGGCAATGATGCCCGGAGTGGTCGCGCTCGGTGGGGCCGGTGCACTCATGGTGCCGGGACTCGGGAGCGCAGCGCTGGCGCGTGCGGCGGAGGTGATCATGCGGAACTCGCTCGCCCGCTCGGCATACGAGTTGCTCTTCGTGCCGATTGGACGGCGTGACAAACGCGCGACCAAGACGCTCGTAGACGTCGGGGTGGTGCGAGTAGGTGACTTCCTGGGTGGTGCGCTCGTCCAGGTGGTGCTGTTGACCATCGTTGCCGGGGCCGTGAACCCCACGCTCCTCGCCGCAACGGTCGTGCTCGGCCTGGCCGCAGTTGCTCTCGCTCGACGATTACATGCCGGGTATCTCGCAACTCTCGAGCGAAGCCTCCTCGCCCATGGCGATCAGCTCCAGGCGGACGAGATGGAGCAAGCCCTCACCCGGACCGCGTTGCTCCACTCGGTCGGCGACCTCGGGCTCACGCAACTGGACGCGGGCGGCGCCGAGCTGGACTCGGCACCTCAGCCGGCCGGCGATCACCCCGCGGCCCCGGTGGGAGCATCCGAGCCACACACGCATGGCACCGACCCCGAGCTGGCCCGATTCGTTGAACTGCGCTCAGCCGACGCGGCGCGGGTCCGCACTGCCCTTGCCGCGGAGCCGATCACGCCCGCCGTTGCGGCTCATGCGATCTCGCTGCTCGCTTGGGACGAGGTAGCGCGAGACGTGCTTGCTACCCTGCGATCGGCCGTGGATCGTGTGGTAGGCCAGCTCGTCGACCGTCTGCTCGACCCAGACGAGGAGTTCGCCGTACGGCGTCGGCTGCCGCTCGTTCTCGCCAGCTCCCGTGACGAGCGAGCTGTGTCTGGGCTCCTGTACGGACTCGAAGACCGTCGATTCGAAGTGCGGTATCGCTCAGGGCGCGCGCTCAGTCGAATCCACCAACTCCACCCCGACGTGACCGTGGATCGAGCTCGCGTGATCAACGCCGTTCTCCGCGAAGTGGCCGTCGACCGCGCGGTGTGGGAGGGCCAGCGTCTCCTCGACCGGATGGACGACGACGTCTGGTCGCCGGTGCTCGACGACGTGCTCCGAGAGCGTGCGAGCAGAAGCCTGGAGCACGTCTTCACCGTACTCTCGCTCGTGCTCGCTCGAGAGCCGCTCAAAGTGGCCTTCCGCGGGCTCCACACCAGTGATCAGCAACTCCGCGGCACCGCGCTCGAGTACCTCGAGCATGCGCTTCCCGAACAGGTACGTGTGCGGCTATGGCCGTTCCTCGACGACGCCGGGGAGGGGCGGAGACAGCGACCCAGCCGGGAAGTGCTGGACGATCTCTTGCGCTCGAACGCGTCCATCACGCTGAATCTCGAGGTGAGGCGTCGCCTCGGCGAGAGCGACTAGGCCGAGAGCTCGTGTCCGGGTCCGGCCCCCCGAGGCACTCGTATCTCTTCCACGAATCGTTGGATCCCCACGGGCGGCGGCGGTGTCACCAGTGCCACCCCCACGGCCACGATCACGTTGATCGCCATTCCTACCGTCCCGATGCCTTCGGGAGAGATGCCGAACCACCAGTGCTCGGCGCTGTTCAGCTCGGGGTGGAGCAGCTTGAAGTAGGCGATGTACCACCCGGTGAACCCGAGACCCGCGATCATGCCGCTCACGGCGCCGTACTTGTTCATCCCCTTGGTGAAGATCCCGAGGATGATGGCCGGGAAGAAAGACGCAGCGGCGAGTCCGAACGCGAGCGCGACGACCTCTGCAACGAAGCCGGGTGGGTTGATGCCGAAATAGCCCGCGATGATGACGGCAAATCCTGCGGCAACGCGCGCGGTGAGCAGCTCGGCGCGCTCGGTGATGGACGGAGCGATGGCTTTCTTCAAGAGATCGTGCGCCACCGACGTCGAGATGACGAGGAGCAGCCCGGCGGCGGTCGAGAGTGCCGCCGCGAGGCCGCCCGCCGCCACCAGCCCAACGACCCAGGCCGGCAATCGTGCGATCTCCGGGTTGGCGAGCACCATGATGTCGCGATCGATCGTGAGCTCGTTGGGCACATCCGAGCTCGGGCCGGTGTGCTGGATCACTCCGTCCCCATTCAGGTCATCGAACGCAATGAGCCCGGTTGCCTCCCAATTCGTGAACCAGGCCGGCACTTCGTCGTAGCGGACGTTCGAGACCGTATCGAGGAGGTTCGTTCGAGCGAAGGCCGCCACTGCCGGCGCCGTCGTGTAGAGGATCGCGATGAAGAGCAGCGCCCAGCCGGCCGAGCTCCGTGCCTGCCTGACTTTGGGAACGGTGTAGAAGCGCACGATCACATGCGGCAGCCCTGCCGTCCCGACCATGAGCGATGCCGTGATGAAGAGGACGTCGAGCGTCTGTTTTCGTCCGTCCGTATATGCTCCGAACCCGAGCTCCTCCGTCAGCCCGTCAAGTCGATCGAGCAGGAACGCCCCCGAGCCGTCGGCCACAGTGGAGCCGAATCCGAGCTGAGGCACCACCACGCCCGTCACGAGCATCGATATGAAGATGGCGGGCACCAGATACGCGAAGATGAGGACGCAATACTGCGCCACCTGCGTGTAGGTGATCCCCTTCATCCCGCCCAAGACCGCGTAGAAGAACACGATCCCCATACCGATCACCACACCGAGGTTGATGTCGACGCCCAGGAAGCGCGAAAAGACGATACCGACCCCGCGCATCTGGCCCGCGACGTAGGTGAACGACACGAAGATGGCGCAGATGACCGCGACGATGCGGGCCACTTGCGAGTAGTAGCGATCGCCCACGAAGTCCGGCACCGTGTACTTCCCGAATTTCCGCAGATACGGGGCGAGCAAGAGTGCGAGGAGCACGTACCCACCGGTCCAGCCCATGAGATAGACAGAGCCGTCGCGACCCATGAACGCGATGACCCCAGCCATTGAGATGAACGATGCGGCGCTCATCCAGTCCGCCGCTGTCGCCATGCCGTTGAGGACCGGCGGCACGCGCGCACCGGCCACGTAGAACTCGCCGGTGGAAGACGCGCGAGACCAGACCGCCACGCCGATGTAGACGGCGAACGAGAGACCCACCATGACAAACGTCCACGCCTGGACGGTCATCTATCGCTCTCCGACTCGTCGAGCTCGAACTCCCGGTCGAGCCGGTTCATGAGTCGGACGTAGATGAAGATCAGCGCGACGAAGACATAGATGGACCCCTGCTGCGCAAACCAGAACCCCAGCTGGAATCCCGCGATACGGATTGTGTTGAGCCGGTCGACCAGGAGGATGCCGAAGCCGTACGATACCGTGAACCACACCGCGAGCAGCACAGCAACGTAGGTGAGGTTCCTTCTCCAGTAGGCGCGCTGGTAGCCCGATTCGTGCATTGCCATCCCTCGTGTGCTATCGGATTTCGTCGAATCGAACGTTGAGGATCGGATAGGCCGCCCAGTCGTCGTAATCGAAGTGCCACCACTCAAAACCGTACACCGCGAACTCGGCGCGCTCCATCACGTGTCGTAGGAGATCGCGATGCCACCGCTGGCGAGACGTCCCGCCGAGGTAGTGCGCGTATGAGCGA
>JBDHCY010000221.1:0-6442 GCA_039591795.1 Gemmatimonadota bacterium | reverse complement strand
GGCCGTAGGTGAGGGAGAGGTGGCCGACGGCCCGCGCGTCAGTGCTTGCTCCGGCGAGGACCCCAGTCAGTCCGAGCTCTGGCGGCGTATCGATCACATCGACATGCAGCAGGACCCGCGCCGACTCCAGCTCCCGCTGGGCAGGGTTCCAGAATGCACCGCTCGCGCCACGAGCGAGCGCAGGTGGAACGGCCAGCGGAGTGGCGGCCACCGTCCAGAGCGCAGATGTCGGCGCTTGGGGGCTGGCCGGGCTGGGGCAGAGCCCGAGCCCGAGTGCGGCGAGGATCACAGCGAAGCAGCGGGACACGCTTCTATGTAAGTGGGGGAGTGGCCTGAGTGTCAAGCGAGCGTTATCTTCAACTGCTGGATGAACTTGGCTGGCGAATCCGTGCACCTGGCCGACCTGCTCACCCCCGACCGCGTCCGCGTCCCGCTCGAGGCGACCGACAAGCTCGGCGTGCTTCGAGAGCTGACCGAGCTGGCGTCCACCAACGGCGGGACAGGGGAACGGGCTCAGGACGTTCTCGAGGCCGTGCTCGAGCGCGAATCCGTACTCTCGACCGGGGTGGGGTTTGGCGTGGCGATCCCCCACGCGCAGACCGATGCAATCGAGCAGCTCACGCTCGCCGCCGGCACGTCAGCCGCTCCTGTGACCTTCGACGCGCTCGATGGGAAACCCGTACGCCTGTTCTTTCTCTTGGTGGGCCCGGTAAGTGCCGGAAGCCTCCGCATCAAAGTCCTGAGCCGCATTGCTCGGCTCATCCGACGCCGGGCCTTCCGGGAGCGTCTGCTCAGCGCAAAGGACGCGTCCGAGTTCTGCCGGCTGCTCGCCGAGTCCGAGGGGCATTGACGCCCTGAGCACAGACCGATCCCACGCGACCGCCACGACACTGCGCACCCACCGCTGCGGTGAGTTGCGTCTCGCGCACGCTGGCGGCCGAGTCCGCATAGGCGGTTGGGTCCACCGACAGCGCAACCTCGGCGGGATCGTGTTTCTCGACCTGCGCGACCGCGACGGACTAGTCCAGGTCGCAGTGGGTCCTGACTGGTCGACGGCCGCGAGCGTCACGGCCGCCACCGAGGTCCGTGCGGAGTCGGTGGTGCTCGTGGAGGGTGATGTGGTCGCGCGCCCGCCGACGGGCCGCAATCCCGATCTCCCAACGGGAGACATCGAAGTGCGGGCCGCGACCTTCGCCGTGGTTGGGCCGTCGACGACGCCACCGATTCCCGTCGCGCGCGCCCGCGGGGAGGAGCTCGCCTCGGAGGAGCTTCGGCTCAAACATCGGCATCTCGATCTGCGGCGGCCCGAGATGATCGCGAATCTCACGCTCCGCCACCGTCTTCTCCAACGCGCCCGCGCCACCCTGTCGGAGCTCGACTTCCTGGAGATCGAGACGCCGATTCTCACGCGACCGACCCCCGAAGGAGCTCGCGACTTTCTCGTGCCTTCCCGGGAGCAGGCGGGTGAGTGCTACGCGCTTCCCCAGTCACCGCAGATCTATAAGCAACTTCTCATGGTGGCGGGCTACGATCGCTACTTCCAGATCGCCCGGTGCTTTCGGGACGAAGATCTCCGTGCGGATCGGCAGCCCGAGTTCACGCAGATCGACCTCGAGGCGTCGTTCGTCGACACGCTGGACGTGTTCCGCGTGGTCGAGAGGTTGCTCGTCGCCCTGTGGAGTGAGGCGGGGCATGCCGTTCCGTCCCCGTTTCCGCATTTGAAGTACGCAGACGCGCTGGAGCGCTACGGCACGGACAAGCCGGATCTCCGCTTCGGGCTCGAGGTGGAAGACATCACCGAGCGCGCGCGGGAGTGGGCCCTCGAGTTCTTCGCCGCGCAGCTGGCCGAAGGGGGCCGGGCCCGCGCGCTCGAGCTCCCGGCTGGAGGGCGCCTCTCGCGCCGCGACACCGATGCATTGACCGCGAGTGCGCGGGGGAGCGGCCTCGGCGGCCTGGCCTGGCTGCGGCGCGAGGGGGAGCGATTGGTGGGCTCGCTCGCGAAGCACCTGACGCTCGAGCAAGCCGCCCTCGAGGATGGCGCGACGCTGCTCGTCGTGACCGGTCCCGACCGGCTCACATCGCCGGCGCTAGATCAGATCCGCACCGAGACGATCAGCCGGTTGGGGATGGCGCCCCGAGTCGATCACGCGTTTGTCTGGATCGTGGAGTTCCCGCTCTTCGAGCGCGATCCCGAGACGGGCGCTGCCGTGTTCGCACACCATCCCTTCACGGCGCCGCATCCCGATGACGCCGCACGCCTGACGACCGATCCGTGGTCGTGCCGCGCGCTCCACTACGACGTCGTGTACAACGGCAACGAGCTCGGCTCTGGCTCGATCCGAATCATCGATCCCCAGCTGCAGCGCATCGTGTTTCAATTTCTTGGGCTCGATGAGCAGGAGGCCGAGGCGCGGTTTGGCTTCCTGCTCACGGGGCTGGCGGCCGGCGCCCCGCCGCACGGTGGAATCGCGCTCGGGTTCGACCGGATCGCGATGCTCCTCGCGGGCGCACCGAGCCTGCGGGAAGTCATCGCGTTTCCGAAGACGACAGCGGCACGTGCCTTGTTCGAAGGGGCGCCGGCGCCGGTGGCGCCCGATGACCTCGCGGCACTGCACTTACAGGTGACCGAATGAGCGGTGCCGGGACGGTGACCCGAAGGCTCTCCGCCGAGGGCGTGGATCCTCTCGCGCTCGCCGGGGTCAACGACGAAAACCTCGTGGAGTTGGCACGACTGGCCGGTGTCCGTGTCTCGCTTCGAGGTGACGCGCTGGCGCTGACCGGGGCCAGCGACCGCATCGATGGAGCTGCCAGCGTTGCCCAGGCCATGATCGATCGCGCGCGGATGGGCGGTCCGCTCGACCAGCAGGACGTCGAACAGCTCGCCAGAGACGCTGCCGATGGAGAGCAGCCAGCCGAACAGGGCTCGTGGCGCATCGTGCTTCCAGGAATGCGCCGGATCATCCAACCCAAGTCACCGGGTCAGGGCGAGTACCTCAGAGCGATTGCGGAGCACGACATCGTCGTGGGGATCGGTCCGGCGGGCACCGGCAAGACCTACCTCGCGGTCGCGACGGCGGTCGACGCGCTGGCGCGAAAGCGCGTGCGACGCATCGTGCTCGCCCGTCCGGCCGTGGAGGCGGGGGAGAGCCTCGGCTTTCTCCCGGGCGACCTGCAGGCCAAGGTGGATCCCTACCTCCGTCCCCTCTACGACGCGCTCGAGGACATGATGCCTCACGAGCGCGTGCAAAAGGCTCTCGAGCACCGAGTGATCGAGATTGCACCGCTGGCGTACATGCGCGGGCGTACGCTCTCGGAGGCGTTCGTCATCCTCGATGAGGCCCAGAACGCGACCGGGGCGCAAATGAAGATGTTCCTCACGCGGCTCGGCGTAGGGTCACGAGCGGTGATCACCGGAGACAAGACGCAGATCGATCTCCCCTCGCGCGAGGAATCGGGACTCATTCAAGTCGAGCGCATCTTAGCTGGCATCGACGGCATCGCGTTCTGCTACCTGCAAGACAGCGACGTCGTGCGACATCGGCTCGTGCGCGACATCATCCAGGCATACGCGGAGGATGTAGGCTCGTGAGCGCCACCGACAAACGACGAGAGATTCTCCAGCATCTCTCGGACACCCGGATCGGTCGTGAAGCCGTCTATCACGGCCTGCGATGGGGTTGGGTCGTGGCCGTCGCCGTTCTCGGTGTGTTGGCCTTCCCCGGCGCGTCGCCAGACCGGCTCCCGACGTTTCAGGTCAACCAGGTTCCGCGGCAAGACATCATTGCGCCGTTCGATTTCCCCGTTCGAAAGACCCAGCTCGAACTCGACGTCGAGGCAGCAACCCGCGCGGCGGGGCTCCGGCCCATCTTCGAATACCGTCCGCAGGCGTACGACTCGACATTGAGACTCGTGGAGCGCCTGTTCCGCGCGCTCGAAGAGGCGGCGCCCGGTGGCGTCGACAGTGTGGTGGTCGCGGCCAGCGACCTCGGCCTCGCTCTGACCACCCCCGAAGCGACCTACCTCGTCAACCCTGGGCGGCGGAACGGATTGCAGGCTGGGGTGGGTCGGCACCTCGGAGCGACGCTCCGGCGGGGCGTGGCGGGTGCGGGATTGCTGTCGTCGGAGCAGGCTCAGGAAGTGACGTTGAGACGGGAGGGCACCGAGAGCAACGTCCTGCGTGACTCCTTGCTCTCGTATGAGGACTACTTGGCGCGAGCCGCAACAACGAACCCAGATGCGCGCTCCGCGGTCGCTCGAGGGGCGTACGCCAAGATCCTTCAAGCCGTGTTTCGCCCAACCATCGTCTACAATCGTGCCGAGACCGAGCAGCTTCGCACCGAGCTGCGTCGCGGTGTGAGTCCTGTGAAATACACCGTTCGCGAGGGAGACCGGGTCGTCGCGGCGCGGGAGCCCGTCACTGAAGAAGTGCTGAGCCGGCTCGATGCGTTGCGGGCCGAGTGGGACGCTCGGAGCGGCCGCGGCATGGTGGCGACCCTTGCGAGACGTGGACTCGGACCCTGGCTCAGATTCGCGCTTCCATTGGCGGTATTCTGGGCGCTTCTCCAACTCTACCGACGTGAGACCTACGGCGACCTCCGACAGATGGTGCTGTTTGGGGTGCTCTTCGCCATCATCGTCGGTGGAGCGGCGGCGGTTGCCCGCTATTTCCCGGCTAGGCCGGAGCTCGTGCCACTGCCGCTCCTCGCGATGCTCGTGACGGCGCTCTTCAACGGGCGCCTGTCGACGATCGCCGCGATGGTGGGTGCGGTGGCTGTCGCGACCCAGCCGGTCTTCGGGACGACACCCGCACTCTTCTTGATGTTGATCCCGGCTGTGGCCGCGGCGCTCTCGATGCGCATCGTGCGGCGACGGAGCCAGGTGTACTTCTCAGTCCTCGTCGTCGCCGCCGCCTTCGTGGTGGCGGCGCTCGCGGTCGGTTTGAGCGAGCGGTGGACACTCACCGAGATCGGGCAAAGCGGGATCTGGGGAACGGTCAACGTCGTCTTTTCGTCCGCCCTCGTCATGATGGCGCTTCCTTTGGCCGAGTGGGCCACCGGGATCACGACCGACCTCAGCTTGCTTGAGCTCTCGGACCCGAGCCATCCACTCCTGCGGCGACTGGCCACCGAGGCACCGGGCACGTACGCGCACAGCGTGGCCATGGCCAACCTCTGCGAGCCGGCCTCCACGGCGATCGGAGCCAATGGTCTCCTCGCCCGGGTTGGCTGCTACTACCACGACGTCGGGAAGCTGGCCAATCCGCTGTATTTCGTCGAGAACCAAACCCGCGGGGTGAATCCGCACGACCGCATGAAGCCGCAGAAATCGGCGCAGATCATTCGGGACCACGTCGATCATGGCCTCGCACTCACGGCGAAGCATCGACTCCCGGCCGTGGTCCGCTCGTTCATCCCGGAGCACCACGGCACGATGCCGATCACTTACTTCCTGGTTCGGGCACAGGAGCGCGGCAGCGACCAGATCAACCCGGCGGACTATCGCTATCCGGGTCCCCTCCCGCGATCGGCTGAGACGGCGGTGGCGATGCTGGCCGATGCCGTCGAGGCGGCCGTGCGCGTGCTCGACGATCCGACACCCGAGAAGGTCCGCACGGCAGTGGACCACATCGTGCAGCAGCGGATCGAACAGGGGCAGCTCCGGGAGGCACCGCTCACGCTTGCGGACCTCGATCGGGTGAAGAGGGAGTTTCTCGGGGTGCTCACGGGAGTGCACCACAATCGGATCGACTATCCAGCGGCAGGCGGCGGGATTTCGTCCCGGTGGGCGTCCCGTGCCTCTTGAAGACCGGCTCGCATGCGTCGCCCGGCGCGTCGCACGGGGCGAGGGCCGTCGCGCGACGTTCTCGGTGACCTGTCTCGATGCAGAAGACATGCGGCGTCTGCACCGACGGTGGTTTGGCCGCCGTCGGTTGACCGACGTGATCGCCTGGGGTCTCCCGCAGCCCGACGGATCGGTGGTGGGCGACATCTACGTCTGTCCCGACGTAGCACGCGCGCACGCGCGGGCGCTCGACATCGCGCCGTCCGAGGAACTCCTGCGGGTCGCCGTTCACGGCGCACTGCACGCGTTGGGGTACGACCATCCGAGCGGAGAGCGGCGAACGCGCAGCCCGATGTGGCGGCGGCAGGAGCGCTACGTCCAGTCGTTTGGCGGTCGATTACGATGAGTGTCGCGCTGGTGCTCGGGGCGTCGGCGGTGGCGCTCCTCGCAGCATTCTGGGCTGCGGTGTTCGCGTTGGCGGAAGAGGCTGCAGCCGAGGGTGCGCTACGCGCCCGCTCGACGACAGCCAAGGACCCCTGGTGGATGGGCCTGCACCGGGCGCTCCATGTGAGCCGGCTGGCGTTGCTCATCATCGCGGGTGTGGCAGCCGCGGAGGCCCTCGGCTGGTGGCTTCGGCCGAGCCCGTGGAACGTGGCGACAC
>JBDHCY010000220.1:0-6443 GCA_039591795.1 Gemmatimonadota bacterium | reverse complement strand
GGAGGAGGAAGAGACCTTCTTCCGCAGCACTGTTCCCGCCGCCGACGAGGGCCACGGGTTCCCCTTTGTAGAACGCCCCGTCGCACGTGGCACAAAAGTGCACGCCCGCTCCGAGAAAATCATCCTCGCCGGGTACTCCCAGGCGGCGGTAGCGGCTCCCAGTGGCGAGGAGAATGGCCAGAGCGCTGTACTCCGTCCCCGTCTGCGTCGTCACGCAGTGATAGTTGTCGTGACTGTGGATCCCCGCCACGTCTTGGGTCTGGAGGATCTCGACCCCGAACCGCTCGGCCTGGGCCCGAAAGCGGCGCGCCAGCTCGGCTCCTTCGATCCCCTCCGGGAACCCGGGCACGTTGTCGAGGTGCACCGTCCCCGCTGCCTGTCCACCGATCGCCGCTCGCTCTATGACCAAGGTATCGATTCCCTCACGAGCAGCGTAGAGCGCGGCGGTCAGACCGGCCGGCCCCGCCCCCACCACCACGAGATCGTAGTGATGGCGCTCCGCGACCGTCTTGAGGCCCAGCTTGGTGGCGAGCTCGGCGTTGGGCGGATTCCTGAGCACACTGCCGTCGCCGAACACGATCGTGGGTATCCGGCGCTTGCCGTCGTTTGCCTCGATGACGAATCGCTCACCCTCGGCGTCCTCCTCGATGTCCACCCAGTGGTACGGAACCTGGTGTTCACCGAGGAATTGCTTGCTGCGGCGGCAGTCGGGGCACCAATGCGCTCCGTAGACCGTGATCTCGGGTGACATTCCACCTCCCCGTGTACCAGACGATGGGACGGCTCCAGCTGTGCAGCGTGCGCGATGAGGTCGGGCCGCCCTGACCGCCTCGCGATCCTAGAAACGCGTATTGCTCGACCCCGGATCCCGTAATCGTCGGACCGGGTCAAACCGGCGCAGGAGATGTTTCCGAGGAGAGAAGCAGCAGTCGATCAATCGGACCCCGAAGAGCGATGCGGCGTGGAGGGAGCGTTGCGGTCCGCCTTACTGTGCGGCGATGCGCATCAACTGACCACAGAGCCATGCGCCGTAGGTCCCGAGGGCGTAGCCGAGGACGGCCAGCAGCACCCCCACGGGGGCAAGAGACGGGTGGAACGCCGAGGCCACGACGGGCGCCGACGCGGCGCCGCCGACGTTGGCCTGGCTGCCAACTGCCATGTAGAACGTCGGCGCCTCGATGAAATAGGCCACGGAGAGGAGTAGTCCGGCATGGATGGCCATCCAGATGCCTCCGATCGCGAAGAGGTCGGGCCGGTCCAGCACGGCGCCAATGTCCATGTTCATCCCGATGGCCGCGATCAGGAAGTAGAGCATCGCCGAGCCCACCTTCGAGGCGCCGGCGCCCTCGAGTTCGCGGGCCCGCGTGAACGAGAGGAGCAGGCCGGCGGTCGTCGCGATGACGACGAGCCAGAAGAAGGAGCTGGTCAGGCTCAGTCGTTCGAGGGCGGGGGCGTGCTGCGCGATCGTCGGTGCAATCCACTCGGCGAGGACGTGGGCCCCCGCCGTCACCCCGAACCCGACACCTGCAATGATCATGAGGTCGGGAAGGCTCGGGATGCGGGCGTATCGCTCGTGCAGTTCGGTCACCCTGCGGCGCAGGTCTTCGATGGCGGTGGTATCCGCGCCGATGCGCGCATCGATGCTCTTCGACCGGGCGGCAAGGTAGAGGAGCACGGCCATCCAGACGTTGGCGACGAGCACGTCCACAGCGACCATGGCCGAGAACATCTCGTCTCCCACCTCGAACACTTCCTTCATCGCGGCCTGGTTGGCCGACCCACCGATCCAGCTCCCTGCCACCGTGGTGAGCCCCCGCCACACGTCGTCGGGGCCCTGTCCGCCTACGGTCTCGGGGCTCACGGCGGACATGATGAGGATCGCAAGCGGGCCGCCGAGCACGATGCCCGTCGTGCCGGTCAGGAACATGATCAGCGCTTTCGGGCCGAGCCGAATGATGCCATGGATGTCGATGCTGAGCGTGAGCAAGACGAGCGTTGCCGGGAGGAGGTAGCGCGACGTCACGAAGTAGAGTCGCGACTGCTCGCCGTCGATGAGCCCGAAGGTGTTGTAGAGCGAGGGAATGAAATAGCACAGCAGCAGCGCCGGGACGTACTTGTAGAAGGCGCGGAAGACGGGCCGGGGGCTGTGCGCCGTCCAGAAGATGACACCCAGCGTGGCCGCGAGTAGACCGAGGACGACGGCATCGTTGGTGATCAGGGCGTGCCGCGGTTCCATGCGTAGTCCTCATGCGCTCGGAGCGATGATTGGCCAATCCGTGACGGGGCCAAGATACGCCCTGCGGGCCGGGGGGCGTCAACCCACCTGCCCGGCGCAGGCGACGTATATTCGCGCGGATGCAGGGTCTCTCCGCCCGCCTCGCCACCGCGCTCTCCGGCCGCTACACGATCGAGCGAGAACTGAGCCGTGGGGGCATGGCTGTCGTCTTCTTGGCGCGCGACCTTCGGCACCGACGATCGGTCGCTGTCAAGGTTCTGCCGCCCGGGCAGGGCGCCGCCAGCTACGAGCCCGAACGGTTCCTCCGGGAGATCGAGATCGCCGCGCGCCTCGCGCATCCCGGCATCGTGCCGCTCCACGACTCGGGTCAGTGCGACGGGCTTCTCTACTTCGTGATGCCGTTCCTCGACTACGACACCCTGCGCACGCGGCTCGAGCGGGAGGGTCCGCTGCCGGTGGCCGATGCGGTGCGGATCGCGCGCCAAGTTGCGGCCGCGCTCGATTTCGCGCACCGGCAGGGGGTCGTGCACCGAGACATCAAGCCCGAGAACATCCTCCTCCACGAGGGTGGTGCGGTGGTCGCGGATTTCGGTGTGGCGCGAGCGTTGTGGATGGCAGGAACCGCCGAGACGATCACCGAGCGGGGACTCGCGCTCGGAACGCCGGCCTACATGAGTCCCGAGCAGGCGAGCGCCGAGCAGGAGGTAGATGGGCGGAGCGACGTATACTCGCTTGCGTGTGTGCTCTACGAGATGCTCGCCGGGCGGCCGCCGTTCGCAGGCGGTGGCGCGCGAGCGACGATCCTCCAGCACCTCTCGGAGCCACCGGACCCCGTGCGGGCCCACAGGCCCGACGTTCCGAGCGCCGCGGACCACGCCGTGGCCCGTGCGCTCTCCAAGGATCCCGCCGAGCGGTTCGACCGGGCAGCGGACTTCGCTGAGGCGCTGCGCGCGTCGGCGAGCGCGCCCAGCCGAGGTGCGCCGGTATCGCGCACGGCACGTGCGATCGCCGTGCTCCCGTTCGTGAACGTCAGCGCCGACCCGGACAACGAGTACCTCAGCGACGGCCTCACCGACGAGCTGATTGACGCCCTGACCCGCGTGGAGGGTCTGCGCGTCGCCTCGCGCACATCGGTATTCGCGTTCAAAGGACAGCCGCTGGACGTGCGCGCGATCGGCGCGCGGCTCGGTGTCACGGCCGTGATCGAGGGCAGCGTGCGGAAGGCCGGCAGTCGGCTCCGCATTGCGGCTCGGCTCACGAGCGTCGAGGACGGCAAGCACCTCTGGTCGGCGCGTTACGATCGCGATCTCGAGGATGTGTTCGCGCTCGAAGAAGAGATCGCGCAGTCGATTGTCGACACGCTCCGCGCAACGCTCACCGGTGTGGGCGCCCCGACCGCCGCGAAGCGCTACACGGACAACGTCAGGGCCTATTCGGTCTATCTCAAGGGGCGTTTCTGCTGGAACAAGCGGACCCAGGAGGGCGCGGCGGAGGCGATCCGCTATTTCGAGCAGGCGATTGCGGAGGATCCCGACTACGCGCTGGCCTACACGGGCCTCGCCGACGCGCACGCGCTGGCGATCGACTATCGCGGTCTTCCCGTCACTGAGGGAATGGAGCGTGCAAAGGCGTACGCGCGGCAGGCGCTCGGCCTCGACGAGGCCTTGGCCGAGGCGCACAGCTCGCTGGCCTGGGTGCTGTTCATTCACGACTTCGATTGGGAGGGCGCGCTCGAAGAGTTTCGACGGGCGATCGCGCTCGACCCGCGCTATGCGACGGCGCGTCAGTGGTACTCGATGCCATTGGCGGCAGCCGGCCGGTTCGACGAGTCCATTCGCGAAGCGCTCACGGCGGTGGAGCTCGATCCGGCATCGGTTGCGCTCTGGCGAACGGCTGGGTGGACCTACTACTACGCGCGACGCTGGGAGCCGGCCGTGACGCACTTGCGACGCGCGATCGCCCTCAACCCCACCGCCGAGGAGAGCCATCGCGTGCTCGGGCTCGTCCTGGGGCAGATGGGCTCACTGTCGGACGCAGAAGCGGCCTTTCGCGAAGCGCTGTCCATTTCCAAAGAAACCGCGTATGCGACGGCGGGGCTCGGTGACGTGCTGGCCCGCCAGGGACGGGAGGACGAGGCGCGCGCGCTACTTGCCGAACTCCGGGCGCGGGCTGACGAGCGGTACGTGAGCCCAGTTGCGTTCGTGATGCTCCACACCGCGCTCGAGGAATGGGACCGGGCGTTCGAGTGGCTGGAGCGCGCGTACGCCGAGCGTCGTGGCTGGCTCGCGTATCTCGCTGTGGAGCCGCTGTGCGACCCGTTGAGAGCCGACCCACAATTCGACGAGTTCTTGCGCAAGATGCGGCTGCCGATGGAGGCGAGCGTCGCGGAGCGGTGAGCGCGGCGCGGTTTGTCCCATGTGGACAGTCCGGGACACGTCGGACACCCTGTGCTCAGCCGTCAACCAAAACAAAGCTCCCCCAGAGGTCACTCACGATGCGCACCGCGATCAAGGCAACACTGCTCGTGTCCACTGCGATCTTGTGTTCGTGCGGAGGTTCAGCAGACTCACAAGCCGACGGGGACATGCGCACGGCTGCTAGCGCTGGCGATGTCAATCTCTCCGGCCAATTCGAGTTGATGTCCGAGGCACCTCTCAACTTTGCTGTCCAGGACATCGAGCTTACCTGTCAGCCGGCGACCCCGGGTTCCCCGTTTCGTGCCATGTGGCACGATCCGGATACCGGAACGGACGTGACCGTTACCGGCTGGCCGGATGAGAATGGTGGTCGCGAGACCAGGGTCGACCTGTTTCAGGTTTTGCAGCAGACTCCCGACGGCAATCAGACGATCGGCCGGCTGACGAGCGCCACCCTTGCGATCGAGAAGCTGAGCAGCAGCGGTGCGGTCTCTACGTACGCCGTCGAAGCCTCGGGCGTATTCGAGCAAGGTGGTACGTTCACCGCATCGGGGAATTGTCTCGCGTAGGTCGCGTCAGCGCTCCACGCCGTTCGTGGCGGGGATCGGTTCCGCGGCATTGGGCGGTCCGTCGCCTCCGCTCCTCTTGAGCCGCGTGAGCAGGCTGCGGCACTCTTGCAGGAACGGCGCTGGGTCGCGCCAACTCGGAACCGCGTACACATGGCGCCGGGTATACGGCCGGACGTAGTCGCCAAGGGGATAGCGCTCCGACCGACGATGGGTCACGCTGTACCCCACGTCGCGGACCAGATCGATCCAGTACACGCCCTCCTCGAAGCGCGCTGACGCGGGCAGCACGCCGTCGATCAGGTGACGATACTGGAGCCATGGGAAATCGATCCCGCAGCGGACGGCGAGGGCCGTAGACAGATTGTGCCGCCCGTTCACCTCGATCAGTTTGAAGACGCCATCCCGCGGGTCGCGCTTGAGCTCGGTGCACGCGTAGCCGTGGAATCCCATCGCACGCAAAATATCGCGGCCCGGCGCGAGCACCTCCGGCACTTCACGGCTCTTGAGGACCCGAGGCGAACCCACAGCCGGAGGCCCCCCCCGCAACTTCTCCGCTGTGAACTCCACGAGCGGCTCCCCGTCCCACCAGTAGGAGTTGTAGTTTGCGCCCGCGCCGTCCCCACCGGGAATGAACTCTTGGAGCATGACCTCGCAGCCGGCCTCGGTCGCCTGATGGTAGCTGTCGAGCAATTCCTGCCGTGTCTCGACCCGGAACATCTTCCGTCCGAACCGCGCCACGAACTGATGGCCCTGTGACGGCTTGACCAGACACGGAAAATCGGCGATGTCGGCGTAGCGTAATACGTCATCCTCCGACGCCGGGACGGACGTGCGCGGGCACGGCACGCCGATGCGCTCGGCGAGGGCATACGTGAGCCGTTTCTCGATGAACGTGTTGGTGATCTCCCAGGGCGTGCAGGCCACCGCGTAGTGAGTTTGCAAGGCGGACAGATTGCGGGAGACTGCGACGATGGCTTCGTCGGTGGTCGGGACCACGAGCCCGCGGCCGTGCCGATCGGCCAGGGCGAGCAGCTCCTCAACGAAGGCTGTTTCGTCGTGGTCGGGTGGCGTGATCTTGATCGCGTCGGTCGCATAGCGGGATCGGTACGCCGTGTCGGTGGACCGGTAATGCAGCACCACAACCGGCACTCCACGGCGGCCGAGCGCGCGCACGACGCCGAGGGCCGCGGTTTGGGCGCCAACGATCAGCGCGGGTTTCAT
>JBDHCY010000219.1:0-8841 GCA_039591795.1 Gemmatimonadota bacterium | reverse complement strand
ACGCACCAGCTCCACTTTGTCGAACTGGTGAACGCGAGTGAGACCGCGAGTCTCCTTGCCGGCGGCGCCAGCTTCGCGACGAAAGCATGCTGTGAGTCCTGCGTAGGCGATCGGGAGCTGCTCCGCGGACAGGACGTCGTCGCGGTGGAGATTGGTAAGCGGGACCTCGCCGGTCGGGATGAGGAAGAGGTCGTCGGTCGTGCGGTACATGTCGTCCTCGAGGTGCGGCACTTGACCCGTCATTCGCATCGCGGTTCGCGAGACGAGGTATGGCACCTGCACCTCCTCATATCCGTGCTCGCTCGTGTGGAGGTCGAGCATGAACGCACTCAGCGCACGCGCGAGCCGCGCACCCGCGCCTCGCAGTACCGGGAAACCCGACCCGCTGACGCGGGCGCCCGCCGGGAGATCCAGGATTCCGAGCGCTTCGCCCACGGCCCAATGCGGCTTGGGATCGAAGTCGAACGTCCGAGGGGTACCCCACTCCCGCACGACGCGGTTGTGCTCCGCGCCTCCTTCAGGTACGTCCGGCAGGGGCAGGTTCGGAATGCGGAGGAGCCGACCGTCGAGCTCCGCCTCAACCGTGCGGAGGGTTTCGTCGAGCTCTTTGATCTCCCGGCTGAGCGACCGGAGACCCGCTGCCGCACTGGCCACGTCGCCACCCGCCTGCTTCACGCGGGCAACTTCGGCACTGGCCGTGTTGCGTTCGGCCTTCTTCGCGTCGGCGGTGGTGACGAGCTCTCGTCGGCGGCGGTCGCCCTCGAGAATGGCGTCGAGTGCCCCGGCCAGGGCGGGATCGCCCCGTCGGTCGAGAGCCTCCCGAGCGGCGGCAGGCGCCTCTCGCAACGCGCGAACGTCGATCACGTGCCGCCTACTGCGTCGGGGTTCCGGGCTCGAGCCCCCGATACCCGCAATTGCGGTCGAGGAGGAGCTGGAACGTCACCAACCGGTTCGCCACCGACGCGTCGAGCACTTCCATCTTGCCGTAGACGGGGAGGAAGGCGCCGAAGCAGGAGATCACGCGCGACCGGAGCACCAACACATCGCCCACTTGCAGCGCCGCGGGCTCCTCGGTGACGTACGCCACGTCGGGCGCGATGAGCACCTCGTCGAACGCGAGGTCGACGCGGAGCCATCCCGACAGATCCTGGAAGTCCAGCGCACCGGTGGGGAACAACAACACCGAGTCGTCGATCACGTTCACGGCGAAGTCGAAATCGACGCTTCGATCGGTGCGGATCGGCTCTGCGAAAAGCAAGTTGTAGGCGCTCGGGAGCGTGATCGCCGAGCCGTCGAGCGCGTGGAGCGTGACGGTGTCGACCATGTTGGCCACCTGGGCCGGTGGCAGCGTGAAATCGGTGCCGCAGGCGGCGCCGAAGACAGCGAAGACGGCTATCGCGAAGACGTGAGCGAGGCGGGACATCGGTCGTGGCCGGAAGCTAAGCCGCGCCCCGGAGGCCGGTCAACCCACCGTCGATCCTTGACTTCCGCCACACGCGTTCCTACGTTGGCCGCCGTATGGCGACCATCCGCCAGGTGCTCGACGCGCTCGTCCGACGGCAAGGGGTGCAGGCTGTCGTTGCGGTGGGCGAGGACGGACTCCCGATCGACTCGCGCATGGGAGACGGCATCGACCCGGAGGGTCTCGCCGCGCTCGTGCCCGCCATCGTGAGGGCCTGCGACGAGTTCGGCGGTGCGTCGCGCCGGGGGCCGTTCGCCGGCGGTGTGTTCGAGTTCGGAGATGGGCTGGCGCTCGTGACGGTGCTCGGCGGCGGGGCGCTCCTCGCGATTCTCGTCGCACCCCAGACCGACGTCGGTGAGCTCCTCTACGATCTGAAGCGATACCACCCCGCCATCACCGCGCTCTTCTAACAGAGCGATCCGACCGCGCACGTGAACTGGGCGATCGTCCTCGCAGGTGGAGTCGGGAGCCGTTTCTGGCCCCTCTCGACGAGCGATCAACCCAAGCAGCTCCTCTCTCTCGCCGGCGAGGAGCCGCTCCTCGTGCAGGCGCTTCGGCGTCTCGACGGCCTCATCCCCGCCGAGCGCCGGTTGATCGTCACGGGAGCAGGGCTGGTCGAGGCGATCCAACGGCTCGCGCCCGAGATTCCCGCCGAGAACGTGTTGGCAGAGCCCCGCGCGGCCTCGACTGCGCCCGCGCTTGCATGGGCCACCGCTCAGATCGCACAGCGCGATCCCGCTGCTGCGGTCTTGTCGCTCCACGCCGACTGGGCCATCGGCGATTCGGAGGCATTCCGGGCATCGGCCGCGCGAGCGCTCGAGCTCGCGGGCGCGGCGGACGTCCTGGTGACGGTGGGCGTGCCGCCCTCCCGCCCTGACCCGGGTCTCGGATACATCGTTCCCGGCGATGAGTTCGACGATGCGCAGCGTGTGCGCCGCTTCGTCGAGAAGCCCAGCGCGGAACTCGCCTCGCAGCTGATCGCCGACGGCGCGCTGTGGAACTCCGGGCTGTTCGCGTGGACCGCCCGCCGTTTCGCCGCTGAAGTGAGCGCTCACGCTACAGAGCTCGCGCCGGCGCTCCCCGCTCTCGAGGCGGGCGATACCTCGGCCTTCTTCGCACGCGTGACGCCGGCCGCAATCGATACAGCCGTGTTTGAGCGCTCCGCCCGCGTCGCCGTTGTCCGTGCGGCGTTCGACTGGGACGACGTCGGCTCATGGGCAGCTGTCCCTCGAGTCAATCCGACCGACTCCGCGGGTAACTTCGCGCACGGGACCGCCGCATTCGTTGATGCAGCCTCCTGCGTCGTGTGGACCGAGGGCGCGCCGATCGTGCTCGCTGGGGTGCAGGAGCTCGTCGTCGTGCAGGCAAACGGTGTGACGCTCGTCGCGAGCCGCGACGCGGCTGCGGACTTGAAGTCCGTGCTCGCTCGCCTCCCGTCCGAGCTGGGGGGTCCAACATGAGCCGCACGCTCCATCTCGTCGACCCGCCGCCGACCCCGGCGTGGGCGCCCTTTGCTTCGTGCCGGCCGGTGGCCGAGTTGCGTGCCGGGGTCCGCTGCCTGCGCGAGTGGTGGGAGGCATTCGTCGACGCGCCCGTCAGCGCCCTGCACGTCGCCCCGCATCTGGTCCCGTTCCCCGAGATCGCAACGCTCCCCGTCACAGCACCCCTCCCCGTCGCGGGCCCGGCCGTCGTAGGCTCGGCCGATTTCCTCCCGTTCGGGACGCTGCCAGAGGACGCACCGGCGGGAGCGACACTCATGCACGGCGACCGGGCAGTGGGTTGGGTCGTCCCGGCCGGGACAGAATGGGATCCCGACGCCCGGCCAGCAGTCGGGCCGCCCCAGCCGGTCGAAGGAATGCTCCTGCAGGGAGCATTCGACCTCGTGACCGCGCTCGAGCGACTCCTCGCGATCGAGCTCGAAGCGCGGATGGCTCCCGATCGCGGCGACGAGGTCCCACCAGCGACGACGGTCCTCGGCGATCCCGGACAGTTGGCCATCTACGGGGCGACAGTCGAGCCTGGGGTGGTCTTCGACGTGCGTACCGGGCCGATCGTGCTCGAGGCTGGGGCCATCGTGCGCTCCGACACGAGGCTGGAGGGTCCGGTCTGGATCGGCCCACGCGCGCGAATCGCCGGCGGCCCGATCAAGCACGTCGCCATCGGGCCCCGTTGCACGGCGCGCGGCGAGATGGCGGCCACGATCATGATGGGCTACGCCAACAAGGCCCACGACGGGTTCGTGGGCCACAGCGTGATCGGGCACTGGGCGAATCTCGGTGCCGGAACGATCACGTCAAACCTCAAGAACACGTACGGTGCGATCGCACTCGAGGTGGACGGTGTCAAGCTGGTGACGGGGCGGCAGTTTCTTGGCTCACTCGTCGGCGATCATGCGAAAACGGCGATCGGTACGCTCCTCGGCACCGGCACCGTGGTGGGGACTGGCGCGAACGTCTTCGGCGCGATGCGCCCGCCACGCTCGGTACCTCCCTTCGCATGGGGTGCGGATGGTACCGGCCGCATGCGGCGCGACGGTTTTCTCACCATCGCAGCACGCGTGCTCCCCCGCCGCGACGTGGCCGTCGACGACGCCATGCGTGCATTCCTGGGGCGGCTCTACGACGCGCACGTGAGCGCGTGAAGGCGTACGTGTTGGGGTCCGGATCGCGCGGGAACGCCGTGCTCGTCGACGACGGCGTCGACGCAGTGATGCTCGACGCGGGGTTCGGGCCGCGCAGCGTGGCACGACGCGCGCGGGCGCTGGGTGTGCCGCTCGTGCGTCTACGAGCGCTCGTGCTCACGCACGAGCATGGCGACCACGCGCGTGGCGCAGCGGCCCTCGCGCTCCGGTTCGGCGTGCCCATCGCGGCCACCGAGGGGACGTGGCGGGCATTGAGGCCAGCTCCCACCGCCGGGACTCGGTGGATCCCACTGGCACGCTCGGGGGCCACCGAGGTCGGCGGGCTGCGTATCCGGACCGCGCCCACGGCGCATGACGCCGCGGAGCCGGTCGCGCTGGCCGTGGACGGCGTTGGCGGTGGCACCGTCGCGCTGGCCCACGATCTCGGACACGTGGGTCCGCCAGTTGCCGGGCTCCTCGCTGGCGCAGCGTGTGTGATCCTGGAAGCCAATCACGACGAGGGGCTCCTCCGTTGGGGCCCTTATCCACCGGCGGTGCAGGCGCGGATCACGAGCGCCGCCGGCCACCTTTCGAATCGGTGCTCGGCAGCAGCCCTGACGGGGCTGTGTCATCCGGGCTTGCGGGCCGTCGTACTGGCACATCTCAGCATCCACTGCAACACGCCGGCACACGCTCGTGGGGCCGCGGCTGCAGCGCTTGCGCGGGCAGGCTTTCAGGGAGACCTGCACGTTGCCGCGCAGCGCGCTCCGCTCGGCCCGATCGTGTTGGGTTCGGTCAGCTGAGGGCAGTGTCGTCGGCAGGTGCGGGGGCCGGGGCCTCGCCTCCGTACTCCGGATCGCCCACGGTGCCCGGGACGGCGTCCGCCTCGTCGACCGCGACGACCGGCTCCCACTGACGCATCATTGCCACGAACGGGTGCACGATTTCCGGATCGAACTCGAGCCCGGCTCGCTCTTCGAGATACACGATCACGCGAGGCATCGGCCAGGCCTCTCGATAGGGTCTGCGCGTACGCAGAGCATCGTACACGTCGCAGACGTGCACGAGGCGGCTGGCACGGTGGCAGTCGCGCCGGAACCGGAAGGTGGGGTACCCACCGCCGTTCAGCATGATGTGGTGCTCGTAGGCCACCACGGCCGCAACGTCGAGCTGTTCCTCCGATTCGAGGATGATGCGCGCGCCTTCTGCCGGATGGCTGTTCATGAGCATGCGCTCGTCGTCGGTGAGTTTGCCTCGCTTGGTGAGCACCTCCGGCGGGATGCGCACCTTCCCCAGATCGTGCAGCAGGCCGGCGATCCCGAACGCACGCACGTCTGTGGCTCCCAGCCCGAGAAACTCGGCGAGTGCCATCGAGAGCACGGAAACGTTCATCGAGTGGGTGGTCGTGTACTGGTCGAACGACTTGAGATTCAAGAGCGGGACGACGACCTGCCGGTCGCCGTGCATGGCCACGGCGAGCGACCGCACGATCGCCTCTGCTTCCACGAGCGGCAGCCGTTGATCGCTCGCAATCTCCTCGTGGAGCCAGCGGATTGCCTCGGCTTCGTCGCCCAGCGAGTAGGAGATCGTCGCGGTCTCGAGGGGTTCGTCTTCGGTCTCCGATTCGCCACGCAGCCCGACGGTGCCGAATCGGATGCTGGACGGACGCATCTGGCGAGCCTCGGACGTGTCCGGTTTCGTGCGGCCGAGCAGCGCCATCGCATCCTCGAGAAACATTTCGAAGTCATCGCGACTCACGTGCTCATCAAACTGGAGCCGCTGAATCCCGACACCTGCGAACCGCATCGCCCAGTCCCACCCGGCCAGCTCTTTGAGTCGACGGTCGCCGTAGAGGACCTCGTCACCGAGGAAGGTGAACTGCGGCCGAGGGTCGTGCCCCTGGAGGTCAAAGAGCTCCCGATACGCCGCGTCGATGGCGAGTTGTCGGGCCGGGTGTTTCTCGCCGTAGAGGTGCAGCTTGGCGAGCGCCTGCGCGGTCGCGTTCAGAAAGCGGACGGGATCGCTCATCGTGCTGCCGCGGTGCGGGCGGCGGTGCTGATCTCGTCGTCGCTCGACCCTTGTGCGCGGCGAAGCACGGCCGACGCCCGGGCATCGGCTTGCCAGCCGCGACCGAGTGCGGTGATCGCCGCGAGGAGCTCCGGCGACTTGGCCGCGAGCCGCAACCGGCCGAGCATCGTCCGGCCGCTGACGGCCACGCCGAGCAGCGCTTGGAGCGCGAGGGGCGAGCGCACCGTTCCGAGCGCTCGGATGGCCAAGACGCGCAGGTCTGAGGCAAGATCTCGATCGTTGGCGCGCGCAATGAGAAGGGGGATCGCGGCGGGAGGACAGTGCTCCTGCACTGCGCCGAGGCCGAGCCGAAGCACACGTTGGTCGGAATCGGTGAGCGCCGTACAGATCGCGTGAGCGCGCTCCTCCGAGACTCGGAGTTGCAGCCTGAGTGATTCGCGCCGGACACGCGGCTCGGTATGGCCGCGGAACTGAGAGGCCGAAAACCCCTCGGGCAATTCGGGAAGGAGTGCGAGGAGCGCCTTCCCGGGCCGAGACCAGCCAGGAGGCTCAGAAGCCTGCGCCGCGTTGCCTGCGATTCCGCGCGGGCGAGCGCGTCGAGCATCGGCGGCCCGGCGGCAAGGCCCATCCGGGGCACGAGGCGCTCGAGCACGCTCTGATCCACCGGCTCTCGGTCGAGCACGGCCTCGAGCTGCTCCACGGTGGCCACGCGACGCCAGATCGCGTCGACCGCGTTCCCTCGATCCTGCGCCTCCTCGAGGAGGTCGAGCAAATGCCCAATCCGGTCATCGGCGAGAAGCGTATCGACCGCCCGGTCGAGCTGGTAACCCGTTCCGTCGATCTCGAGACACATCTGCAGCATGCGGAGCGGTTCCGCATGTTCGGCTGGGAGCGATGCAACCGCGAACAGCGGCCCGGTCTTCGACAGCCGCTCGAGCGCCGCGCCGTACTCGCTCGGGTTCGGATCCTCGAGCTCCCAGGTCGTAATCAACTGCCGCACCTGCTCGCGCAAGGCGCGATCCGCATGGGGTCGCACACCACTGGCACCGTGCTCGGCGTGCGAGGCGAGCTTCGAGAGGAGCCGCACGAGTGAGTGCGAGACGGTCTTGCTGGACGTGGTAGCCGCCGCCTGCACCACGTCCATGACCGCATCCACCGCCATGCCGTGGGTGGCATCGAGCACGAACTTCTTTCGTTGCGTGAAATCGCCACCCATGTCAACGAGCCGCTCGAGCGTGTCGGGATCGAGCGAGCCCACGAGTTTCGAGACGCGGCGCCGCAATGCCATCGCATCGGCACCGCCAGCCGCCTTGAGCTCCTCGGCGATCTGGAGAAGATACCCAACGATCACCTGATCGTAGGCAGCGCCGCCTTTGTGTTTCTCGATGGCGCGTGCCACCTCGGCTGGCTCCGTCGTCGGCAGCTCGGCATCGGCCTCCTGGATCGCGAGTGCCGCTCGCGCGAGCCCCACCCATAGCTCCGCCGATCGGCTCGCCGAACCCTCCTGGGCCTCTTCATCTTCACGCGGCTCGTCGAGGTCCACCAGCTCGAGCTGCCCATAGGCCAAACGGTGGAGCCGCAGGTGGGGCCACGTGCTCGACAGATCGCGCTCGCTCAGGCCGAGCGCCTGCTCCTCCGTTTCGGGCTCGACGGACATCGCGTGCAGCAGTTCGGTGATCTCCGGGAAATCCACGCCGCGATAGAATGTCACGGCACCGACATGGTGGCGGTGCATGCGGCCCGCCAGGTCGCGCAACACCGGGTGCTTGGGATCGGTTGCGATCCCCTCGATCACGAGTTGCTGACGGGCGACACCCAGTGAGAGCCGCTCGCGCTTGTCCAGGAGCAGCCCTGCGCGCTGCGCCACAGCGCCCGCGGCGGGGATCAGCGAGGGATGGCCCTCGGGGTACATCGCGTGCTTGTGAAGGGCAATGGAGAATTCAATCAGAAAATCGGCCAACTCGCGCGAGAGGGCCTTCTTCCCAGTGGGTGGGACTTCGCCGCCGGTCACCAGGTGTGGACCGGCGGCCACGGAGACGCGTGCGGCAGCGGCACCGAATCGGGACGCGGGGGCGCAGGACCACGGCGAGTCAGCGTCGTCGGCTCCGGCAAGTCACCCCCGGAAAGGACCAGCCGATCTCGATCCAATGGATACAGATACCCATGCCATGCTTCTCCGAGTGCGACGAACAGGCTGTCCCCTTGAATCCGCCAGCGGACGGTCTGATCGCCGAGACTCGCCGGGGAGTCGGGCCGAATCACTACGACGTAGGTAGTATCCGCGAGCCGGGCGCGCCATGTCCCCTGGATCCGAGAGATGCTCGGACCCTGCGCCGACGCCGGTGCGACGCCGACCGGCGTGAGGAGGAAAGCTGCTGTGAGGGGACAGCGCATGAGCCCCTAAATTCTTGCCACGAACGCGAAAAGGTCAAGCCGGCTTCCCCACGGGACGGTGGACAGCCCGCCGGGGGACCGGCATCATTGCGTGCCACCCCGACCGAGGAGGCATCCGCTGCATCGAGTGATCACCGTCGTGGCGTGGGTCAGCGGGGCGGTTCTCGCGGCCCTGGTCGCTGCGCTGCTCGTCGGCTGGGAAGCCATCCGGCGCTCGCTCCCCCGCGAAGACGGCGTCGCGCACATCTCGGCACTCGGCGCTCCAGTCGAGGCCGTGTTCGATTCATTGGGCGTGCCACACCTCGCGGGGGAGTCTCTCGAGGACGTGGCCGCGGCA
>JBDHCY010000218.1:0-6732 GCA_039591795.1 Gemmatimonadota bacterium | reverse complement strand
CTTGCAGCTCATTTCCGATCCGTTGGCACACTATTGGCGCACAAGCGCAAAAAATGAGCGAGCCTTCAAGACTCGCCCATCTCGCAACTGTCTCTCTTTGTTCAACTTAAGTAAGTCGGGACGGCGGGATTCGAACCCGCGACCCCCTGAACCCCATTCAGGTGCGCTACCGGACTGCGCTACGTCCCGTCGATGTACCATCTACGTGCAAGAAGCCGAGTTGCAGGGACGGCTCCAGCACGACCTTCAACATAGTCGCGGCAGCGGGCCGCTGGTAGACCGGCTTGAAGGCGCATTGTCCTCCCGCGGCACGAGATCTACTCCGGGAGGACGCTGCGGGGGCGGGGGATGTCGCGCTCGGATCAGTGTCGCAGCGGTCGATTGCAGTCTTCCCGGAATCCGCGCCTGAGGGTACCCTACCGCAGAAGCGAGACGTCGCGGCAGTCGGAGGAACCGGTCAAAAGGAGAAGAGGAATGCCGGAGAATTCATTGAGAGTCGTGGCCCGAATCAAGGCGAGCCCCGATCAGGTCGGCGCCGTACGGGAACTTCTCAGCGGGCTCGTCGCGCCCACCCGTAACGAGCCTGGCTGCGTCGCCTACGACCTTCTTCAGAACAGAGAAGACCCGACGGACTTCACCTTCGTGGAGGAGTGGCAAAGCGCCGCTGCGTTCGACGCCCACCTCTCGAGTGACCATGTCCAGCAGGCTCTCCCGAAGCTGGAGTCGATCACGGCGGAGGCGCCCGACATACGAACGTACTCGATCGTGGGCTGACGCTCTGCCGAACTGGCCGCTCGCCTGCTCGGCGAGTTCGCAAACGCCGCTCGCCGCCCCTCGGCTAGGCCAGCGGATTTCATCTCCGCTTAACGGTCCCTTCAGTCTCCGCTGGAGACCTTGCAACAGTCGCGTGGCCACCGTGGCCACCGCCGCCTACCCACCCGCTCAACCGTGGGGTGAGCATATGCCCAACATCATCCGAGCCACCTTCTACGCCGGCGTCGGCCTCGTGGACAAGCTCCGCGAGGAGATTGACGAGCTCGTGAGGCGTGGGGAGCTCAAGAAACAGGAAGGCGAGGAGCTGCTCGAGGCCGCCGAAGAGGAGTCGCGCAGCCGAATGAAGGAGCTCCAGGAAAAGGTCGAACGGGCCGTCCGCGTCGCCGTCGACAAGCTTCCGCCAGTCGCGCTGCGCAACGACGTCGCCGGGCTCGAGGCTCGGATCGCGGAACTGGAGTCCCGCCTGAAGGCGATCCAAGCGGGCAGCGAACAGACGACCGACGTGTCCGGCGACTGAGCCGCCCGAGCCGGCGCGTCCCGTCGGTCGGACGCGCCGGGAGGCGATGGCGTCACCCCATCCAGAACCCCTTCCGGTGCGACACACCGAGGATTCTGCGGCACCTGGAACAGAAGTAGAGATAGCGGCGTCCAAAGCCGCTCCGCAGCTCGCGGAACCACACTTCACCTGGTGACTCGCCGCAGTGCGGGCACAGGGGGTCCACGTCGTCTTTCTGCCGTAGCTGGATCATTTCGCCTTGCCTCGCCGTTTGGTCTTTGTCACTAATCGTACACAGCAGTCCACGTCATCCAAGCCGTGACGGGATGGTGATCGGAGTTGAACGTCTCGTCGAGCCGACCGTAATCGACGAGCGCGAGATCCGCTGACAGACTCGCACCGCCGCTTGGCAGGCGCAACAACAGGTGGTCCGTGGGGAACGACTTGCGCGTCGGCTGCCCGTGCCACTCGGGCGAGGAGGAGAAGTACGCACGGAGCTGCTTCAGCGCGCCTTCCGAAACGGACCACGTATTCAGATCGCCTCCGGCGACGATCGGGATCTGGTGCTCCGATCCTCGTGCGACGACTTCGAGCGCCTCGATGAGCGCCAATGCTTGGCGTACCCGCGACGAGTTGCCCGTACGGAGCAGCTTCCAAGGACCGGGCCACGTGTTGAAGTGCACGCTGACCACGCGAATGCCCTCGCCACCGTGCCCTCGGATCGTGGCACCCGCGGCCACTCGCCGTGACGCCTCCTTCGGCATCTCGACCGCGAAGGGATCGGACAAGGGCAGGGTCGAAAGAATCGCGTTTCCGACGTCCTCCGGCGGACCGTCCTGTTCTCCGCCGTTTCGCGACCCGGGCACGTAGACGAGGTGGAGGTCACAACGATCGGCAGCGTCGAGAATGTCCATCTGTGGCGACCGGACTGGGTGCCCGTCGAGCCGGCGCTGATGCCTGACGTTCCCGTTCATCCAAGGCAAGGCGTCCGAGCGCCGCACGGCCTCCTGGGCGAGCAGCACCACGTCGCGCTGGTCTCGGTCGGTCCCTGTGCAAGAAACACCCAGTTCCTCCAGTAGCGGCACGACCTCCCCGCCACCGAGCGACACGTTCCACGAGACGATCCGAATGGAATCGTTGCCGCGAGGACTCTTGGCGGATCGAGTCCTCGACTGTCGGATCACGGGTTCGCCCACCGCCGCGCACCATCGGTCCAAGGCCCTTTCGTCGGATGACGGGACCACCCATTGTATCGATCCGTCTCGGGCCGCCAGCAGGCTGGCGCATTCCCGTCCGGCGATGTCGTCCTTCATGGTGAAGCCTGCGGCACAGGCCACCGTCGACACACAAGCGAGCAGCGCGCTCAACGGAAGTCGTGAGGAAATCATTAGAAGCGCAATGAGGCGAGCGGGACCGTCGCCGAGGGACCAGTCCGCGCGTCGGCGGCGCGAATCACCCACTCGGACAGGCCGCCGACCGCCAGTCCCATGAGGCTGATCGCTACCGCGTCATCGAACGCAACGCCTGGGATCAGCGCCCATGCCGCCGACCCGACGACGACGCCCGCTCCGAGGCCGAGGCCGGCGCCACGAGGCGCGGCACCGATGGCACCGCCCACTAGGCCAAGTGCCAGCACATCCGGCCAGCCGAAGTGGTGAACGAGCGGCTTCAAGACCGCGCCGGTCGCGGCTCCGATGCCGAAGCCGATTGCCGCACTCGTCCCGATCCGTCCAGCCGCCTCGGAGTCACCCGACCCGACGAACAGGCCGGAGACTCCGGCAACCGCTCCTCCCGACATCACCCAGACCCGGGAGCAAGTCGCGGGTGCCGTCACTTGCGCGCAGGGCGTGACGCCTCCGAGCAAGCCGAGCACCGCCCCGGAGTAGGCGGCGAGCACGGCGGTCCCGCCGGCCGCGAACGGACTGCCGTCGCGCTCCTGGGCCACCGAGGGTCGTGCCGCGAGCACAGTAAGAGCGGCGAGCGCGAGGGAAGTGCTTTTGGACCGAAAGGTCATGACCGAAGGATTGTAACGACTCCGGTCGGCGTTCCGAACACCACTTCACTCCCGGTTCATGCGTCCTTCATCAGTCATGGCACACCGTCTATGGCAGAATCGCAGGTGAGGAGCCATGTACAAGCCAGGTAGAAGAGAAGCGTGGCTAGCGGTCGCGACCCTGGTCGTGCTCGCAGTCTTGAAGCTCACCGGTTGGCTGTAGACGCGTCACGAGCGAAGCAGCACGCGCCTCTCCTACACCTCCCCCAACACCGCATCCACTCCCTCGCCGACACGCCGCGCCGTCTCGATGTCGCGTGTGAGCTCCTCACGCGTGCCGATGCCTGCGTGCAGCCGGAGCAGATCGAGCCGGATCGCCTCGAGCGCGGCGACCGCCGTCTCGAGACGCTCGCCCGCACCCGGCTCGTCGGCGCGATCGCGCAACGCGGCGATGTCGGATTGAAGTCGAGCCACGACCTCGGGCACTTCGCTCAATCGCCGCCGCTCGGCAGCTGGTAGCGCGCCGTAGAGCTCCTCGACCGCGTGCCCCAAGACCACGGACGTCGGCTCCCCCGCGGCGGGCAGGGCAGGGCGCTCGGCTCGAGCACCGACCCCGGCAACCCGAAACAGAAACCGGCCGAACCTCCCGGCCATCAACCGTCCCCAGAGATTCTTCCCGCGGGTCAGGTCGTTCCACAGCTTCCTGATCGTGAACGCGGGGATCGTCACCGCACCCACGGCGCCCACGAAGTTGAGCGCGATCGGACCGTCGATCGACGCGAGCCACAGAAACGCGCCGGTCTTCACCGCACCGACCGCCGCATAAAAAGCCGCCCGGCGCTTGACGTGGCGCGTCGCGGCCGGATCGACCGGCGTGTCCTCTTCTTCGCGTTGCCGGGCTTGGAGTAACGCGGCGGGACGCACCGTGGTGTGGCCGTAGCCGAGCTGGACGAGGTCGCGCGCCTTGAGCACGAGTTGGCCGTAGCGCGCGAGCGCCAATCCCATCATCACGGCGCTCACGGGATAGAAGACGAGCGCGGCAAACATGTCGTCGGCGAAAAACACCTGATGGATGCCGAGCGCGGCGCCGCCGACGAGCAACGCGGTGGCGATTTCACCGCCCGCACCGTCGGCGTCACGGAGAAATCCCCGAACGGGGGCGGGAAGCTGAACGACCGTATCGCGAGCCGCTGCCAGCTCCGCGGCCAGTGCATCCGCCGAATCCGGGCGGCGCTCGGGTTCCTTCTCCAGCAGGCGACCGACGGTCGTGGCCAGCCGAAGTGGAACGCGCGGGTTGACCGACGCGACGGGCGGCGCGGGCTCTTCCGCGTGCTTGGCCAGGTAGCCCGCGACGCTCGACGCTTCGAACGGGAGCCGGCCGGTCAATGCGAGGAAGGCGGTCACCCCGAGCGAGTACAGATCACTCCGCGCATCCGCCGGGGCGCCGGCCGCGTGCTCGGGGCTCATGTATTGCGGCGTTCCCATGGCCACGCCGCCCGTCGGCGTCGTGACCGCGGCCGTGGCGTGCGCGATTCCGAAGTCCGTCACGAGGGCCCGGCCGGTCCCGCGCTCGAGCAGGATGTTGTCGGGTTTCACGTCGCGGTGCACGACCCCGCGCGCGTGCGCGTGGCCGAGCGCCCACGCGACCTCCTGCACCACCCGCATCACCTCGCCGGCGGGCAAAGGGCCCCGCGCGCGTACGCGCTCGCCGAGCGTCTCGCCGTCCACGTAGCCCATGACGTAGAAGGCGAGATCTCCATGTTCCTCGACGGCGTGAATCGGCACGATGTGCGGATGGGCCAGCCCCGCGGCCATTCTCGCCTCGGCGAGGAATCGCGCCCGGAGTGCGTCGGTCCCGGCGAGGGCCGGCGGCAGGAGCTTGATGGCCACCAAACGGTCGAGCGCCACGTCGCGTGCGAGGAAGACCACCCCCATCCCGCCACGTCCGAGCTCGCGGTCGAGCGAGTAGCGACCGGCGACGGCTTGCTGGAGTGCGACGAACTCGGGGCTGGGGCTGACGGTCACGGCTCGGCCTCGATTTGGCGATCGATGTGCCGTCACGGACTTGAGGCACGTTCCCCATACGAGGGCCGCAGGCGGGCGGTGTCAAGATGGTGAGAGCGTATCCCCTAGTAGTGCGTCCCGTCGAAAGCACACGACTTGGACACGGCTCGCTGGCGGCGCACCACGATCCCACCGTTCCGATAGCCGTAGATGCGAACCGTGCCGTGGCGGTTCGTGCAGTAGACCCGCCCGTTCGTGACCGAGTCGTAGGCCGCGACGGCGACGTCGTGTGGGTGCCTGAACCCTCGGTGTACCCCTGCCGAGATCACCACCCGCTCGGGCGTGATCGCCGCCAGCCAGTCCGCCGAAGTGCCGTTGTGGCTGCCGTGATGGGATGCCTTGAGCACGTCGACGTCGAGCAATCCGGCATGGTGGTCCACCAGCCAAGACCGCTGCGCGACTTCGGCGTCCCCCGTGAAGAGCATCGAGAAGGCGCCGAACTCGAGTCGCACGACGACGGAGTTGTCGTTCTCGTGCGTGTGGATCGGCGCCTGCGGCAGGACGATGAACCGCACGCCGTCGACCACGATCGTGTCGGCACCGGCGCCTTGGGCCGGGATCGTATCGCTCAGCACGGCGCGCAAGCTGTCGTCGTCGGCGCCACCGTCGTACTCACCCGTCATGCCGAGATAGCGATCCGCCGCGACGACGCGGAGCACGCGCCACATGCCGTTGATGTGGTCCCTGTGCCGGTGCGAGCCGATGGCCAGCGCGAGCCGGTCCACGCCGAACTGCGGTGAGAGGGAGTCAGCGAGCAATCGACCCTGGCCCGCGTCGATGAGCACCCATTGCGAGTTGGGCGTGCGGACCAGGATTCCGTCGGCCTGCCCGACATCGATGACCTGGATCCGCACGGATTCGAACTGCCCATCCAGCGGCGCCACGAGAGAGAGAATGGCCGCCACGAGGAGGCCGATCCCCGTCCGCTTGGTCATTCCTTGTCTTTCATCGTGCGGCGGTAGTGCTTCATGATGCGCCTGATCTCACGGTTTGCTTCCGATTCGAGTCGGGCGTCCTGCTTCCGCTCGAGAAACGCCAACTCCCGCTGCAGCTTCTGGTAGTTGGCGAAATGCTCCTGAGCGAGCTCGCCCGCTTCGATCGCCGAACGCACGGCGCAACCAGGCTCCGTCTCGTGACGGCAGTCTGAAAAGGCACAGGTAGCGGCGAGCGCCTCCACGTCTTCGAAGGTCGTGTGGAGGCCGGCATCGGCACTCCAGAGCTGCAGCTCGCGCATCCCCGGAGTATCCAACAGCAGTGCACCGGAGGAGAGCAGCACCAGTTGGCGGTGGGTCGTCGTATGTCGGCCCTTGCCATCGCCGGCGCGGACGGCGGCCACGTGCATGACCTCTCTGCCCGCGAGACGGTTGAGCAAGGTCGACTTGCCCACGCCGGAGGACCCGAGCAG
>JBDHCY010000217.1:0-6732 GCA_039591795.1 Gemmatimonadota bacterium | reverse complement strand
CCCATCTCGTCAAGCGACCGCGGTCCGTACACGACGCGCTGCGGGGGTGTGCTGGGGTTTCGGGGGTTGTGTTCGGAGTTGTCGTAGACGAGGCGGAGCATCAACCGGGTGCCGCGAGGCAGTGCTACCGGCTCCGTGAACCGATACTCATCCTGCCAATTGAAGTCCCAGTCGGGGATGTCGATCAGCCAGCGGCGCGAACGATCGGGCAGATCCGCCCACGCCTCGATCGCCCGTCCCAGATAGTGGGCGTGCGGGTAGAGTCCGAGCAGCTCGACGTCGACCGGAAGGAAGTACGAGTCCTCGATGACGTAGCGCGATTCCCCTGCGGGGATGTCCATCGTCTCCGAAGCCAACCTGATCGTCGTGACGAGTCGCGTCGGGGGGCGAGTGTCGAAGTGCAAACCGATGCGGGCTCGGACCGAGTCTGGTACGGCACCCGGGCGGAGGTGGAGCTGGAGAACCAGATTGGCGCCCGGATCGAGTGCCCAGGAGAGTCCCTCCTCGCCGGCTGAAGGGAGGCGGCCAGGTGTCCAGCCCAGGAAGAACCCCTGCGGGACGTTGGCGGAACCCCCTGGGTGCATGCCGTCGTAGCCGGGCGTGGAGTCTCCGTCTTCGAGCAACCGGGAGGCCGGGGTGGGATCGACCATGAGCATCGCATGGTGCACGATCGACGGATTGCCCGGGAGCAACTCGATCGCTCGCACCCACCGGGGCTCGGCCAGATCGGTGTGCAGCACGAAGTTGCGGAACTCCTCGGCAGCACCTCCGACCACGTGATACGGCACGTCCATCTCGACGATCAGATCGGGCTGGCCGAGCTGCCAGCCCTCAGGCCATTCGGGTGGGGGGGCCAGCGACGTGAGGTCGCCGGGGGGAGCTCCTTCCTGGGCCCACTGGGCTATGCGGCCGATTTCGTCTGTACTCAGCCGGCGCTCGCCGGCGAACTCGCCCCGGCCGGACGCGGGGAGCCACGGCGGCATGAGGCCACTCGACGTCGCCGCAGCGAGGAGCGGGGCGCGAGGGGCAGCATCTTCATAGCTGTGCAGGCTGAACGGCGCCGGGCCATCGGGCCGATGGCAAGACACGCACTCCCGATAAATGACCGGGGCAATGTCGGCCGCGAAGGTCAGCGTTCCGGCCGGTCGGGGCTCATAGCGGTGTTGGGCTCGATTTCGATATCCGTACACGACCAGCGTCACGAGAGCCAAGCTCGCAGCGCCGGCAGCGAGTGCGACAAGCCGTCGAGTCATGTGGCGTTGTTAAGGCTGGGGATCGCGCCGCGCAAGCGTCACTCGTTCTCGTGGCCCCGTCTCATGAACACGCCGCGCCATGCGACGCACGGGCGGAGGAGCGTGGGCCTAGCGACTGATCGCGGTGATCGGGATCCGGAGGCGAGTGCGCTCCCATTCGAGGACGAGCGTTGCCCCCCCACTGGGAGTTGGCTCGGCGCGGAAGGTCATCGTCTCGACGTGCCGCCCGGGTCGTTCCGCACGCAGGACAGCGCGCCCAACCTCCAGCTCTCGTACCTTCCGAGTGTACCGGGCGATGTGCCCCCATTGGGTGATCGAGCGATTGACGATGACGACCCACTCGGAAGAGTCCGGAATGGTGTAGAGAGAGTAGCTCCCCGGCGCCACCTCGAGGCCGGCGATCTTCACGCTCCCGGTCGTGTGCACCATCGTGGGTTCGTTGGCGCCGGTGCGCCAGAGGCGTCCGTGAGGCACGTCGTGACCGCCGATCATCACCCGTCCGCGTGCCGACGGTCGGCCATAGCAGATCTTCACGGCGGCCTGGCCCACCCGCAGGGTCAACGAGTCGAGCGGACTCAAGCGTCCCTCGAGGGCGAGCTCCATCACGATGCACGACGTGTCGGGGCCAGCAGCTGGCGTACCTACGGGGGCGGATGCCCACGCA
Organism: Gemmatimonadota bacterium; assembly: GCA_039591795.1. Classification (GTDB taxonomy): domain Bacteria; phylum Gemmatimonadota; class Gemmatimonadetes; order Gemmatimonadales; family GWC2-71-9; genus JBDHCY01. Next base: position 4,815 of record JBDHCY010000217.1, on the reverse strand, counting down.
GTACTCGCTAACGCCAGGACTAGATTGAGGCCGGAACCGAGCACGCTCCCTCCTGCGTTACTCAATCGACGCCCACGAGCTGGCCAGGGCCCGCCGGCAACTCCTATTTACACTACCCCCACCTGGCCCGGAAAGGTTTCGTCGGCTGCAAACCACGGGGAACTTTCGGCCCCGATTACCGTAGGGGATCTTGATGCACTCAGCTCCACACCCTCCACTGCCCGGATGAACGGCGAAGCGGGAGCGGTGGGTTCCCGGACCCCCGGATCGCGCCAGTCGTACGGGGCATCGGCATTGCGCGATCGGCTCACCGAGTCGCTCGCTGGTCGGTACCGGTTGGTGCGCGAGATCGGCCGTGGGGGCACCTCGATCGTCTACTTGGCGGAGGATCTGAAGCACGAGCGATATGTCGCAGTGAAGGTCCTCCGGCCGGAGATCGCGGCCGCCCTGGGGCAAGACCGCTTCCTGCGCGAGATCAAGATCGCCGCGAATCTAGCTCATCCGCACATCCTCCCGCTCCACGACTCGGATCAAGCCGGCGTGTTCCTCTATTTCGTCATGCCGGTGATCGAAGGTGAGACGTTGCGCGAACGGCTCACCCGCGGCCCCCTCACCATCGAAGAAGTCGTGGCCGTGCTGCGCGACGTGCTGGGCGCGCTCCAGTACGCTCACGAGCGTCGTGTAGTCCATCGCGACATCAAGCCCGAGAACGTGATGCTCACCGGTCGACGGGCGCTGGTAGCGGACTTCGGTGTGGCGAAGGCTCTCTCCGACGCAGCAACAGAGAGCGACGCCGACACCCTGGGAAACGCGATCGGCACGCCAGCCTACATGGCGCCCGAACAGGCATCCGCCGATCCGGAGGTGGACCACCGCGCCGATCTCTACGGCGTTGGCGTGCTCGCCTACGAGCTCCTCACGGGAGCGCCTCCGTTTCAAGGAGACTCGCTGCGTGCGGTCGTTGCGGCGCATATCGGGGAACAACCGCGGCTGGTGAGCGATCGTCGACACGATATACCGCCGGCTCTCACGCGTCTCGTGATGCGTTGTCTCGAGAAAGACCCGGCGCGCCGATGGCAATCGGCGTCGGACATCTTGAGCTACCTCGAAACGGCCGTCGCCCGGGAGTCGATTCTGGGGAAAGTGGCTGGGCTCTTCACGAAGGGCGGACTGGCCGGAGCGGTCGTCGTGGCCGCCGCAGCATTGAGCGTCGCGCTGGCCGCGGGGTGGTTCCTGCGCGGTCCGCCACCGGTGGCTCCCACGCGTCCAATGATCGCGGTTCTCCCATTCGAGAATCTCGGACCGCCGGAGGACGCCTACTTTGCGGACGGCCTCACTGACGCGATCACGGCGCGGCTCGCCACGGTCGGGAGCCTCGGGGTGATCTCACGAACGAGCACGATGCGTTTTCGAGAGAGCGGCCTGCCCATTCGCGAGATCGCCGCGCAGCTCAGCGCGACGTACGTTCTTGAAGGCACGGTGCAGCGGGAGCGACCGGGTGATCCGACCAGCCGGGTTCGGGTGATCCCTCAGCTCGTCCGCGCGGCGGACGATACGCATCTCTGGGCTGAGGTCTTCGAGCAGGAGATGACCGGGGTATTCCGGCTCCAGTCGGAGATCGCCGAGCGAGTGGCCAGCGCCCTCAACGTGGCGCTCCTCGAACCCGAGCGCCAATACCTGGCGGCACGACCAACCGAAGACTTCGAGGCGTACGATCTCTATCTGCAGGGGCATCAGCATCTGGAGCGAAGCCGTGGCTCAGGCGACGCAAATGCCCGGCGCGAGGCGATCAGTCTGCTCGAACAGGCCACGGCTCGCGACCCGCTGTTCGCACTGGCGTGGGCCGAGTTGTCCGAAGCGCACCTCTGGCTCTATCGATACTTCATCGATCCAACGCCCGGACGGCTGGCGCTCGCTCGTGCAGCATTGGACACGGCACTGGCCCTCGATCCCGAGCTGCCGGCCGCGCATTTGGCGCACGGACTCTACCACTATTGGGGGCCCGATTCGGATCCCGACTCGGCACTGATGGAGTTCCGTCTCGTGGCGGGGCGAGAGCCGAGCAACGCGCAGGCGCGGACGCTGGTCGCAGCCCTCGAGGCGGCTCATGGCAACTGGGACGCCGCGCTCGAGAACGTCGCACGCGCAGTCGAGCTCGATCCTCGAGAGCCCGATTGGAGCGTTGCCGCGGGTGTGCTCCATCTCTTGACCAGGCACTATCGTGAGGCACAGCAGTATTTCGATCGAGCGCTCGAGCTTGCTCCGGACGACTGGGAAGCGAACGCCAGCCAGCTCGCGCTCGAGCTCCGCTGGCGAGCCGATACGGCACAGGCCCGGGCCTCGGTCTCCCGGATGCTCAAACGTCTCACGCCCGGCGAAGTGGCCGTATCGCTGATCACGACCGCGCCGGTTCTCGTCACGGGCGGCGCGTACGATTCGCTGTTCGAGACGATGACGCCGGCGACGATCGCCGGCCCCCTCCCCTTCGACTATCTCATGGTGCGGGCTGAGTATTTTCGCCTGCGCGGTCGGGCCGCGCGGGCAGCCGCCTACTACGACTCGCTGGCGACGGCGGTCGACGCCGCAACAGCGGCGCGCGGAGCCAATCCGGAGCTGATGGCACTGAGTGCCCGCGCACATGCCGCCCTGGGACGTCACGAGGCTGCTCTGGATGCGGCGGGGGTGCTCGAAGATTGGCTGGCCGCCTCCCGGGACGCGCTGCAGGCCATGGAACTGCGCGATGCTCTCGTCTGGGTGTATGCCCTGGCCGGCGAGCCGGATCGCGCCGTGGACCATCTGGAGCACCTGCTCGCAGCGCCATCGTTCATGTCAGTGCCATACCTGTCCGTCGGGGCATTCCCCGAGGCCTTGGAGCAGCACCCCCGGTTTCAGACGCTCCGCCGGGGGGCAGCGCTCGACGTGGTAGCGCGCTTGCGTCATTAGCCCTTGCCTCACGCGGCGCTCGTCGCTAATTCGTTCCCATCTCGGCTACAACCGTGGTCACGCCCACCAAGTGAGTGTGATCCGCTCCAAGATCGTCACCCCGCGCGCGGAAGGCATTGCCATGACCCCCAGGGAGTTCTTCGAGTTTGCGAAGCAACACAATGCCCAGATGGTGGATCTCAAGTTCGGCGATCTGCTCGGCACCTGGCAGCACTGCTCCTTCCCGATCGAGACCTGGGACGAGGGCACCTTCGAGGACGGGGTCGGGTTCGACGGTTCGTCGATCCGAGGCTGGCAAGGCATTCACCTCTCAGACATGCTCGCCATCCCCGATGCCGCCACCGCGCAGCTCGACCCGTTCTTCCGCGAGCCGACCGTGAGCGTCATTGCCAACATCGTCGACCCGGTGAGCCGCGAGGATTACACGCGCGATCCGCGGCACGTGGCGCGCAAGGCGGCCGATTACCTGCAGTCCTCAGGTATCGGGGATGCCTGCTACATCGGCCCCGAGCCGGAGTTCTTCATCTTCGACGAGGTGCGATACGAGCAGAGCGAACACCGCGGCCTTTATGAGATCGACTCCGTCGAGGGTGCGTGGAATACGGCCCGATTCGAAGAGCCGAACCTCGGGTACAAGCCGAGCTTCAAGGGCGGCTATTTCCCCGTCAGTCCGACCGACACCTATCACGACCTCCGCGGCGAGATGGTGTATGAGCTTCGGAAGGTCGGCGTCGTCGTCGAGGCTCACCACCACGAGGTGGGAACGGCGGGCCAGAGCGAGATCGACATGCGGTACGCTCCGCTCCTCGCGATGGCGGATCAGTTCCAGTGGTACAAGTACGTCGTGAAGAACGTGGCCAAGCGTCACGGGAAGACGGTCACCTTCATGCCGAAGCCCGTCTTTCAGGACAACGGCAGCGGGATGCACACGCACATCTCGATCTGGAACAAGGGGGAGCCACTCTTCGCGGGCGGCGGGTATGCGAACCTGAGCGACATGGCGCTCCATGCGATTGGTGGGCTGCTGAAGCACGCCCCAGCCGTCTTGGCGTTCGCTGCCCCAACCACGAACTCCTATCGCCGGCTCGTGCCGGGCTTCGAAGCGCCCGTCAACCTGGCCTACTCGGCGCGGAACCGATCGGCGGCCGTGCGTATCCCGATGTACTCCTCGAGCCCGAAGGCGAGGCGGATCGAGTTCCGGTGTCCGGATCCAAGCTGCAACGGCTATCTCACCTTTTCAGCGATGCTGATGGCGTTGCTCGACGGCATCCAGAACAAGATCGACCCGGGCGAGCCACTCGATCGAGACATTTACGAAATGACCAAGGACGAGCTCGCCCACTATCCACACACGCCCGGCTCCCTGCCGGAAGCGCTCACGGCGTTACGGGCAGACTCGGCTTTTCTCACCAAAGGTGATGTCTTCACCGAGGATCTGATCGAGAACTGGATCGCCTACAAGATCGAGAACGAGGTGGATCCGATGCGGCTCCGGCCGCACCCGCACGAGTTTCACCTCTACTACGACTCGTGATCGGCTCGCTCTGACGTCGAGGGCCCCGGTGCCAATGCGGCATCGGGGCCCTCGTGTGTCGGCTCGTACCTCACGACGGCGGAGCTACTGCTATCCGTCTGTGCCTGCCACGTCAGGTGGCCGGCTGCGTGATGACAGCCGCCGCTGACACGGGGCGGACGCTTGCACGGTAACCGAGCCAGATGAGGCTCAGGCCCAGGAGCTCCGTCACATAGAGCACCTCGGTATGCCCGAAGCGGGTGGCCGCGCCGCCGATGCCGGGGAGAATCGCGCCCGCCGCGATGAGCGTGTTGCCCAAGACGCGGTGCGGACTATCGGCCCGACGCCAGTACCGGATT
>JBDHCY010000216.1:0-6742 GCA_039591795.1 Gemmatimonadota bacterium | reverse complement strand
GGGCACGAAGGAGTAGGCGACCGTCGAGATCTTCGAAGAGACTGGCATGCTCGGCGGCCAGTCGGAGGATGGCCTCGCGCACTCCCTCGCCGCGCTCCATCGCTCGGAGCAACTCGACAGCGAGCGTCCCGACCTCGGTGTGTTCGTTGAAGGTGAGTGCGCGAAGCATCTGGGATCGCCCGAGCGCAGTCAAAGACGGAATCGTGAGGAGATCGAGTCGATTCACGTTGGCATCCGCGAGATCGGCGGCATCGACCACCGACTCGAACGCCGCGCGGGCCTGGTCAAGCTCGCCGGTTCGCTGCGTCGCGACGGCCAAGAGATAGCGCACGAGCCGCTCCTCGGGACCGTACGGACGCCCCTGCCCCAGGTGCTCAGGCCACTCGAGGGCAGCTAGCAAGTGCCGTCGCGCGTCGGCGAACGAACCGCGCTCGATCGCGTCGAGGGCGGCTGCGGTGTGCGCCCGCTCGTACAGTCGATGGCTTTCCCGCGCGTTCTCGGACGGAAGTACGTGAGTGGCATTCAGGATGTCGATTGCCTCGCCCGGCTGTTCGAGCTCGTTGAGCGACCGCACGTGCAGCAGATCCAGATTGAAATCGTTCGGGAACAACGCACGACCCGCGCCCGATTCGGCGAGCGCATCTTCCCATCGTCCACGATCCTGGAGATAACGGACCAGGTGGATGCGAATCGTACGGTCGGCGCCGTCGGTCTGCACGGCCCGGCGCAGGTCGGCCTCCGGATCCCGCTCGGCGACGCGCTCCAGGAGCAACGCGCGGGTCACGTAGAATGGAGCGAAATCCGCCCGCTCGCCCAAGCCTACCAGCAGCGTGGCGGCCTCGTCTTCCCGATCCAGGGCCCACAGGTTGAGCGACAACAGATAGGCCCACGACCAATGGTGATCGTGTTCCGCGGCCCACCGAAGCACCGGGAGAGTCTCTCGGCGGAACGGAAAGACCAACGTCGGGTCGGCGCCGTCGGCCAGCACCGAGGGGTCGTCATCGAGCCACCCGCGCCATGCCCGCACCAGCGGGTTCGACAGAACGCCCATTGCGAGGCGGAGCAGCGCAACGGCATCGTCGGTGGCTCCCCGTCGGACATAGTCAACCGCGAGCTCCAGGATCGCCTGGTCTGGGTACTCGCTCCGCAACGTGCTCGTCATCGCTTCCGCGGACGGCTGACTCGGTGCCGCGAGAAAGGCCTCGGCTGTCGCGAAGTGATGCAGCGGATCGATCTCGAGCAGTTCTTCGAGCATGGACACGGCCAGAGCGGAGTCGCCTCGCCTCCGGCCGACCATCGCGAGCACCTGTCGCGCCGGCAGGTTGTACCGATCGTAGTCCAGCGCAAGGTGCGCGTATCGTGCGGCTTCCCGATGGTCCCCGTCGGCGAGTGCGAGCTCGGCGAGCTGTACGTATGCCACCGAGCGATAGGCCATCGCTCGGGCAGCCCAGCCGTACGCCTCGCGGGCGTCGGTCTCGCGGTCCAGCGCCCGGTAGAGGTTTCCCGCAGAGAAGTTCGCCGCGGCGTCGTACGTGTCGAGTTGCAGCACGCGGGTGACGTGTGCGAGTCCCGCTTCGTACCGCCCACGCCGGTACTCCAGGTCGCCGAGGCCGAGTAATGCCTCGCGATTCCACGGCGCTTCGGCCACCGTCCGCTCGAACAATGCGCGGGCGGCAGCGTACCGACGGCCCTGTGCCAACTCGCGTGCTTCCGCGACCCACCGGTCTACATCCGGCATTTGCATCCATGTGGACGGACCGCTCGTGAACGGCCTCGCGAGCGCGCGCCGGCCAGCGTCGGACGAGTAGTCCAGACCGAGCACCGGAAGCTCCACTCGGTACAGGGCGCTGTCGGCGAGGTCGACGGTTCGGGCGACTGGCTCCAGGGCCGGGTACGCGATGGGGATGGACGCGATCACGCGATCACCGGACGAGATGCGCAGCGTGTCTGTGATGTCGCCGAACGCATTCACGCTCACGGTCAGGCGTCCGTCGGCATGCCGCACGTGCATGGCGCCGTCGCGCGAGGCATCCGTGAGTCCGCCGATGCCCTCCAGCGGGAACCAGGTCTCGGCCCAACGGTCGGCCGCCCCGGGATCGAATCCCACCTGCGAGATCGGATTCACGTCCGCCCCGGGCGCATACTGCACGAACAGGCGCCCCGCCTGGAATTCGACGTACTGGCCATCGGTGTCGCTGAGCAGGTCCTCCCACACGCCCCCTTCACGGGACAGCGCCCAGAGCCAGAGCTTCTGACCCGGCATCTCCTCGTAGCGCGCCCAGTGTCCGAAGCCGTAGCCGTCGTCGTGGTAGTACCCGCCGAAGAAATCGTTCAACTCACCCACGACATGGTAGGACTTGTGTCCGGCGAACGTGTTGTTCACATAGGCGGGCAGGTACCGGCCCGCGCTGTCGACCGGCCAGTCTCGTCTGGCTCCGGGATGTGTGAGAAAAGCGTTGCCCGGGATGGACATCTCGAGGTCGTCGCGCGCGAACGCCGCCGCGGTCATCCAGTTGTAGTAGGGTTGCTGGAGCGGGGTGGGATTGTACCAGAGAACCTTCGTCTCGAAGTAGGCACGATCGGCGGGCAGGCGGATCTCCACGCGCCAGTAGGTGCGGGACGGAAGGTCCATCGTCCCAACGAAGCAGCTCACACTCCCATCGGGGTTCTCGCGCAGCACGTAATCGACGGGTGTGGCCGTGGACGGCGTGTGGCCGATCACGCCGAAGTTGAACTCGATCCCGCCCGAGGTCCAAGGACCACGCAGCGCGATGTTCCGGAACTTCATCACCTCGTTGCGATAGATGAACTCGTGGCCCGTCCGTTTCACGACGGCTCCCCACACCTTCCCACCCGCCTGGGGGAGTACGAAGACCTCGATGAGGTCGTTCTCCAAGTGGACGACGTTCCATTCCTGTAGCACCCCGTCCTGCGCGTATCCCTCGAAGGAGTGGTACGGGTACAGGCGGGCATCACGCGTCAGGATCGGGATCGGGTTGGGTTCGGAGAACGGGTAGGTCGTGATGACCCGCTTCCCCTCGGAGATGCGCGCGGTTTGAGCGGCGGACGGAGTCCCCAGCGACGCGAGCGCGGCAATCAGCAGAATCGGGCGAGACAACATGGGCATGGCAAACGGTCTTCGAAGTGTGAGCGGTCCGACGGTGTCGTCGCCGGCCGCTTCCCCGTGGGACACGAGGAGCAAGGTACGTCCCGCGAGTGCGCCACGCGAGCGACCGACAGATTCGCTCCTCTGCGACTCGACGCGATCCGATCGGCGATCGTTGCGACTAGCGGAGGCGAAAGACGGGCGCCAACTTATGTGGTGCGTCCACCAGCTTCGATCGGGCTCTACCCCGCCCTGTGCCCAGAATCCGGGATTCCGTTGTGAGGAGGATTCAATGACCCGCTCGTTCTTCCGCCTGTCCACGATCATCGGCCTCGTCTGGGCCACCGCCTGGCTCCCTCCGCACGCCACAGCGCAGGAAGCCGAGCTGCAGAAGCTCACACTCGATCGATACATGGACATGGAATCGGTCTCCAATCCTCGGATCTCACCCGACGGCTCTCAGATCGTCTATACCCGCGGCTGGATCGATGAGGTGAACGACCGGCGGAAGTCATCGCTCTGGATCATGAACGTGGACGGATCCAAGAACCGGCAGTTGCTCGAGGGCAGCGGGGCGCGATGGTCGCCGGACGGCACCCGGATCCTGTTCGTGAAGCAGGGTGACCCTGCGGGCTCACAGATCTTCGTGCGCTGGATGGATGCCGAGGGTGCCACCAGCCAAATCACCCGCCTGGAGAAGGGCCCGTCCAACGCGCGCTGGTCACCGGATGGCAACTGGATTGCGTTCACGAGCCGCGTGGATGCCAGCGCGGACTTCGCCGGCGTCAAGCTCCCATCGCGGCCCGAGGGGGCGAAGTGGACCGGTGAGCCCAAGGTGGTCGAACGAGCCCGATACAAGCGAGACCGGACCGGCTACATCGACACGGGTTGGATGCACCTGTTCGTCGTGCCTGCTGAAGGGGGCACCCCCCGACAACTCACCGACGGCGAGTGGAACCACAACGGCGTCGCCTGGAGCCCGGACGGAGCGGAAATCTACTTCACCTCGCACCGCGCCGACGACTGGGATCGCCCCTCGAACTGGCAGGAATCAGAGATCTATGCGGTCACGGTGGCAACGGGAGAGCTGAGACGACTCACGAACCGGCGTGGCCCCGACGGCCAGCCCGCCCCCTCACCCGACGGCCGTCTCATCGCGTACCGAGCGGGCGACGAGCACCAGGACACCTATCGCAATCAACAGCTCTACGTCATGAACCGCGACGGAACCGGATCGCGGCTGATCTCGGGCGACTACGATCGCCAATCGGGAGGCCTCCAGTGGGCGCCCGATGGGAGCGGTCTCTACTTCAACGTGTCCCGCGAAGGCTACCGCAGTCTCCATTTCGTATCCCTCGACGGGGGTGTCACCCAGCTCACCGAGGGAAAACAGCTCCTGACCATGTCCTCGTTCTCCAAAGACGGCACGGCGGTCGGAACTATCGCCAGTGCCCACGAGCCCGGGGACATCTACCGGTTCTTACTGCGCAATCCCCGTGACGCGACTCGGCTGACCGAGGTGAACGCCGACGTGCTCCACGGCGTGACGCTCGGTGAGGTGGAGGAGGTGTGGTACGAGTCCGGCGATTTCCGCGTCCAGGGTTGGATCGTCAAGCCGCCGAACTTCGATCCCTCTCGGCAATACCCCCTGATGCTCGCCATCCACGGCGGCCCGCACGGGATGTACAACGGTGGGTTCAGGTTTGCGTTTCAGGAACATGCCGCCAACGACTACGTGGTGCTCTACACCAACCCGCGGGGGAGCACCGGCTACGGTACGGCGTTCGCCAACGCCATCAACCACGACTACCCCGGCGCCGACATGCCCGATCTCATGAAGGGCATCGACGAAGTGCTCGCGCGCGGGTACATCGACGCAGACAACCTCTTCGTATACGGGTGCTCCGGCGGTGGTATCCTCACGTCGTACATCGTGGGCAACACGGACCGCTTCAGGGCCGCGTCGGCAAACTGTCCGATCGTCAATTGGATGTCGGCCATGGGGACGTCAGACGCCATCAGCTATGCACGCACCTTCGAGAAGCCGTTCTGGGAGGATCCCACCGAGTGGATGGACCGGTCATCGATCTTCTACGTCGGCAACGTCACGACCCCGACGATGCTGATGACGGGTGAACGGGATCTGCGCACGCCCATGGGGCAAACGGAGGAGTACTACCAGGCACTTCAGTACGTCGGCGTGCCTACCGTCATGATGCGGTTCCAAGGCGAATGGCACGGCACGAGCTCGAGACCGTCGAACTTCATGCGCACGCAGCTCTACCTGCGGAAGTGGTTCGAAAAGTGGGGCACGCACGACGACCAGCTGACCAGCTAGCCGGCCGCGAACAAAACGAGCGGGCCGAAGCCCGCTCGTTTCTCAACGACAGAATCGAAGCCCTCCTACGATGGGCCAGTCGGCTCAATCGTCCTCATCGTCGAGCGTGGCCTTCTCCCAGAGCTCCGGTCGGTCGGGGAATCCCTGCTCGACCACGGTGTCACCGCCCACTGCGGCGCCGCGATCTGCGGGGCCCTGGATATGCGAGAGGTCTGCTTGGCATGCCGCCAGGGTAATGACCAGGGCGGCGATGAGGATTCCCGTGAACCGTCTCATGATACACCTCGAGCGTTTGTGCGACTCCACCATTTATCGTGCGGCGCATGCGCGATCGACACAGGGTGGAGAGCAGGTGTAAGACAGCTGTGCCAGATCATCCGAGTCTCTCCCTCGGCATCGAGGAGCGGTGACCTGCCACTACGCTAGAGCCGGGGCGTGAAGGAACTGTCAACGATTCCTGCGGTGTCCGAGACCGCGCTCGGCGCCGAACGGTTCGTGCAGGAGATCACGACCACCGCCTTCGAAGGAGACACCCGATATCCAGCTTGGCACCCGGATGGGAGGGAGGTGAGGATAGTCCAACGCGGCCAGCGACGGTCTCGGTGCGTGGAAGGTCAGGTCCCATCACCGGCCTGACGCAACCCTGGATGCCGCTACTGCGTAGAGCGCGACCCCGACCTAGCAAGCCCTAGCGCCCCTCCCCGCCCTGCCGCATCTTCGTGAGGTCCCTCCGGCAGGAGCGCGCCGCACAGATGGCCGACCTGCTTGGTCGCCTCAAAGATGTCTTGGCCGACCGTTACGACGTCGAGCGCGAGCTTGGCGCCGGCGGAATGGCCACGGTCTACCTTGCCACTGACCGGAAGCACGAACGCCAGGTCGCAATCAAGGTGCTGCGGCCCGAGCTGGCCAACGCGCTCGGCCCCGAGCGGTTTCTGCGAGAGATCAAGACCACCGCCCAACTGAATCATCCGCACATTTTGCCGCTGCTCGATTCCGGCGATGCGGACGGACTGCTGTTCTACGTGATGCCGTTCGTCGAAGGTGAGTCCTTGCGGGAGCGTTTGGATCGAGAAGGGCAACTGCCAATCGCAGAGGCGGTCGAGATCACGCGCAATGCTGCAGCGGCGTTGAGTCACGCCCATACGCGCGACGTGCTTCATCGGGATATCAAGCCGGAAAACATTCTGCTGTCCGGCGGTGTTGCCGTCGTCGCCGATTTCGGGATCGCCACCGCCATCGCCGCTGCGGGTGGTGCCCGGCTGACGGAGACGGGGACCGCGATCGGCACTCCCGCCTAC
>JBDHCY010000215.1:0-6794 GCA_039591795.1 Gemmatimonadota bacterium | reverse complement strand
ATTGACATTGGCGCGGTAGCAGCCTTCGCACGCCAAGTTGCACTTCATGGTGGGTTCGAGCCATGCGATGGCGTTGTCAGGCAACGTCCACGGAAGCCGGTACAACTGTCGATGGTCGAGTGCGGCGGTCATCAAGTCGTGCCTCCGGGCATGTTCATGACGGAGTAGCCTGGGTGGTCGGTCACCGCTCGCCCACACAGCCACGACGAAAGCGGCTCCGCAACGGAATACGGGACAGCGCAACCAGGCGTTCTTGCCAAACGACTAACATTCCGACACAGGACCCGAAAGACAATTAAATCTCATGTAAGTTTCCATGAGATTCCTCTCACCTACACCGCACCACGACGACTACACGCGGCTTGGTCGGGTGCTCCTCCGACGAGCGCGCCGGATTGAAGCCGTTCGACGGTGGGTTTTGGCTTCCTTGGCGGCGCCGGCCTAGACTTGGAGAATCCTGCGCTTGAAGAGTCGATAGAGCAACACCAAGGCGATGGCCTGTGTGACGATCGCCGCGGCGATCGCGGCCCAGAAGAAGGTGCTCGACCCACCATCCACCGCGACATAGTAGGCCTTGATCGGCCAATACAGCGGAATCACTCCGAACAACAGGTCCCAGTGCCGGGGCACGAAGAAGCTCAGTGCCGGGACGATGAACGGAAGGCCCGCTCCCTTGAGGACGGCGAAGCCTTGCACCTGATTCTTGGCCAGGACCGCGACGATTACGGCACTGGCGCCCGTGCTGATCGTGGATGAGACAGCAATCACCGACAGCTGGAAACGGGAGATCCCGACGAGCCCCATCGCCGCGTGGCTGATGACCAGCATCACTGCCCCGATGACGGCGTACGTCCAGACTCGGAACCAAAAGTACCGGCCGATCGAAAAGGGTGTCACCGCCACCGCCGCGAGAGTGCGCTCGTCCTTCTCCTCGAGTAGCTGCAAACCCAGGACCAAGCCCATGATGTAGGGCAGGATCAACACGAGAATGACGCATAGCACTGGGTAATACTGCGTGAGATCGACGCGGTCCTGTACCTGCTCAGCCAGCCAGGGAATCGCCCAGCGGAACGCGAGCGCCATGAGTGGCAGGTACGTGACGATCAGCAGCAGGAACCGATCGCGGACGATGCGTTTGGCATCGGCCCGAAAGACGCTGCTCCAAACGTTCTCCATCTCACCGTCCCCTGCGGTCGGCGACGTGGCGACGAAACGAGCTGAGGCAGAGATAGAAAGCGAGGACCATCCATGCGACGTGGAGGCCGAGGACCCCGACGAAGCGAGTCGGTGGCATGCCGTCGAACGCCCCGCGGAGCAACACCAATGCCGGCTGGGACGGCAGGATCCAGAACGACGCGTGCGAGATGCCGAAGAAGCCCAGGACAGGGATCCCCAGCACCCCGAACACCAGCGAAAAGTAGAGGACAAAGTCGGTGAACCGCTCGTTCGGTGCAGCCAGGATGAAGCCGATCAAGGTGAAGAGCGCGTTGATGCCGACGATGGCGATCAGCACGTAGCCCCAGGGGGCCCGGATCCCCATCTTGAGCGCCACCAGCACGACGCACATCACGGTCCCGAGGACGGTGAGCGCGACGAGCTTGGAGGTGAGCCACTGCCACGTCTCGACCGGCGTAACCACTAGAGCTTGCAGCGATCCCTCTCGTTTCTCGAAGAAGTAGACGCCCCCCATGAACAGCATGCCTGCAATCGAGATGTCGACGAAAATCAATGCGGGGATGACGACACGCGCCTGTTCCTGCGTGACCGACAGCGCTACCGCCGCCCACGGCGCGAGTACGAACACGGCCGCCACCCAGAAGCCGTAGCGGACCTGCATCGTGAAGTCCCATCGAAGGAGATGCAGCAACGCGTTCATCGGAGCGACCGTCCAGTCGTCTCGATGAAGACGTCTTCGAGCGTCGCCTCACGGCTGTGAATGGTCTCGACGGTGTCCGCCTCCAGGATGTCCATGAACGCTGGATTGGCACGAAGGCCCTTGAGGTCGAACGTTGCCTGCTTGTGGGTTCCACCTTCCGAGTACTCCACACGTACCTGTTGATGACCGTGAGCCAGCTTGAGGCTTCGCGGAGCATCGATGAGCCTGATCTCCCCATCGACCAGAAACGCAACGCGGTCACACAGTTCGTCGGCATCGTGCATGTTGTGCGTGGTCAAGAAGATGGTCTTTCCAGCCCCCTTGAGCTCGAGGAGGATGTCTTTGAGGTTGCGGGCATTGGCGGGATCCAGCCCCGCTGTCGGTTCGTCCATGAACAGCAGCCCAGGATCGTGCAGCATCGCGCGCACGAAGTTCAGGCGCATCGCCATGCCCTTCGAGTAGTTCTTCACGCGCTGGTTTGCGGCATCTGCGATCCCGACCAACTCCATCAGCTCCATCGGATCCCTTGCCGTCGTCCGGTACAATGCTGAGAACAGTTTCAGATTCTCGAGACCCGTCAGCTGAGTGAAGTGATTGGGAAGCTCGAATCCCACCCCGACGTCGCGGTAGAGATCCGTACCCCACTCTCTGGCGTCCCTGTTCAGTATGCTGATGCTCCCCTCATAGCCTGTCAGCAGACCAATCAGGAGTTTCTGTGTGGTGGTCTTTCCCGAGCCACTGGGCCCCAGGAAACCGAAGATCTCCCCCTCATGGACCTGAAAACTCAATCCCTTGAGGGCGGGATTCGCTTCCTTGGGGTACGTGAATACGAGGTCGTGGACATCGATCATGAGGGGTCCTCCGCAACGTCACGCGTATCGCTTTCGAAACAGCTTGATCTGCGCCGTATGCTCGCGCTTGTGCCCGTACGACGTGTAGACCACGAAGTCGTCCAGACAGTACTCCTCCCCATACCACGGTAACGTGCCCTTCTCTCGGCAGCGCTCGGGAGGGACACGCGCAACCAGCGACGCGACCTCGTCGTGTGCCTCAACGTAGTCGGCAATCACTTCAGCCGGACTCATCGACCGTCGCTTGGCGACCTGCGCATCGTTGAAGCCGCCGGCGCGGAACGCGTCCAAGTGCGGCGTCTCGCGATCGTCGAGCATCGTGTGAAGGACGTCGACGAGAAGGTGCTCGAAGGAGGCCAAGTGTGCGACGATGTCCTTGACGGACCAGACGCCGACGGCACCGGGCTCCTCCCACGCGTCGTCCGGGAACCCGTCCACGGCCTTGAGCACCGTGTGATGACCGTACTTGACGATGTCATTGATGTTCATTCGATCATTCCACGTTGGCGTTGATGGATCGGGACCGATCGGCTACCTGGCTCAGTCCTCGAGCTTCGGCACGTCCAGCGGGAACCCCGGATACACGTGGCGCCCGATCTCGTTGGGCTCCTCGAACGAGAAGTTCTGCCGATACATGATCTCCGCGGACGGCCGGGGGTAGATGCGGTCCACCTCGCCTCCGTCCATGGCCCACGAGGCGACCTGGCCGCGCGGCTTGTAGTTGGCGTCCGTGGCATCATCGGAGCACTCCACCACCTGCATCATTCCCATGTCCTCATGCAGCAGAATGTGACAATGATGAACCCACCGGCCGACGAAGTCGTCGAAGCGGGTGCGGAATACCACACGTCCGCCGTTCCGGGGGATGGGTACGCTGTCCATCCATCGTGGCTCCGGCAGAACGTTGTGGAGCGTCCCGTTCTCGTCCGGCACGTCGATGCGAATCACCCACATCGGGTTGATGTGGATGTGAAAGGGATGATCGCTGCCCTTCGTGGTGATCTGGAACTCCGGGTCGTTCCAGAAGCGGCGTTGCCCCTCGGCGCGGGTAAGGGGGAACGACTCGTAGTGCTGCCGGTACGCGCCGGGTTGAGGGAACCGCTCGAGATCGGTGTGGCTCCACAGGGCCAGCGAGTTGTTGTAGAGCACCCACTCCTCCGCGGTGTTCACCAAGACGCGCGACCGTCCGGGGTCGTCCGGCATGAACTTCCTCGGCGCCTCGGGCTCCGGGTGGGCGGCGAGATCGAACTCGGTATTGATCGCCATCGTGCGGGTGAGGTTCGCCAGGAGGATCCGCATACCGTCCTGCGTGCCCCACTGCAAGTGCTCGAGCTCGGGGTGCGCATCGCAGAAGGCGTCGGGGGCCCGGATGACGGGGAAGTCGGCGCCGCCCGTGCCCGAATAGCCGATCACGCGCGTTCGCGCCGCACCCGCACTTACGCCTGATTGCTGCGCCTCGGCCGCGGGCACACGAAGTTCCTCTTCGCGCACGGGCTGAAAGAGCGGCGGCACCGGCGGCAGGTGCGCGTTGAGACTCTGGATGTCGAAGTCCCCTCCCTCGACCGGGTCGCCACGCACGTGGATGTAGCCCACTACGACGTCGAACAAGGGCCTTCGCGCCAGCGCCTGCGGCCCAGCGATCGCGGTTTGCAGAACCGACTGGTAGTTGTCCGTATGGAGGTGCGCCTCTTGCGCGAAGATGGTGAAGACGCGGCCCGCGCTGTCCAGCGGAGCCTTGAAGAAGACGTCGGCGCGGTTCGCGTTGCCGAGGTACAGCTCGTTCGGACGCACGAAGGCGCGCCGCAGGCTGTCGCCATCGCGGAAGCAGTCCTCGAAGGCACGCAGCTTGGACTCGGCATCGCGTTCGCCCGGCGCCGGCTCGCGGGCGAATGGGTTCTGCGTTCCCTCGTTCTGTTTGGCGAGGTCCCGAATCTGATGTCGCACTTCGCCGTCGGCCTCCGTAACGAGCGTGATGCCGTCGAACGAAAGCTGCTGAAGTGGGAGCTTTGCGTCCTCCAGTTCCTGGACCGTCACGGGCTCCAACCGCCGCTTCGTCTGGTCTGCCTCGCCCTCCGTCACCACCCGCCAGATCCGGTTGTTCCGTTGCACGAATTGGCCGTCCAGGACCATGACCCGCTTGGTGCCGGCACCATCGACGCTTCCATTCAAGATGCGCCACCGCTCGACGGCGCCGGGCCGCATGTGCATGACGGCGGGCGGCATGAGGCCATTGATCGGTGTCACGAACGGAAAGCGCAGGTTGTTGCGGCGCCGGCCAGCGTCTAGATCGACGGGATTGACGAACACTCGCTGAATGAAGACGAGTCGTTCCCGATAGTCGAACGGTCCCGTCTTCATCTCCGGGTCCGGGGACGCTTGTCCGGTCATGGCGTGGTTGATCGCGTCGTCCACGTCGCCTTCGACGATGAGAAAACCAGCCATCCCGCTGCCCACCTGATCGTGCGTCGCGCCATGCGGATGGGGATGGTACCAGTGCGTACCCGGTGGATGGGGAACGACCGTGTCGCCGAGCGTCCGCGCCAGTCGGATCTCGTAGTCCAGCTCGCCGACGTGCTCGTAGTCTGCCAGCGTGTGCAAATCCGGGTCGTCCGAGGCGCGCCGGGCCTCCCAGTCGGCACGCGGCAGGATGCGCAGCAGCACGTTGTCCGAGTGCGTGCCGTCGGGGTTCGTCACCGGAGCGACGTGCAACCCGTGCGTGTGGAGATTGGTGACGTGGGCGCAGTGCTGGCCGTTGATGTGGCCTTTGATAGTCCAACCGGGCTGCGTCTCGGGATTGATGACCTGGAGCAGAAGCTCGGGATACAGGAACGGGTTGCAGGGCCTGGGGTCTTCCGGGTTTCCGCCCTCTTCGGCCTCGCGCAGCTTGCACACCTCGCGATTGGTGTCCAACGGCATGTCGACCGGGTCGGGGCTCGGCCCCACCTGCGTCACCTGCTCGTTCAGTCCCAGCAGGTTCCGGACCTTGAGGCGCAGCACGCCGTCGGCACGCATGCGCACGGTTGGGCCGGGACTGATACCGTTGTAGCTGAAGAGCGCCGGAGTGGAGTTGCCGGGAGACGTCGAGCGTCCGGGGTTCTGATTGGCGACGACGTTCAACTCCAAGCGCGCGTCCACCCAGTCCTCGGGCCGCCACGTCCAGGGCTCCTGCCACGTCTCGAACTGAAGGGCCTCGGGCCGAACGAGGTCTCCGACCGGGGGGATTTGCCCCGCGCCGTCTTGGGGAGTCGGGGGGACCGGAACGGGCGGTGTGGCAGGTGTCGACTCTGGTTGAGCGGCCGGAGCACAGCTGGAGAGGGTGACGGCGCTCAGGGCACCGAGCTTTAAAAACTCACGGCGCTCGAGCTGATTGCCGTCGGGTTTCGTCTGATCGGACATCATGATCCTGGGTCGCGATGGAGGTCGCCGCGATCAGCGGCGCACCGAACAACACAAGGTACAGAGGAAGCGCTCGCAACCCAACACGTCGCTCCACTTCAGCCTTCAACTCCTCGCGACCTGCCGCACGCTAGCCGTCGAACGCGATGGTCTCGGCAACGAGCGAGCGAACGGGATACATTCCCGTCGATGACCGATCGACGGAAGCGAGTTGCGTTCGATCCGGACCATTTCGCGAAGACCGCACAAGGCGATGGTCCACCCGACCCGCTGACCGCGTTTCGTTACGCACACGACCACAATCTGTGGCGCGGCGCCGAAACGCCGTCCGGTGCCGGGTCGAGCATTGAGCAAACGATGGCGATTGCGAACGCGCTGCCAGCGCTCTTTCAGCGCTATGGTGTCAGATCACTCCTCGACGTGCCCTGCGGGACCTTTCATTGGATGGCCAACGTCGATCTCACGGGCGTGGACTACACCGGGGGAGACCTCGTGCCCGAGGTCGTCGCCGAGGCTGCTCGGCGGCACGGCACGCGGGGACGACGGTTTCTGGTGTTGGACCTGGCGCGCTCGCCGCTTCCGGCGGCCGATATGTTGCTGTGCCGAGATTGTCTGGTCCATCTGTCCTTGGCCGACATTGCGAATGCCATCGCCAACATCCGGAGCAGTCG
>JBDHCY010000214.1:0-6850 GCA_039591795.1 Gemmatimonadota bacterium | reverse complement strand
TGACCGCCGCCGCAAGCGAGGCGAGAGAGGCGACAGACAAGAGAGGCCTGTGCGAAAGGCTCCTGCCCGGAGGTCCTCGGGCAGGTCGATGTCCAGCTAGACCTCAGTGCCCCCGCCGTTGCAGAAACGGGGGCTTGCCGTAGGTTGATGCTGGAACCACCGACCGAGGGCGACCATGATCGCAACACCGCGCCCTGGGGCTGACGAGGACGGTCCGTCCTTCGCCGGCTACGTCGCCCGCATTGCTGATGATGAGCATGTCGTGGCGGTCCTGGCCCATCAGCTCCAGCAGGTCGTCGTCTGGCTCGGAGACGTTCCCGAGACCCGCGGCCACTACCGCTACGCGCCGGGCAAGTGGAGCATCAAGCAGGTGATCGGCCACCTGTCCGATACCGAGCGGGTGTTCGCTTACCGAGCCCTCCGCATCGAGCGCGGCGACGTCACCCCGCTCCCCGGCATGGACGACCAGGCGTACGTAGCTGCGATGCAGGTGGGGGAGCGCACGCTGGCCGACTTGGTAGGGGAATGGGGCGACGTTAGGCGGGCCTCGATCGCCCTGTTCCGGAACCTGGCGGCGCCGGCGTGGCCCCGGCGCGGGATCGCCGACGACCAGCCGATCAGCGTGCGCGCGCTTCCGTACGTCATCGCTGGACACCTGCGGCACCACCTCGAGACCTCGGACGTGCGCTATGGAGCCTGAGGCGGACCGGCCGCGGACCGCCGATCAGCTCGCGCGCCTGAACACCGCCCTCGCCGGCTGCTACACCATCGAGCGAGACATCGGAAGCGGCAGCATGGCGACGGTCTATCTCGCCGAGGACGTGAGGCATCACCGCAATGTCGCGGTCAAGGTCCTCCGGCCCGAGCTGGCGTCGATCCTCGGGCCCGACCGGTTCCTGCGCGAGGTCGAAACCGCCGCCAGGCTGAATCATCCCCACATCCTGGCGCTGTACGACTCCGGCGAGGCCGACGGATTCCTCTTCTACGTCATGCCCTATATCAAGGGAGAGTCGCTGCGCCAACGGCTCGAGCGCGAGACGCAGCTCTCAGTCGCCGAGTCCCTCCGCATCACTCGGCAAGTCGCCGCGGCCCTCGACCACGCTCACGGCCAGCATGTGATCCATCGGGATGTCAAGCCGGACAACATCCTGCTCCACGAAGGCGTGGCGATGGTCGCGGACTTCGGGATCGCGCTGGCGGTGAGCGCCGCAGCGGGTGAGCGGCTCACACAGACAGGGCTGGTCGTGGGGACGGCCGCGTACATGAGTCCGGAGCAGGCGCTGGGTGAGCGAGCGCTGGATGCCCGCAGCGACGTATACAGTCTCGGCTGCGTGCTGTATGAGATGCTGGCCGGAGAGCCGCCGTATACGGGACCGACGGCTCGGGCAGTGATCGCCAAGCAGCTGGCGGATCCTGTGCCCGCGGTGCGGCGGCTTCGGAGCGCCGTGCCGGCGGGCATCGAGCAGGCGCTCATGCAAGCGCTCGCCGGGGTCCCCGCCGACCGGTTTGCCTCGGTCAGCGCCTTCGCGGAGGCCCTCGCCGAGCCGGCGGAGACCCGGCCACGGCCGCCATCCGTCGCGGTCCTGCCGTTCCTGAACCTGAGCACGGACCCGGAGAACGAGTACTTCGCAGACGGGATCACCGAGGACGTCATCGCTCAGCTGTCGAAGGTCCGGGCCCTCAAGGTCATCTCGCGCACGTCGGTGATGCCCTTCAAGAAGCGGGAGCACGGCCTGCGAGAGATCGCGGCGCAGCTGCAGGTGGCGACCCTGCTCGAGGGGAGCGTGCGGCGGGTCGGCGACCGGGTGCGGATCGTCGCGCAGCTGATTGACGCGGAGACCGACCATCACCTCTGGACGGAGACGTATGACCGCCATCTCACCGACATCTTCGCGATCCAGGCCGACGTGGCGCTGCACATTGCTGCCGCCCTCAAGGCCCGACTCTCCTCCGATGAGAAAACCCGCATACGCAAGGAGCCGACCAGCAATCTCCAGGCCTACCAACTCTATCTCCAAGGGCGACAGTGTTTCATCCGGTACACGCAGGAGGGGATGGGCAAGAGCATCGAATACTTCGAGGAGGCGATCGCGAGAGATCCAGACTATGCCCTGGCATACGCCTCCGCGGCCCTGGCCTACTCGGAGCTCCGGGAGGTAGGCGCGCTCAGACCCGAGGAGGGCTACGCCCGAGCGAAACAGGCCGTGCTGAGGGCGCTCGAGCTCGACGGCGAGCTCGCCGAGGCG
This sequence comes from Gemmatimonadota bacterium, assembly GCA_039591795.1. GTDB lineage: Bacteria > Gemmatimonadota > Gemmatimonadetes > Gemmatimonadales > GWC2-71-9 > JBDHCY01. The sequence goes on along the minus strand of JBDHCY010000214.1, from coordinate 4,604 downwards.
CATTCCGTACTGGCCATCCTCAAATTTCAGTGCGAGTTCGATTGGACGGGCGCCGAGCAGGAGTTCAATCGCGCGCTCGAGCTGAATCCGAACAGCGCCGATACGTACGACTCCTACGGGCGCATGCTATCGGCGCTGGAGCGGTACGATGAGGCGGTCGCCGTGCAGCAGCGGGCCCAGGAGCTCGACCCGCTGGCCCACCCCCTGGACGTCGCCACCGCGCTGTTGCGGGCGGGACGGTACGACGAAGCCGTTCAGGCGGCCACACGCTGCATCGAGTTCGACCCCAACTATGCGCGCGGCCATGCCACCCTCGGATGGGCCTTCCTGAAGAAGGGCATGCGGGACGAAGGTCTCGCCGAGCTGGAGAAGGCGGTCGCCCTTTCCCCGGGCAATAGCTTGTGGTTGACGCAGCTCGCGCAAGCCTACGCCCTGGTTGGGAAGGTCGGGCAAGCACGGGAGGTGCTGCGACAGGTGGAGGAGCTGTCGCGCCAGCGCTACGTATCACCCTACCACCTGGCCTATGTCTACACGGGTCTCGGCGAGCACGACACGGCGATGGAATGGCTGGAGCGAGCCTACGAAGAGCGAGCGGGCGCCGTGTACGGCATCAAGGGCTCGTTCCTGTTCACGACCCTGCGCTCGCACCCAAGATTCAGGGTGCTGCTGAAGAAGATGAACCTGGCCTGAGGGGACCACGGGGACCGCCGCCTTGCTGCCGTCAAGTCATCATCGCCGAGGTGGACTCGATGGGCTGTGGCCTGGGCCTCGCCGCTCAGCCGTCCGCTTCGCGTACCGCATCGCGCCTCCGGCTCGAGTCCTGCCTAGCGTTCCGACGCCAAATCCCATCCGCGCACGACGCGGATCTCACCGATGTGGGGATAGTCCTCGACGGGCATCCGTACGACGATGCGTCCATCATCAGTGAGTCCCCAACCACGCTGCCAATAACCGCCGTGCACGAACTCCCCGTGGAGCACGAGAGTAGGGGGAGCTAGGGGGCGTCCCTGTTGCTCTCCAGGGGGCTCGACCATCCACACGCTGTCCCCGGTGGCCGACAAGTAGTACAACCACTCACCGTTCGAAGACCACAGCGGTGCAAGGCCGCCGCTGGTTGAGACCTGGACCGGTGTGGCCGCTTCATCGATGCCGCGGATGTAGACCTCCCATCGATCGGTCTCGTCCGATGCATATGCGATCCAGCGATTGTCGGGAGAGGTAACTCCGTGAATCTGATCTGCCGGCCCGCCCACAACTAGACGCCGTTCCCTCGTGGTGAGACTCAGTTCCCAGATGTCCCGCAGGCCATCCGGCGTATCTTCCTGAAAGAGGATTCTGTCGGAGGAGACGACCTGGTTGGTGGACTGCACGAACTCGGCGTCCATCAAGCGCTCGGGCGCTCGGCGGCCGTCCGCGTATGCCATGTAGAGTCGCGCCCCTCTGGCGAGGTTCTGACCGTACACAATCCGCTCGCCGTCGTCGAGCCAGAGAGGCCCCCACGCGTTCCCCTCCTCGAGTGATACGCGCCGCTCGATCCCGGAGGTCAGGTCACGAACGAACGCGTAGTGGTTTGGCCCTTCATACCGTGTATAGAGGAGGCGTCCACCTTGCGGGCCGATCGATGCGCTGTTGGTGACGCCCCTGGTATAGGGGATCTCAACAGGGGCATTGGCGGAACCCGGCTCGAGCCAGTACCAGGCGTTCTCCCGCTCTATCCGCCCGCCCGGGAGAAACACCAGTGTGCCCTCCGCAGAAGCTCCGTACCACATCCAAGCATTGAGTTGCGCGAGTCCAGCGGCCACGAGAACGGCAGGTCCCGTGAACTCGCGCCGCTTCGTATCGAATGGTCTCGCGAAAAGGTCTCCTTCGAAACCGTATAGCAGATGACCGGATGGGACGTAACGGGCCGCGGATGCCGAGCGTACGAGCAATCGGTCCTCGCCAGTGTCGAGGGACAAGACCCGCACGTCGAACTCCTCTTCGGTGGAGCCGGTGTAGATGATGTCTCGACCTCCAGGGAGCGGCTCCGGGTACAGGTGGAGCTCGTGTTGCCCGGGAACGAGGAGATCGGACTTGAGGGGAACAGGGTCACCACCGGTCGCTGCCACCTTCCACATCGAGTACCAGACGTTGTAAGGGCTCTTCCATCGGTTGCGCAGAGCCGGAGGAGCATGCATCGAGAAGTAGATCGTGTCATTGTCCATCCACCGAACGTTCCTGATCGGTGGAAGTGAGGCGATAAACTGCGGCGCTCCTCCAGCGAGCGCGACCTTCCTCATGGCCCCATCTGCGTGGAAGCCGATCCATTCGCCATCCGGCGAGAAGAATGGACTCGTTGCCCCTATCGTACCTCTCAGCACGTGGCTCTCGAACGAGTTGAGATGCCGCACCCGCAACTCCGTTGATCCCTCATGTCGTGGGTGCCGGTACACCACGGTCTGGCCATTCAGGGAAATCGCGAAGCCGTCATCTTGCGGGAACAACAGGCTCATATCCTGGGGACTAGGGATCGACAGTCGCGTGATCGTACCAGCGCTCGACTCGCCGGTGCCGGGACGCGTGAGTGCCCATAGCAGTGCGAGTGAGAGAGCCACTGTCACCGCGAACAAGCTGATCGAGAGGCGATTCCACAGGCCGTGTGCTGCCGCAGGTGTTCCTGCAACCTTGTCGGCCAGGGGTGCCGTGAACGATGGGTTGACCAGAGCCTCACCGAAATCGGCAGCCGTGGCAAATCGATCCGCTGGGAGCTTCTGCAACGCCTTGTCGATGGCCGTGTCCACGTGAGGTGGTATCGTCGGCCGCTCGGCCGACACCCGCCTAGGTGTCTCGGTAAGGAGCTTGGCCACCGCGGCCTGTGCCGACGACGCGATGAACGGTGGCTGACCCACGAGCATCTCGTAGAGAGTGGCACCCAGTGAGTACACGTCAGTCCGTCCATCCAACTCACGATCCGCCGATGCCTGTTCGGGACTCATATAGTGGGGGGTGCCTACAGAGAGCCCGGTCTCTGTCAGACGAGTTCCAGCGGCTGCGCTGACCGCGAGCGCCACGCCGAAGTCGGCGACGACTGGCTGCCCGTCGTGCAGCAGTATGTTCTCAGGCTTGATGTCGCGGTGGATGACATCGTGGCGGTGGGCGTAGTCCAGCGCGCCGGCGACGCCTGTCGCGATCTTCACACTCTCGTCAACTGATAATTGCTTCTCGCGATTGAGCTTGTCCCTGAGCGATTCGCCCTCCACGAACGGCATCACGTAGTAGAGCAATTCCCTCCCACTCTGTCGCTCTGCCGCCCTGCCGCTGTCGTACAGCTGCAGGATGTGTGGGTGTTGGAGGTTGGCTGTGACTTCGATCTCTTTGAGAAACCGCTCGGCCCCAATGACCGCGGCCAGCTCTGGCCGCTGCATCTTGACCGCCACCTTCCGGTGGTGTTTCAGGTCCTCCGCGAGATAAACGGTAGCCATGCCGCCGGAGCCAATCTCCTGCTCGACAGCGTACCGTTCGGCAAGTGCGCTCCTGATCTGCTCAATGGGGTCAGACACGTGCCGGACCACCCGGCTTGGGTTCCGGCCAAGCTACGAGCGGGGGAGGGGGGCGGCCAGAGGGTTAGTGCTGCAAGCCATTTGGAAGCCAAGATGGAGGGACAGGACGGGACGAGACGGGCCGGAGAGGTCTCTTAGTCCGTACAGGAAGAGACCAAACGGGACTAACAGGAATGGACCAAACGGGACTAGCAGCAACCAGAAGGGACAAAGACCACCGAATTCCAAAACCGGCTCAGGCCTCGCCGCTCAGCCGTCCGCTGCGCATACCGCATCGCGCGCCTCCGGCTCGAGTCCTGCCGGGCCTGTCTAGTCCCTGTGCGGCTGCAGCTCCTCCGGATCGAACACCCACCCGCCCTTGATCACACGCCAAACGGCTTTTGAGTTCTCAATGTCCTCCAAGGGATTCGCGCTGAGGATGACGATATCGGCGAGCTTGCCGACCTCGATCGTACCGAGATCTTCGCCGGCACCGACGGCAGCGGCGGCCTCTCGCGTGGCAATGCGGAGTACGTCGAGCGGCGGGATCCCTGCGTCGACGAATGACCGGAGCTCCCGATGGAGCGAAGCACCGGGTGTCGGTCCGTAGGGAGCGTCGGTGCCCGCGTAGAGGCGGACGCCCCGACGGTACGCGGCACCGATCACCGACAGCTCCCTGGATCGCTGCTCGCGCCACAATCGCGCGTCGACCGCGCCAAAGTGCGCCTGTTGATGCTCGAGCAGCCCATCAATGGCAAAGGCTTGAAGCTTGGCGTCTGCAGCACGTCCCGGTTCGAGGAGCGCCACATCGGCGAGACTGAGCGCCAATGTGGGGCTCCATCCGGTTCCGGTAGCCGCAAGAAGCTGGAGCACGTCGTCGTGGTACGAATCGAAGTGTTCCACAAACCGAGATCCCACTGTCACGCTTCGCAGTAGCCAGTCATACACGTTCCCGTGTTCCATGACCGGCAATCCGACGCGCCGAGCTTCGTCGGCAAGCGCACGGTGGAGCGACCAGGGGAGACACGGATGCGTCTTGATGAAATTGACGCCACGTTCGCTCCAACGCCGCACATACCTGCGGAC
>JBDHCY010000213.1:0-6904 GCA_039591795.1 Gemmatimonadota bacterium | reverse complement strand
GGGGACAGTGTCGTCGAGGTGGTAGTGACCGTTGGCGTCGTCGTTGTCGAGGTTGTCGTTGACGTCGGCGTGGTGCTCGTAGTCGTGGACGTAGAGGACGTTGTGGTCGACGAACTCGCCACCGTTGTCGACGTGGTCGTAGAGGTCGACGTCATGCTCGTGCTGCTCGGGTTGCTGGTGCTCGACGTCGAGTTGCTCGAGCTTGTCGTCGTGGTGCTCGGAGCAGTCGTTGTCGACGGACAGCCTGGGATGATGGAAGTCCGTGTGAGGGAATAGCCACCCGAGTTGTTGCTGCCGCTCTCGAACACGACGATCGTATAAATGCCCCCGATCAGCGGGAGGGAAAGATCGGCGTTTGCTTCACACGTGGTCGACCCAACCGGCATCCCGTCCGGGTCGTATAGTTGAAAGCACGGCGTGAGGGACACCTCGTTCGATATCGAGATCGACATCAGTTCCCCACCGGCGGCGGCGAACGTGAACGTGTCGGTTTCGCCGGGCACGTCGATGGTCCCGTTGACGCTCTCGCCGCACCCGATCGGCTGCGTACCGTCCCCGTCGCGCTGACACGTTGGCATGGGAGGCCCGTTGCTGGCGCCATTGAATGCGCCATCGACGGCCTCAAGCGAGAGGCTGTACACCCCCGTGTTGTTGTTGCCGGACTCGGACACCCGTATCGTGTACGTACCAGCCACGGCGGGGAGCACGACGACCTTCGCACCGTCACACGCCCCATCGATGGAAGCTCCCACGGTATCAAGGAGCTCCCAGCACGGTATCAGGGACACGGGATCGCTTACCCCGATCCAGATGCTCTCACCGCCGGCCGCATCGAACGTGAAGAAGTCGACGTCTCCGGTCGGATTGATCTCGTCAGTGACGGTTTCCCCGCACAGAATCGGTGTCTGAGCATGCAAGGGAGCAGCCCACAGGCCCGCAACGAGAATCCAGATGAAAAATGCGTGTCGAATGGCAACCACCTATTTCCCCTGTGATCGAGTCTCGGACGACCCCTATGCCCGGTGCTAAACTCGCAGCGGCTTAGCAACCAAGCCTCTTGGCTGTCAAGATGAGACGCCCCGAAGCCTTCCCAGGGCATCGTCAAGTTAACGCTCGCTGGGCGGGCTGACGGCCCGACGTTGCTTTCTGGCTAGGCGCACGTCACCTCGGCCCAGACGCCGAAGGCCCGCTGCCGGAACATGCGATGATGGGCGGCCTGCAGCAGGTGACGCCCGAAGCGGAAGAGATTCTGGATGACGCCATGGACCGACAGGAACCGTTGCGCCTGCCTCGGAGATTTGAAGCGGCGCATCTGCCGCTCCCGCTGCCGCGTCGGCTGGTGCGACACCTCCGCGCGGTTGTTCGCATACTGCCTGGTGTTGTGCATGACCGACGGCATCACCACCCGTCGTGCCGCGCCGTAGCTGCCCAGCTTGTCCGTCACCAGCCGGGCCGGTTCGCTCCCCTGCCCTCGCAGTAGCTTGCGGAAGAACCGGCGGGCTGCCCGTGCATCACGCCGAGGCTGGACGAGAATGTCGAGAACGGCACCCTCCTGATCGACCGCCCGCCACAGGTACTGTCGTTGCCCGTTGATCGTGACAAACACTTCGTCCAGGTGCCACGTATCGCCCAGCCGTCCTTGCCGCCGTTTCAGCTTCCGGCCGTAGTCACGACCGAACTTGGCGCACCATTGCCGAATCGATTCGTAGGAGACCGTGATTCCCCGCTGCGCCAGGAGGTCTTCGACATCGCGGAAGCTCAGACAGAACCGGTAGTAGAGCCAGGCGGTATGGCTGATGATCTCAGGCGGGAAGCGGTGACGGCGGTACGGGGACCGAGGGCTCGTCATCAGCCCAGTTTGGCGCCGGCCCGCTCAACTTGACAATGCCTTCTCAAGCTTCGGATCGAAGGCTTCGACGCCAACGGCCCGGGCAAGGGGAACTTCAAGCTGATGGCAAAAGGTGCCTGGACAGCACCGTAGCTAGCGAGTCGCGGTGACCAGCCGGGAGAGGCCCGCATCGAAGCGCTCCGGCGTTGCTGGTAACCACCCGGTAACCACGGCATTCGCCCGCATCCGAACTCATTTGTCCTAATCGGTTACCAACCGATCGTGAATCCGGTCGAATGAGGGCGAATGGAGTGCAACAGTGCCCAGCGCGCCGGACTACGAATCAGAAGCTCACGCCGTGATCCACAACTCTTGACCATATCTCCAGCGCCCCAGGCCATCGAACTAGACGCCTGCATCAAACGAAGCGGGAGGGTGTACATCATTGGTGAGGAGTACCGTCGCCAAGAGTGTAGACTGAACGACGTTGTAACGACGCTCAGTACCGAAGAGATCGCAGGGCCGCAGGGACCAAGCGGACCAGAGGGACCGAAGGGCGACACGGGTAGTGTTGCAGAGATACCTCACCTTGTAGATGCGGCCGGCCAAGACTTAGGCCCAGTCCTCTTTCAAAAAGGGGCAAGTTACGAGACCTTTTATTGGGTGGTTAACACAGAGCACGACTTGATGTTGACGTTTCGTTCTTCGGTAGCCGAAAATCCTCCTGTGGGAGCGGCTGACTTTTTCCCTCAAAAGCTCCAGCTCTACTTCACAACGTCAGACTGCTCGGGCAATCCATTCGTTGCTCTCGAGGGAGATGGATGGGATGTTGCCTTTGACCAACTCCTAACGAGCGGGCCAGGTCAGTGGCCATTTTACACTGTTGCTAGGGATGCCACTCCAGCCCCACGAACCGCAGGGTCAAGGAATGATCCTCTACATGGTGGGTGTGAGTCGCAGGCGTTTGGACCATTTGAACTCACTTTCGAGGTAACGGAATTTACTTCGCCCCTACCCTTCACCGAACCTCTCGCTTGGCCCCTCCGCGTTCGACAGAACTGAACGCCATCGAGATGGACGGCCCGCAGCAGGTGGCGACCAAACTGAAAGAGGTTCCGGATCACCCCGTGCACCGACAAGAACCGCTGCGCCTGGTGCACTGATTTGAACCGCCGCATCTGGCGTTCTCGTTGGCGCGTCGGTTGATGCGACACCTCCGCGCGATTGTTCGCATACTGCCGTGTGTCGTGCGGCACCGTCGGCATCACCGCCCGTCGCGCCGTGCCGTAGCTGCGCAGTTTGTCGGTCACGAGTCGGGCCGGCTCACTCCCCTGCCCTCGCAGTAGCTTGCGGAAGAACCGGCGGGCTGCTCGTGCATCGCGTCGCGGCTGCACCAGGATGTCGAGCACCGCGCCTTCCTGATCGACCGCCCGCCACAGGTACTGCCGCCGGACACCGATGGTGACGAACACTTCGTCGAGGTGCCACGTATCGCCGAGCCGTCCCTCTCGGCGTCGGAGTCGCCAGGCGTAGTCGCGGCCGAACTTCGAGCACCATTGGCGGATGGTCTCATAGGTGACCGTGACCCCCCGCTGCGCCAGTAGATCTTCAACGTCGTGGAAGCTCAGACAGAAGCGGTAGTAGAGCCAGACGGCGTGGCTGATGATCTCGGGCGGGAACCGGTGGCGGCGATACAGGGAGCGACGGGTCTGCATCCGGCCACTGTGCCGTCGACCCCGTTAAGTTGACAATACCACGAGGCGTCATCAGCCCAGCCTGGCCTTCCTTGCCCCTGAGGGCGCAGAGGAAGTAGACACCCGAGCGATGGCTGCCCAGTCCACCGAGTCGCACACCGGCACCGCCACGATCCTCTTTACCGACCTCGTCGACTCGACGGCGCAGCGCGCTCGGTTCGGCGAGGAAGCAGCGGAGGCCCTCCGGCGCACGCACGACCGGCTGCTGATGGAGGCGGTGACCGCGCACCACGGCACGGTGGCCAAGAGCGTCGGTGACGGAATCATGGCCACCTTCATGAGCGCGGCGGACGCCGTCGCCGCTGCGGTGGCGATTCAGCAGGCCGTGGACGGCCACAACCGCCGCGCGGCGGCCGTGCCGCTCGGGATACGCATCGGCATCAGTCTGGGGGACGTCACGTGGGAAGACGTGGACTGCTTTGGTACTCCCGTGATCGAAGCGGCGCGGCTCTGCGCGGCCGCCGATGGTGGCCAGATCTTGGCGGCGGACTTTGTGCGCCTCACGGCACGCGGGCGGGGCGGCCACACGTTCGCGCCGGTCGGACCGGTTGCGCTGAAGGGCCTGCCCGAGCCAGTCGTGGCCTGCGCCGTCGCCTGGGAACCTCTGCCCGTGGTGGGGCTGCCGCTGCCGCCCCGGCTCGCGACCGGGTCAGCGTTCGCGATGCTCGGCCGGGGCTCGGAAGCGGAGACGCTCTCGCGTGGCTGGGCGAAGGCGAAGGACGGTCAGCGCCAGGTGGTGCTCGTCGCGGGCGAACCGGGGATCGGGAAGACGCGGCTCGCCGCCGAGGCGGCCCGCGCGGCGCATGCGGACAGCGGCACGGTACTCTTCGGCGCCTGCGATGAGGACCTTGGACTTCCCTACCGGCCCTTCGTCGAGGCGCTCCGGCACTACGTGACGCATGCGCCACACGACGTGCTCACTGCCCACGTCCAAACCCATCGCGGCGAACTCGGCCGCCTCGTACCCGAGCTCGCGCGGCGTGTCCCCGACCTGCCCGCACCACAGGTGGCCGGGGCCGAGACCGAGCGCTTTCTGCTGTTCGAGGCGGTGACGGGGCTCCTTGCGGCCGCATCCCAAACGTATCCGCTCGTACTCGTCCTTGACGATCTCCAGTGGGCCGGCACGCCGGAGTTGCTCCTCTTGAAGCACCTCGTCCGTACCGCCGAGCCGATGCAGCTTTTGGTGATTGGGACGTACCGCGACACCGACCTATCGCGCACCCACCCGCTGACGGCCGTGCTGGCCGATCTCCGGCGGGAAGTCGGAGTCGAGAGGGTGGCGCTGCAGGGGTTGGACGACCGTGCCGTTGAGGGGCTGGTCGCCGCGGCGGCCCACCACGAGTTGGACGCGGCTCTGGTCGCGCTCGCGCAGGCGATCCGGCGCGAGACCGAGGGCAATCCCTTCTTCATCGGCGAGGTCATTCGCCATTTGAGCGAGTCGGGAGCGCTCTTCCAAGAGGGAGGGCGTTGGACGTACCGGGGCCAGATCGCAGGGCTCGGCATTCCCGAAGGGGTGCGCGAAGCGATCGGGCGTCGGCTCGGGCGGCTCTCGACAGCGACGAGCCGGGTGCTCGGCCTCGCGGCGGTGATCGGCCGCCGATTCGACGTGGCACTGCTGGCGAAGGTGGCAGAGGTGAGCGAAGATGCCGTGGTCGACGCGCTCGACGAGGCGACGGCGGCAGCGCTCGTGACCGAGGTGCGCGAGAGCCCCGAGCAGTTCAGCTTTCGCCACGCGCTCATTCGCACAACGCTGTACGAGGAACTGAGTGCGCCACGCCGGGCACGGCTACACCAGCGAGTCGGTGAAGCACTCGAGGCGCTCGTGAAAGCAACGCCCGGGGCGCGCGTCGAGGAGCTAGCCTACCACTGGCTTGCAGCAACCCGGGCGGCCGACGTCGGGAAGGCGATCGGCTACACGCGGCAGGCGGGCGAGCGGGCGCTGACCAATCTCGCCTTCGAGGAGGCGGTGGCGCACTTCGAGCGGGCACTCGACGTGCTTGAACCCCGGGACGTTGACGGCAAGCGGCTGCAGTGCGACCTGCTCCTCGCCCTCGGGGACGCACAGCGCCGGGCCGGCGACGCCCGTTATCGGGAGACGGTGGCCACGGCGGCCGAGGCGGCTCGCACGCTCGACGACGGGCAACGCTTGGCCCGCGCGGCGCTCGAGAGTGCTCGCCCCGGTGGGTTCATGGCGAGCGTCACCCTCGTGGACGAGGGCCTAATCGCGCTCTACGAGGAGGCAAGTGTCGCGCTCGGCGAGGCCGACAGCCTGATGCGGGCGCGCGTGATGGGCCAGCTTGCCGTTGAGCTCGTGCACACCCCCCATGGGGAGCGGTGCGACGCCCTCTCACGCGAGGCGGTCGCGATCGCGCGGCGGCTCGGTGACCGAACCGGGCTGGCACAGGTGCTCATTCTGCGCCTCATCGCCATGAACAACCCGTTCACACTCGCCGAACGGCTCGAGCTCACCGCCGAGCTGAAGGCACTGGCGGCTGCGCTCGGCAGCAACGAGCTCGGGTGGCATGCGGCGTTCCACCGAACGGGCGCGCTCCTTGAGGCCAGCGACATCAGAGGCGCGGAGCGTGCTCTCGTCGAGGTCGAACGATTCGCGAACGAGCTCCGCCAACCCACGTACACATGGGTCGCACGCTTCACGCGGACGATGCTCGCCGTGATGCGCGGGGCAGCCGATGCGGAGGCACAAGCGGTGGCGACCTTCGAAGTGGGGACGGCCGGGGGCCAGCCTGATGCCCCAGTCGTCTTCGGCGGCCAGCTGTCTGCTCTACTGTACAATAAGGGGCGGCTCGGCGAGCTTGCTGACACCCTGCGCGCCAATGTCGACACCCAGCAGCACACTACCGCCTGGCGACCGGCTCTGGCGCGGCTCTACTCCGAGACAGATCGGATCGTGGAGGCGCGCGAACAGGTCGACATCCTCCGGGGCAACGGCTTCGCTCACCCCCTCAACTGGGCTTGGTCCAGCTACAACGTGAATCTGGGCGAGGCGGTCTGCGAAGTGTCCGACCAAGCCGCGGCTGCTGTGGTCTACGACCGACTGCGTCCCTTTGCTGCGCAGACATATGTGCTGGGGATGGGTATCGTCTGCGGCGGATCGTACGCCCTCTGCTGCGGCATGCTCGCCGCCTGCCTCGGCCGCTACGACGACGCCGAACGCCACTTCGCCGAGGCGCTCGCGACGAACGATCGCCTCGGCGCACGCCCTTACGCCGTGCGCACGCGGCGCGCCTGGTGCACGATGCTGCTCGATCGCGGCGCGCCGAGTGATGCGGCACGCGCCCGCGAGCTCGTCACCGCCGGTCTC
>JBDHCY010000212.1:0-6923 GCA_039591795.1 Gemmatimonadota bacterium | reverse complement strand
CGAGGCCGAGGACCTGACGCACGACGTGTTCGTGCGGGTCCACGAGACACGCACCCAGTACGACGGACGCGGACCGGTTGCGGCGTGGGTGTTCCGGATCGCCGCGAACTGCGCGCGCGACGCGCTGCGTAGCCGCACGGCGCGAGCCCGCCGCCTGTCGCTGTACCGCGCGCCCGACCGGTCCGAACCCACCGACGTCGATCTGCGGCTCACGCTCGAGTCGGCGCTCCGGCGGCTCGATCCCGCGCAGCGTCACGTGGTGCTGCTGCACGACGTGGACGGCTACAGCCACGCGGAGATCGCGGAGATGCTGGGCATACGCGAGGGTACTTCACGCGTCCGGCTGTTCCGCGCGCGCGCCGCGCTGCGCGGCGCGCTGGGCAACCGCACGGAGAGGTAAGGACACCATGCACGGTCACGACCAAGACGACCACGAGCTCGGGGACGCCCTGCGACGCGTGGCCCCTCCCGCCCCCTTCGACCGCGACGGGCTGCATGCGCGGATCGATGCGACCGTCACCGAGCGCGAGGGCCGCGCGCACGGCGCCCACGGGCGGCTCCACGGGATACTCGTCTGGGGAAGACGCGCCGCAGCGGCGCTGGCGATCTTCGCCAGCGGGACGCTGGTTGGGCGCGCGAGCGCCGCGCCCGGTTCGGACGACCCCGAAATGAGGTACGTTCCGGCGACCACGTGGGGCGTTGTTCCACCCGGCCAGGTACCCATGTCGATCCAGGGTGCCGGCACGGGATACGTCGCCGCCCTCGCACTGTACAGCGAGCTGCGGGACCGTCTCACGCCTGCGCAGCGCGACCAGGCGCGCCAGGCAGCGCTCGCCGTCTTGTCGGGTGCGCTGGCCGAGCTGGCCGCGGCGGGGGACGGCCGTCTTCCAGAGGACGTCCTGAACACGGTGCTTCGCTACGGTGTGCAGGCCGGCGATCCGGTGATGAGGTACCAATGAGCGCACGAGCACTCCTCGTGCTCGCGCTCGCAGTTCCGCCGGGGCTCGGGGCGCAGGCCACCTGTGGCGATCGGGCGTGGCCATCGATCGGGGTGGGGGCGTACCACTGCCCGGGCCGCACGTGCGCCTTCACCGCCCCGCACGGAACCGAGCCGGCCGCCTTCGCGTTCTCGTCGGAGCCGTGGCTCCGGTCGATCGATCCCACGGGACCCGCCGTGGGGCGCATCGAGGAAGGCGACGTCCTCGTCGCCGTGAACGGATTGCTCATCACGACATCGCCCGGTGGCGCAGCGCTCGCGCGTCTCGACCCCAACCGCGAAGCCGAGCTCGCGCTGCGGCGCGCGGGGCGCTTAGTCGAGGTACGCGTCCGTCCGCGCGCGTCGTGCCGGGCACCGCTCATCTTGATCGGAAACGCGATGGTCGTATCGGGTGACGCGCGCTCCGGTGCTCTGCGCAGGAGCGCGGCCGCGGATCCGAGCATCGACTTCACCGCCGCGCAGCGGCTCAGCGAAACCGCTTTCGACGCCGGACTCGGCATGACCCTGCGCTGCCCCGGCTGCGTGGTGCTTGCACGCGGCGACGAGACCCGCTGGGCGGTGACCTCGTTTCCGATCGTCGAGTACGTCGCGCGCGGAGGCGTCGCTGACGAAGCCGGCCTCGCGCCCGGGGACGAGGTCCGCCGGATCGATGGACGCGACGTGCGACATCCAGACGGGGACAGCCCCCTGTTCGCGCCGCCGCGCGGTGACTTCACGATCGACTACGTGCGGGACGGGCGTCCCGGCTCGGCGTTCATGAACCGCCGTATCGTAGACCAGCGCATCGTCATACGCGGTCAACGCGGAGTGCAGGTGGAACGGACCGAGGGGCTGGGTGACCGCCTCCTTGGCGCCCTCGCCGGCGTGTGGCGGGTGCTGACCAACCTCGCCGCGGACGGACCGCCGCCTCGCATCATCGTGCACGGCGAGACCTGGGGGCCCGACGGGCTGGGCCTGCTGTTCCGGAGCGACAGCGCCATGCTGTTCGTGCTCGACGATGTGAACGGCCGCCAGGTGCTGCGGTTTCCGGCACCCCCCGTCGTGGCGACGGTCGCGGAGGGCGGGCCCGGAGCCCGCGCCGGCCTCGCGCCCGGCGACGCCATCACGCACGTCGACGGTCGCAGCGTACTGGACTCCGACGGCGCCACACCTCTCATTCACACGGACGCCGGCCATCCGCTCGCGGTCACGTATCTGCGCGCGGGCCGCACGCATCACACGACCCTCATTCCTCCGGAGGAACGATGAACCGCATCGCGCTCATCTGCTGTCTTCTGTCGGTCGTCGGTGCGCCGGCCGGCGCGCAGGATCGCACCGTCGGGGATGTGCGAAGCGAGCCGCGTCCCATCGAGATTCCCGGGGTCGGGACCGTCACGGCGACCATGAACTATCTGTCGGTGCCCGAGAACCGCGCGAACCCCGACAGCCGCTTGATCGAGATCGCGTATCTCCGTCTCCCGGCCCGACCCGGCGTCTCCGGGCCCCCGCTCATCTACCTGGCCGGCGGCCCCGGCGACGCCGGGATCCCCGGGAACCCGAACGGCGTGCAACTCTGGCTTCCGGCACTCGACGTCGGTGACGTCGTCCTGCTCGATCAGCGCGGCACCGGCCGCTCCCGTCCAAACCTGGTGTATGGCTGGCGCGGTCCGGCGCCCCGCCATCTCTACCGGAGCATGGAGGACGGGCTCCGCTTCATTCGGGAGGTGAACGATTCCGCCGCAGCGTTCTTCCGGAACCAGGGCGCGGACCTCACCGGGTACACGACGGTACAGAGCGCCGACGACGTGAACGACCTGCGCATCGCGCTCGGTGCAGACCAGATGAATCTGCTTGGCTTCAGCTACGGGACCCACCTCGCCCTTGCGACCATCCGCCGTCACGGCGATCACGTCGCGAACGCGGTGCTGATCGGGGTCGAAGGTCCCGCGCACACGTACAAGCTGCCGATCATGATGGACGTCCAGTGGCGCAAGCTCTGCCTCATGGCCGCCGCGGATGCGGAAATCGCCCGGTACATTCCCGATCTGAATGCGCTGCTCGATCGCGTGCTGGACCGCCTCGACCGCGAGCCGATGACCGTCGCGATACGGGATGTGCGGAACGGGGAGCCCCTCGACATTTCGGTCGGCGCCGACGCGCTGCGCTACATCCTGCGCCGCGACATCGGCGATGCCAGCGATCTCCCCGTGTTCCCGCGCCTGCTCTACTCCATCGACCGGGGTGACCCGACGCTCCTCGGGTGGTTCGTGCAGAAGCGATACCAGCTGGGCGCGCACGTGATGTCCACGGTCATGGACCTGGCGTCCGGCGTCTCGCCCCAACGGCGCGCGATGATCGAGGCGCAGGCGGCCCGGAGCCCGTTCGGCAACATCAGCAACTTCCTGATGGGAGACGTCGCGGGCGACCTGGAGGTGCCGGACCTCGGCCCGGAGTTCCGTGCGCCCATCGTCTCGAACGTGCGCACCCTCTTTCTCTCCGGAACGCTCGACTGGAACGCGCCGCCGTTCCAGGCCGAGGAAGTACGCTGGGGCTTTCCGAACTCTTCACACATCATCGTGCGGAACGCGGGGCACGAGCAGGTGCTCCCTCACCCCAAGGTGGGGCGCGCGATCTTCGCGTTCCTCCGAGGCGACGACGTGGACGACGTGACGGCGGCGTGGCCCACGAGGCGGTTCGTGCCCCTCGAGGGGTACGATCCGAACGTCACGCACCCGAGCGTGCCGATCCCGGAGGTATCGACCGAGGGCATCGACCTCACCGTCTACGAAGGCACGTACGAGTTCGAAGGCGTGGCCGAAGTCCGGATTCAGGCCCGCGACGGGCAGCTCTACGCATCCGCGACGGATGAGGAGGTGCGACTTCGCTATCTGGGCGCCCCCACCTTCGCGATCAACACATCCCGGTACATCGTCTTCGTGCCGGATGCCGAGCCGCCGCGCGCCGAGTTCCACAGAGACGGCTCGGTCGTGCCGGCGGTTCGTGAGCGCCCATGAACGGGGGTGCGAGCGCCAACGGGCCACGAGAGATCGTGGGGCGAGCGCGTTCTTCGTCACGGCTTTTCATTGGATCGATCCTGGAGTTCCTAGAGAGGCAGGTGGCGAAGCTGTGGCTGCTCGACGACGTCATCTTCGTGGATGCGCTCCCGGTGGGAGCCACGGGCGAGGTGCAGAAATCGGAGCTGCGGGAGGGCTACGCCGGCTGGCGGGGCCACGCACACGCGTGACCCCGCCCTGACCGATCACTACCTACACGCCCACCAGCGCTTCCTTCGACAACACGACGGCCGACGCACGGAGATCCGGCGCCATCCCTCCGGACACCAAGTCACGGCTATGGCACACCCCGCACTCGACGTATCGATACTCACCATCCTCCAGCAGCGTCTCATCGATCTGCAACTCAGGTACTGACAGCGGCGTCACGATGGTCGGCGGGTTCTGGGGCGGGAGTACCGCCGTCCCTTCCAGCGAGAAGGTAACGAGGCGGCGTGTCTGGACGCCGTACGCCCATCCCAGGGGAGCCTCGCCGCCATCCCGCGCAACTCAAACGGGTCGGTGTCAAGAAGACTCGGCTCGGCACCCGAATACCACCTGCGCACCGGACGCCATACCTTGCGTGAGCACCCACGCGAGCTTCTTGTCGGTCGCTGCCACCTCGAATCCGAGGAGCCCACGTGCGACGTCGAGACTTCGTTCTGCGTTCAGCGGGCGCGATGGGTCTCAGTCTGTTCCGTCCTCCCTCCGGGCTGCTCGCCGACGCCGTCACTGGCGCCGCGCGTGATCGCGGGCCCGCCCTGCGCGCCCCACGCCTGGACGCACACGCGCACGTCCACAGCGCCGCCGTGGCCGACCTCGTCGAGACGAAGATGGGCGAGCGCATCCTGGAGCCAGTGAGCTCGGACGAGGTGGTGTCTCGCTTGGACCAAGAGGGAATCCCGAACGCGCTCGTTCTTTCGGGTGCCTATCTCATGGCCAACGACGTCTGGGGAGGCACGGGCGCCGACGAATGGAGCGCGCTGCGATCCGAGAACGACTACACGGCCGCCGAAGTCGCGAATCACCCCGCTCGGCTCACCGCGTTCTTGAGCCTCAACCCGAAGCGGCCGTATGCGATCGAGGAGATCGACCGGTGCGTCGACGAGCTCGGCATGCGCGGGGTGAAGATGCACTTCTGGAACTCGGTCGTGAATCTGCGCGACGCCGACGAGCTGGCCGCCGTCACACGCACGTTCGAGCACGTTGCCCGTCGCGGCCTGCCCGTCGTGGTGCACGCGTACAACGGCGCGCTGCCCAATTATGGTCCCGACGACCTCGAGACGTTCGTCCGAGAGATCATCGTCCCCCTCCCAACGCTACGGATCTCGTTTGCGCATCTCGCCGGAGCGGGCGGGTTCGGCTTTCGCGTCATCTCGCATTGGTCCCGCTTGCTGAAGCTCGTGCCTCCGGACGCGCCGGGGAGCGAGCGCGTGTTCGTCGACCTGGCGGCCGTGCTTTTCGCTCGTGCAACGGAGCGATTCGCCGCCTCGAACGACTCCCAGAAGGAGATCATGGGAGACCTGCTCACTCAATGGGGCCTCCAGCGGGTGCTCTGGGGGAGTGACAACGTCGACGACTATCTGTCACTCAGTCGCGATGCGTGGCCGCTCTCGGAGGAGGAGTGGGAGGTGGTCGCGGCGAGCACGGGAGACCGGTTTCTGCAGTCCTGAGCGGACGAGCGGATACGTCCAGCGACGGGAAGGGCCCTACGGCCCCCCGGCGCACGGGCAGGAACACCCCTTGTCGAACACGACGAGCCAGCGCCCGTCGGGCTCGCGTCGCCAGATCGAGTTGAACGTGCCAACCTGATTCCCATCTGGGTCGAGCACCGGGCCGCTGCTGTGCGCCAGCGTCCCGGACGCGAGGACCTCGACGGTCCTGGGCGCCCACGAAAACGGTGCGTCCGTGCCTTCGAAGAAGGGACGCCACGCCGCGAGGACTGCCGCCTTGCCACGTTGTGCCGAACTCGCGCCGAAGAACACGGCCTCGTCGGCGACATGCCTTGCGAACGCCTCGAAATCACGATCGGCCATCGAGCGCGCAAAGCTGCTCTCGGCCGCGAACACCTGACGGGTCAGATCATCTTGAAATCGGGGTGGAGTGGGACGGAACGAGACGGCGAACAGCAGCGGGACGATCACGACGATCAGAGAACGCATCGATGACTCCTTTCCAAGTGCGCAGGCGAGGGCGGCGGTGAGGCGCTCGAACGCGCTGGTGGTCATTGCGCCCGATCCAAGCGCGCGCGCACTTCGGTGATCCAGTTGAGCGCCACCTGCACCGTCGCCCGACTGCCGGCCACGGGTCGGAGCATCATGAATCGACCGTCCGGCGCGAGGTCGTAGCTTTGGTCACCCGAGCCATCCAACGCGAATGCCCCGGAAAAGAGCAGGCGAGGCGTCGACCGATCGATCCTCGCGCCCTGTGCGCTGACCGTGACCGCGAGCACTTCGCTCTGGTTCCGGTAGTAGAGCTCGCGTCCATCGCGGGACCAGACGGGCTCGGTGCCGCCCTGGTTGGAGACGAGAAAGCTGGCGTCCATGGCGGGCCACGGCCGAATGTACACCTCCTCGCGCCCGCTCTCGGACGACTGATACGCGACCCATCGCCCGTCCGGGGAAAAGCGGGCGCCGCGCTGCACCCCCGGTAGGCGGATGCGACGGCTCTCGCGCCTATCGAGGTCCAGGAAGAAGAGATCGTTCGGGTCGGTGAGGTCGCTGCCGGTTCCACTACCGAGCGTGGCACCATAGTACGCCAGCCAGCGGCCATCGGCGCTCGCATCGGTCGGCCAGCTGTCCCCCTGATCGAGCGCAAGGAGCGTATCCGGTGCCTGGCTTCCGTCTGCAAGCTGCACGAGGAGGCCCCCCCTCGGCCGGCCGGCCGCGGACATG
>JBDHCY010000211.1:0-6934 GCA_039591795.1 Gemmatimonadota bacterium | reverse complement strand
TCATCGAGGAGCACGTGCGTGCCATGCCGTTCCTCGCTACGCATCCCGTGCGGACGCTCTCGGTGGCTTACATCCTCATCGACGGCGGTCGAGTGACGACGGTTGAGTCGGTGACGCAGACGCGTCCACTGCCGAGGGACAAGCCAGAGCTCGTCGCGGCACACGTGGCCGCGGCGCGGATGATCGGAATGGCGGCCGTCTTTCTCGACTGCGGCTCGGGAGCACGCGACCCCGTTCCTGCCGAGTCGATTCAGGCGGTGCGTGGCGTGGCGCCCGAGGCACCGCTCTTCGTGGGCGGGGGTATCACGGCGCCGGAGCAGGCGGCGGCGGCGCGCGTCGCAGGCGCCGACTATGTCGTCGTAGGCACGTCCTTCGAGCGATCGGGCCTGCGCGGCATGCGTGAATTCGCGGCGGCCGTTGGGGCGTGATCGACCTTCACAGCCACCTACTCCCGGGCGTCGACGATGGTGCCCGCGACGTCGCAGAATCCACCGAGACACTGCAGCAACTGGCTGCCCAGGGCTACGCGGCCATCGTGCTCACCCCGCATCTCCTCGCTTCGCGCAGCCGGGACGGCTTGCCCGCCCGGTTCGATGACGCGTTCGCCAAGTTGCGCCCAACCGCGCCTGATGGTGTCGAGCTCCATCGAGGGGTCGAGCTAATGCTCGACGTTCCGATGCCGACCTTGGTGACACCCGAGGTGTTCACGCTGGCCGGGAGCCGCTACTTGCTCGTCGAGTTCCCCCTCATGGTGCTCCCGCAGACGGCAACGAGCCTGATCGCGCAGGTCCGCGCGCAAGATCTGACCCCGGTCGTGGCCCATCCCGAGCGCTACGGTGCCTGCTCGGTGCCCGTCGTGCGCGCGTGGCGCGCGGCCGGCGCGGCAATCCAGGTGGACGCCACCACCCTCACTTCGGGCAGCCGGCGAGGCGTGCGGGCGCGCGCTCTCCTCGAGCACGGCCTCGCCGACGTCCTCGCAGCGGACAACCATGGCGACACCCGTAGCCTTCTCACAGCCGTGGAGTACCTCCGAGCGTTCCGGGCCGGTTCGGCGATCAAGATGCTGACGGAGTCCAATCCGCGTGCCGTCATCGAGGGGAAAGAGCTGGAGCCCGTGGAGCCGGTCCGATTCGTCGCATCGTGGCTCGACCGGGTGCGCTGGTGGGTCCGGAATCGTGGCGACGCCTCGAAGCGGCGGCGGAGGGCTGGGTGAGCGTCGAGACCGTCACGCAGGGACTGCGGACACGTGCACGGCTCCTCGAGGCGCTGGTGACCGAGTCGGACAACGTCGCGCGCCTCGCGCGTCGGTATGCCGAGACGCTGCGCGGAGGCGGCGCACTCCTCTTCGCGGGAAACGGCGGAAGCGCAGCCGACGCGCAGCACCTGGCCACGGAGTACGTCGTCCGTTTCCGAGCCTCACGCCCTCCGTTCCGCGCCATCGCGCTGACGACCGACAGCTCTCTCCTCACAGCGTGCGCCAACGATCTCGGGTTCGCGGAGATCTTCGCGCGGCAGATCGAGGCGCTGGCGCGCCCGGGCGACCTGGTCATCCTGCATTCAACCTCCGGCGATTCGCTGAACGTCTGCCGCGCGGCAGAGACCGCGCGGGCGCGGGGCGTCGCCGTCGTGGGGTTCTTGGGGGCGGATGGCGGTGCCGTTCGGTCACTGCTCGACGACGCCATTGTCGTTCCCTCACACGACACGGCCACGGTCCAGGAGGCTCACCTCGCGCTCGAGCACCTGATCGTGGCCCTCGTAGAAGGGGAGCTCGGCTCGTGATCGACCTTTCGGGCCGGCGAGCTCTGGTGACCGGCGGGTCCCGCGGCGTGGGTCGGGCCACAGCGCTGGCGTTGGCCGGTGCGGGCGCCGACGTCGCCGTAGGGTACCGTGATCGGGCCGCGGCCGCCGAGGAAGTGGTGCAGGCCATCAAAGCACTCGGCCGCCGCGGCCTCGCCGTTCAGGGGGACTTGAGCGAAGAAGACGACGCCGCGCGCGTCGTGGGCGGGGCGGTGGGTGTGCTCGAGGGGCTCGACATCGTGGTGGCGAACGCAGGCGTGTGGCCGGCGGACGACGTGTCAGTCGCCGGGATGACCGAGGCGCAGTGGCGCGGGACGCACGGTGCCAACCTGGATGCCGTGTTCTATACGCTGCGGGCTGCGATCCCGCACCTGCCCGAGGGCGGGCGGATCGTCATCGTCTCCAGCACGGCGGGCCAACGCGGTGAGGCGTTCCACGCCGACTATGCCTCAACGAAGGGTGCGCTCATCGCCCTCACGAAGTCGCTCGCCATTGAGCTCGCACCGCGCGTGACCGTCAATTGCGTCGCCCCGGGCTGGGTGAACACGGAGATGGTACGGCCGGTGTCCGCCGACGGGCGACTCGAAGCGATTGCCGCCGCCATCCCTCTCGGTCGACTCGCCACCGCCGAAGACGTAGCAGGCCCTGTCGCGTTTCTCTGCTCCGAGCTCGCGCGTCACATCACCGGCGAGATTCTCAACGTCAACGGTGGGAGCGTGTTGTGCGGATAGGCACGACACGCGCGCGGGCCGCGTGAACCTCCCCGATTCGCTCGACGTACCGCCGCCAGTGCTCGAGATCGCTCACCGGCTCGAAGCGGGGGGGTTCGAAACCTGGTGCGTCGGCGGTGCGGTCCGCGACAACCTCCTCGGCCAGCCGAATGTCGATTTCGACCTCGCGACGGCCGCGCGGCCGGAGGAGGTTCAGCGCCTCTTCCGACGCACGATCCCGATCGGCATCGAGCACGGAACGGTCGCGGTGCTCGACAGCAAGGGAGTGCCGCACGAGGTCACGACCTTTCGACGTGACGTGCACACTGACGGTCGCCACGCCGTCGTCGAGTTCGGCGTGTCGCTCGAGGACGATTTGGCTCGCCGCGACTTCACGATCAACGCGATCGCGTACCATCCGGAGCGGGGCAACTGGCTGGACCCCTTTGACGGGTGCTCCGACATCGAGCGGGGCGTGATCCGTGCCGTGGGTGATCCGGCGGCCCGGTTTCGAGAGGACTACCTCCGCATCCTCCGAGCGTTGCGGTTCAGCGCGCGCTTCGATGCAGCGATCGAGCCCGCCACGTGGCATGCGATGCAGGCCAACGTGGAAGGCCTCCGCAGCCTCTCGGCCGAGCGGGTCCGGGCCGAGTGGTTCCGTGGGCTCGAGAGCGCACAGAGTCGCGACACACTCGCTCGAGGTTGGCAGGCCGTCGGGGCGCTGCCCATCTGGCTCCCCGAAGTGCGCCTCGCTGCCCCAGTCGATCGGCTCCCACCCGATCCTGTGCTGATCACGACGTTCCTGTCCAGCGACCCACCCGCCACGCTTGCGCGCCTTCGCTGCTCCCGAGCCGAGATGGAGCGGGCACGCGCCATCGCGAGCCTACGGGCCGCCTCTCGCCCCGACCCAGCCGACCCCCGGGCCGTGAGGCGATTTCTCTCCGCGGCGGCGGCACGGGCGGACGATCTCGTGGCTCTCGCCGGCGACGCGGCGCTCGCCGACGCCGTGGAGCGTGAGCGTGCGGCTGGGGTCCCACTCGCGGTGGCCGATCTCGCGGTGAGTGGCCACGACCTCCTCGCGCACGGCCTCTCGGGCCCGGCGGTCGGAGAGGCACTCCGGCGCCTCCTCGCGGAGGTCCTCGACGATCCAGCCCGGAACGAACGCGACTACCTCCTGAGCCGTGTCTGAGGCGCTGCTGTACGCCGTCGGCGCTGCCGCTGGCAACGTGCTCGGCGCCCTCGCGGTGACCCTCCGCGCGGCGCGATCGCTTCGACTGATCGAAGGGTTCGTCGCCTTCGGCGCTGGCTTCATGCTCGCAGTGGCGCTCGTCGAAGTCATCCCAGAGGCGTTCCTGAGGAGCGGCGGCCTCGCGCCGGGCTTGATCCTCCTCGGATATCTCCTCGTGCATCTGTCACAGCATACGGTCACGCCCCACTTTCATTTCGGCGAAGAGACGCACCAGGTCACGGCAGTCGTGAGCGACACGGCGCTGGTCGGGCTCTTGTTGCATACGTTCTTTGACGGCGTCGCCATCGCGAGCGGATTCCTCGTCCGGCCGACGCTCGGCCTGCTCGTGTTCGTCGCAATCTTTCTCCATAAGCTCCCCGAGGGAGTGACGGTGTCGAGCATCGCGATCGCGGGAGGACACACCCGGCGGCGCGCGCTGGCCAACGCGGGCTGGCTCGGTGTCGCGACCGTGGTCGGGGTGATGGTGACCGAGCAGGTAGGGATTCTCGCCGCCCACGGGCTGGCCCTCTCCGGAGGGGTCACGCTCTACGTCGCAGCCTCCAACCTGGTGCCGGAGTTCCAGCACAAACCAGGCTGGCGGCTCCCGCTCGCCTTCTTCGGTGGCGCCGCTTGCTTCTACGTCACCCGGGCGGCCGTCGAGGCGCTGCTCGGATGAAGCGTGACCGGCCCAACGAGCCGACGCTCTTCGCCGGGAGCGTCCGGGCCCCGCTCGCCGACCGAATGCGTCCAGACACCCTCGAGGAGTTCGTCGGCCAGGAGCATCTCCTCGGGTCCGGGAAGCCGCTCGGTGAGCTGATCAAACGAGGTGAGATTTCGAGCGTCGTCTTCTGGGGGCCGCCGGGCTCGGGCAAGACCACGCTCGCTCGCCTCATCGCGCACTACACCGACCGTCACTTTGAGCCCTTCTCGGCCGTGACCGAGGGCGTGGCACGAGTACGAGAGATCATTCGTGAGGCAGAAGACCGGCGCGGGCTCGAGGGGCGCGGCACCATCCTCTTTTGCGACGAGATCCATCGGTTCAATCGCGCGCAGCAGGACGCGTTTCTGCCGTGGGTAGAGCGCGGGACGATCACCCTGATTGGGGCGACGACCGAGAACCCGTCGTTCGAGCTCACCGGCGCGCTGCTGTCGCGAACACGCGTCTTCGTGCTCGAGCCGCTCGGCCCCGAGGACGTGCGCCAGATCGCCGCCCGCGCTCTGGAGCGGGAGCTCGGCGATGATCATGCCACGCAGGGGGCCATGACCGACGAGGCTATGGCGCTCCTGGTGCGGCACGCCGACGGCGATGCACGCCGGGTGCTGAACGCAGTGGAGGCCACCCTCGAATGGGTCACGGCCGGGGGATCATCGACGGAGCGGCCAATCACCGCCGACGTCGTCGAGGCGGTCCTCGAGCGCAGAGTGCCGCGGTACGACAAATCGGGCGACGAGCACTACAACCAGATCTCGGCGCTCCACAAGGCGGTCCGAGGGAGCGATCCCGAAGGAGCGCTCTTCTGGTTTGCACGGATGGTCGAGGCCGGTGAGGACGTGCTCTACATCGCACGGCGCGTTGTCCGGATGGCCGTAGAGGACATCGGGCTCGCCGACCCGCGTGCTCTCGTCGTCGCGAACGCGGCCAAAGATGCGTACCACTTTCTGGGGAGCCCGGAGGGCGATCTCGCCGTTGCGGAGGCGATCGTGTACCTGGCGACTGCCCCCAAGAGCAACCGGGTGTATGCCGCCTACCGCCGTGCGCTCGAGGCGGCACGTGAGCATCCCGCGGAGCCGGTCCCGCTCCACATCAGGAACGCGCCGACGGCGCTCATGAAGGAGTTGGGTTACGGGGACGAGTACCGCTACGCGCACGACTACGAAGGGGCCTACGTGCCCCAGGTCCACCTTCCACAGGTCCTAGAGGGCGTGCGCTGGTACGAGCCAACCGATCGCGGTTACGAGCGGGAGGTAGCGGATCGCTTGGCGGCATGGAAGCGGGCCGGGGAGGCTCGAGAGGACGCCCAGGCGGGCCGGGGCTCGGACCCCCCTCACGAGTCGCGGGCCAACTCACCCTGATCTCTCGTCGCGCACCGGGATGCTGGCGAGTGGCCCCTACGCGCCGGATCGGGTAGATTGCTAGCGTCGTTGTGAGAGGTCGAACCGCAATCCGAGAGCTCATCCCCATTCACCCCCCCGAGGAACGCGCCCTCTTGGTCGGCGCACCCCGGAAGGGGTCTCGCGACGCCCTCGTTCTGGACGAACATCTCGACGAATTGGAGCGCCTGGCGAGCACAGCCGGCGCCGGCGTCGTGGGCCGTCTGGTGCAGCGGGTGGAGGCACCCGACCCAGCGTACTACGTGGGACGCGGCAAGCTCCAGGAACTCAAGAGCGAGGTCGCCGACCTCGAGGCGACACTCGTCATCTTCGACGAGGAGCTGTCGCCCGGCCAGGGCCACAACCTCGAGAAGGCGCTCGGCATCCGGGTGATGGACCGAGCCGAGCTCATCCTCGACATCTTCGCGACGAGAGCGCGGAGCCACGAGGCGCACGTGCAGGTGGAGCTCGCCCAGCTCGAGTACCTGCTCCCGCGTCTGCAGCGCATGTGGACGCATCTCTCGCGCATCCGCGGTGGCATCGGGCTCCGCGGCCCGGGCGAGACCCAGCTCGAGACCGACCGCCGGATCATTGGCAGGAAGATCAGCCGCCTCAAGCGAGCGCTGGAGGACGTGGCCGCGCACCGGGAGAACAATCGTCGGGGTAGGGAGGTGATGCTCCAGGCATCGCTCGTCGGGTACACCAACGCGGGGAAGAGCTCCGTACTCAACGCGTTGACGCGCTCCGCAGAAGCCTTCGTCGAGGACCAGCTCTTTGCCACGCTCGACACGGTGACGCGGGAGGTCGACGTCGGCGACGGCTACCGGGCGCGGCTGACCGACACGGTGGGGTTCATTCGGAAACTGCCGCATCATCTCGTGGCGAGCTTTCGGGCGACCCTCGAAGAGGCTGCAGACGCCGACGTGCTGCTCCACGTCGTCGATGCCAGTCATCCGCAGCACGAGGAGCAGCTCGAGGTCGCCGATCGCGTACTCGTCGAGTTAGGCCTCGGCGCGAAGCCCACGATCTACGTGTTCAACAAGCTCGACCGAGTGGCTAACCCCGCCGAACTGCTTGCCGGCGCGACGGCCCGGTATCCGTGGGTTGT
>JBDHCY010000210.1:0-7330 GCA_039591795.1 Gemmatimonadota bacterium | reverse complement strand
CACGTCACACAAACAACCCCTC
Source organism: Gemmatimonadota bacterium (assembly GCA_039591795.1). Lineage (GTDB taxonomy): Bacteria > Gemmatimonadota > Gemmatimonadetes > Gemmatimonadales > GWC2-71-9 > JBDHCY01. The sequence goes on along the minus strand of JBDHCY010000210.1, from coordinate 7,308 downwards.
CACCCACCCCACCTCATGAATCACGTAGACGCCCACTATCAGACTCCCGAGCCCGGCAACGAAGACCAGCGCTCGATACGCCGGCCCCATTCGCTCCGCGGCCACCGCGAACGGAACACTCATGGCCAACGTCAGCACCGACATGCCGATCACCGACCCCGCACCGAACAGCGCGAAGTACAAGATGGCAAACGACACGCTCGGAAGTGCCGTTCCCACCAACAACGTGAGTCCCGCACTCCCCGCCAAGCCGTGCACCATCCCGACGACGAAGGGCCGCACACCGAGCTTCCACACGTGCGCGTGATCGTGTGGCGTGTGCTCGTGCGTGGCGGAGCCCCCATGCCGGTGCGTCGGGGAGTCTCCATGCTCGTCGGGGCCGTGTGAATGCTCCGCCCGTGCCTTGTCGTGCCCACTCGTGCCATGTACGTGGACATGCGCGTGCCGTATCCCACCGGAATGATCGTGCACGTGCCAGTGCCAGCGTTCCCGGGCCACCTGCCACAGCACCCGCCCACCGAGGAAGACGAGCATGAGCCCGACGATGAGCTCGAACGAGAGCGCCAGGCGCTGGGAGATCGCGAGCTTGAAGGCGACGACCGTCGTGCCCACCGCCAGGAGGATCGCACTGTGCCCAATCCCCCACCACGCGCCGATCCACGCGGCGCGGCGCACGGTCCGATGCCGCGAAACGATCGTCGTCACCGCCACCACATGGTCCACGTCCAGCGCGTGCCGCACACCGAGCACGAGGCCGAGACCCAGGGCAGACCAGATCTCAGCGCTCACGGCGACGACCCTTTCACGTAGGCTTCATACGCGACATATCTACTCGGCATTGTGGGTAGGACTAAACTCCGACGCAATGAGTGGCAATGGCGCGCCCGCCTTTCCATAATAGAGAGGGGTCCGAGGTTCGGCCCTTCCCGTTCGCACCTGACTGAGAACCAGAGGATCGAAGGAGAGAATTGTGACGCGACTGACAGCCGCCTCGCTCGCGATCGCCCTGGCCGCGCCCGCGCATCTCGCCGCACAGGCGTCCCCACCGCAGGTGAGCACGCGGTCGGGCCTCGAGCTCGAGATCTCGGGCCTCATCCTCATGAACGGCTTTTACAACAGCGCACGCGTCAACAACGCCGACGTGCCTCTCTACGCCTGGCCGCCGGACACGACGTCCGACCTCCCTGAAAGCGGCCTCGGCGGCACGGCACGGCAAAGCCGGCTCATGCTGATCGTGAGAGCCCCGGACGTCCTCGGCGCCTCGATGTCCGGTGAGCTCGACATCGACTTTTTTGGTGGCCAGCAGCCGTCCACGGGCGGCCGGTTCTTCCCACTGCTCCGTATCCGGCGAACCCGTCTCGACCTGTGGTGGACCAACGTCAACGTCATGATCGGCCAGGAGGTGCCGCTCATCGCCGAGCTCAACCCGCGGAGCCTCGCATCGATCGGCATCCCTGGCTTCGCGGGCGCGGGGAACCTCTGGTTCTGGATACCACAGGTCCGCGTCGGGGTTGAGACCGGCGAGACCGTCCATTTCGGTCTCGACGGCGCCGTGCTCGCGCCTTCGTCCTACGAGGCTCAGGGCAACGAGTTCACCACCCAACCGGACATCGCCGAGCGGAGCGGCCGGCCGAACTTCGAGGCGCGAGGACGCGTCGGTTGGGACGGTGAAAGCTCGAGCGGCGAGGTGAGCCTCGGCGGACACTACGGCTGGCTCGCGACCGACGGCGACTCGCTGCTCGACTCGAAGGCCGTTGCGGCGAGCGCGCGCCTCCGCCCGTGGCGCGTGGTCGAGCTTCGGGGCGAGGCGTACACGGGCGAGGGCGTCGCGGGCCTCGGCAGCGGCGCCATCGGACAGAACTTCGGGTTGAACGGCGTACCGATCCGTACGACGGCCTGGTGGGCACAGCTCAACATCCTTCCCTCAGACGCGTGGGAGTTCGGGGGCGGGGCCGGTATCGACGACCCGAAGGACGAGGACCTCGAACCCACCCAGCGTACCAAGAACACGGTCTGGGAGGTGCACGCGATCTGGCGGCCGCTCCCACTGGTCTTCGGCGCTGAAGTGCGGCGCATCGAGACCGAATACGGCTCCGGCGCCCAGTGGAAATGGAGCGCGACCCACGTCAACCTGGCACTTGGCTTCGAGTTCTAACTCGTGCCGCGCTTGACGCTCCTCCGCGGCCCCGGCTACTGTCGCCCCATGATTCGCTCTGGGCGTCGAGACCTGGCACTCGTGGCGACCGCGATGGCGCTCATGGCCCCGGTGCTCGCGGCGCAGGGGAGCGTCGTTGGGCGAGTCGTCGTACTCGAGAAGAAGGGCAACAGCGCAGACGACGTTGCCACCGCCGTCGTTTGGCTGACCAGTAACGGCCTCAGGACGAGACCTGTGGAAAGCGCCCAGATCATCACGCAAAAGCGGGAGTTCCGGCCGCGCGTTCTCGTCGTGACTCAAGGGACGACGGTCACGTTTCCGAACCTCGACCCGTTCAACCACAACATCTTCTCGACCGAACCCAAGTTCGACCTCGGCCTGTACGGCCGCGGTGAGGGGCCGACTCAGGCATTCTCGCAGCCTGGCCTGGTCCGAATCTTCTGTAACATCCACCCGCGGATGAGCGGGTTCATCCACGTCCTCGACACTCCCTACTCGACGCAGCCGAGCCCGGACGGCGTCTTTGCGATCGGCAACGTTCCGGCCGGGAGCTATGCGATCCATGTGTGGCATGAGCGTGCCGCTGAGGAGCTCAGGCGCGAGGTGACGGTATCGGCTCGAGGCCTCAGCGACCTCATGCTCGAGCTCGATGCGAGCCGCTACAAGCGCCGACAGCACCGCAACAAGTACGGGAAGCCGTACGGGAGATCACGTGAGCGCTACTGAGCGCTCCGGTCGCGGCGTCCGAGGGGGGCTCACCCTCAAGATCTTTGCGGCGTCGACCGCACTCATCGCTGTCGTCCTCGGGGGCGGTTTTGTCTTCGCTTCCGCCCGGGCCTCACGAACGGCCGAAAGCGCGATCGACCGACAGCTCGCTGCCAGCCAGGAGGCCGTGGACGCGCAGCTCCGCGCACGGACCAGCACCGCGGTTGGAATGCTGCGGGTCATCACACTCGTTCCCGCGTTTCGTGAGCTGTTGACCCGCGCCGAGACGCCCCGCACCTCGCTCCTCGACCAGGCCGAGGAGCACGCGACCACACTCGGTGCGAGCTACGTCATGATTGTCGACCGCGACGGTGTCCTCCAGGCGCGGAGCGACGACCCCGAGCGTTATGACGAAGACCTCCGAGGACTCGCGAGCTGGGTCGATTCAGGCCTCGACGAAGCGCTCGCGACGACCGGGGTCACCACTTCCCAAGACTCGATCTACCAGCTCGCCGTCGTGCCCATCGTCGAGCCGGCGAGTGACGTCGTCTACGGGGTGATCGCCGCCGCGTTCAGCATCACTGAATCCCTTGCCCAAGGCATCAAGCGCACCACGGGGTCGGAGATCGTTTTCTGGGAAATCTTCGAAGGTGTGGCGACGGTGCGAGCATCGACCGTTTCGACCGGAGACGCGCTCGATTCGGTGCTCGCGAGTGACGAGTTGCTTGCGCAGCTCGATGCCGATACGGCTCCCGCGCGTCTCGATGCGACTATCGACGACGAGCATCACGTGGGGATAGCGTCGCCCCTCCGCGCGACGCACGGCGAGGTGTACGGCGGCGTGGCCGCACTGCGCTCGCGCCAGGCTGAGCTGGCGGCCTTCACCGGGCTGCAACGCACGCTCGCGCTCGCCGCCGGTGCCGGCATCCTCCTCTCCCTTCTGGGCTCGGCCGCCGTCGCCCGCCGCATCGCCCGACCGGTGCGTCAGCTCGCCGCCGCCACCGAACGCGTACAGGACGGTGACTACGCTGTCGAGATCGGCGAGTTCGGCCACGACGAAATCGGAAGCCTGGCCCGATCGTTCCGCTCGATGCTCGACGATCTGCGCGAGAAGCAGCAGCTCGTCGACTACCTCATGAGCGGGACCGGTGGCGGGGCGACCGTGCCGGTCCCCCGGCCGGGCACCGCTATCGCTCAAGCCCTCGAGAGCCGCGGGCGTGCGTTGTCGCCGGGCGACCTCTTCGCCGGCCGCTACGAGATCCGCAGACTCCTCGGGACGGGCGGGATGGGCGTCGTCTACCTGAGCCGGGACCGCGAGCTCGACGAGCAGATCGCCATCAAGACCTTGAGGCCCGAGGCGATCGGTGCGGACGACGCCCTCCTCGATCGTTTCAGACAAGAGATCCGCCTCGCCAGACGCATCACACACCGCAACGTGGTGCGCACGCATGACCTCGGCGAGATTGACGGTGTCTACTACATCACCATGGAGTACGTCGATGGGCCCACGCTCAAGGAGTTGATCCAGAAGCGGGGTCACCTCCCGTCGGCCGTGATCGTGACGATCGGCAAGCAGCTCTGTCGAGCGCTGGAAGCGGCCCACGAAGTGGGAGTGATCCACCGTGACATCAAGCCGCAGAACCTCGTCGTCGAGCCCAACGGCTTCCTCAAGGTGATGGACTTCGGAATCGCCAGGCTCGCGGTGCGGCAGCGCCCCGAAGAGGGACTCACCGAAGCGGGAATGGCGATCGGTACCCCGGAATACATGGCTCCCGAGCAGCTCATGGGGGACGAGGTCGATGCCCGGACCGATCTCTATGCCGTGGGCGCGGTCCTGTTCGAATGCGCGACTGGCAGCACGCCGTTTTCCGCGCCCTCGCTGATGGCGCTCATGGCGAAGCACCTCGAGGAGCGCCCGCCGAGCGCACGAAAAATCAATCCGGAGCTGTCACCCGTCTTGGCGATGGTGATCGGCAAGGCGATCGCGCGGCAGCCGGCTGAGCGGTTTCAATCTGCCGATGAGCTCTACAAGGCACTCGAGCAGATCGCACCGGCGCCCGCGCACTAGGCAGAACGCCTGGGGCTGGGGGAAGCGACCGGGCCGGGACGCCGGTGGAGATCAAGGCCACTCAATGCAAAACCCAGCACACTCAGAACGAGGTGGCACAGGACGATGGCGCCGCTGCCGACGAGGATGAGGAAACCACGACTCTCGGAGCCCCACTCGCGGTAGAACTCAATGCTGGGTTGGTTGGATCCCGCCACTGCGAACGCGATACCGATTACCCCGTGCGGCAGCCACGCGAACACCCAGGCTACCAGAAGCGCGAGCCAGGTGCGGCCAGACTGTCGGCCCCGCACGGCAAGGGCGAAGAAAGCCAGGCCAAAGGCGAGCCACATGAAGCCGAAGGATACCGCCCAGGCATTCAGAAGCGTGCCGAAGGGGTAGAGTTCGTTCGCCAGGTACGGGCCTGGCGTCGGATCCCAGAACCGGATGGCGAAGCCGAGACCACCCAGGGCGAGCGGGAGGCCAGATGCGCCGAGTAACTGCCAGCCGCGGGGGGCAGCGCGTAGGTCCGGCCAAAGGAACATCGTCGTCGCGGCGAAGATCGCTACGGCGAGCCCGATAACGAGCCAAACGGTCCACATGGTTAGACAGCGGGGTCCGGCGCCTCGGGCCAGTCCTTGTCTGCAGTTGGCGTTCGGACTTGATGGCCCGCCTGGAAGGTACCGAAAGTGGGTGGTGCGTCCCGCAACGCCTTCTGCGTCCGGTACGCGAGCGTGGCGAGGAGATGGCGCAACACGGCGCGCTGTTCGCTACCCACGTATCGAGCCCCGCTGTCTGACGACTCTGGCAATCAGCTGCCGGCAACCTGTCCGCAGATGTCAACGTGCTCAACATAGCGCGAACTCGGCAGCTGCTCAAATCAAGAGACTTCTTTCTCAAGCGCCAGCACTGCGCGGCGGATAGGCCAAAGCTCTAGCTGCGCGCCCTCCATGCGGCGATCAACTCCCGTTCCCGCTCCGGGGTCAGTGGGAACCGGACCTTCTCACGGACCTCCGACGGCACTGCATCCGAATGCCACCAGTCGATGACGTCGAAGACCGTCCTCGCGAGCGGGCGTAGCGTGAGTCCCGCCCCAAGCGCCCGGCTGGAGTCGATACTCATGTGGCCGAGCTCGTCACCAGCCGGCAGAACCCAGGGGATGGCGCTACGCAATCGGTTCTCTGCAAGCCATTCGTGGTCGTCTGCCCAGACCCAGGAGACCGGCTGTCCGGTGCACGCTCTGACCCCGTAGAGGAATTCCTCCATCGACAAATGCGACGCCGGTCCGACGACGTTGAACGTGCCGCCCTGCCCGCTCTCGAACAGGTGGAACATGAAGCCGATCAGGTCCCTCACGTCGACGAGCTGCGTCGGGTCGGACTTCATTCCTGGAGCGAGAACCTCACCTCCCCGCTCCATCCGCGTCGTCCAGTACGGGAATCGATTCGGTTGGGTATCGCCCGGCCCTACGATGTGGCCGGGCCGCACGACGATGCCGCGATCACCGAAGCCTGTTCGCGTAGCTTCCTCAGCGTTGGCTTTCATGACCCCATAGGCCATGGAGCCGTCTTCGCCGTTTCGGGTGTCCTCCATGAGCACCTGCGCGGTCTCAGGGATGCTCGTCGTGACATACGGGTAGTACACGCCGGTCGAGGACACGAAGATGTAGAGATTCGACGAGTCACGTAGCAGATCGACTGTAGCCTCCGCCCAGCCAGGACGTCGGGTCGAGTTGTCGATCACGACGTCCCACCGGCGGCCTTCCAACGCACTCAGATCGGTTTCTCGATCTCCCAGAAGTCGCTCGACGTGGTCGAAGTCCTGAACGAACATCCGGGGCACGGTGCGGCCGCGGTTGAAGAGTGTGACCGAGTGACCACGTTCCAGCGCGAGGCCAGGAAGCCCGTCCCTCCCAGGATCAGAATCTCCAGGGCACGCGGGGTGCTCGACTGGAGCGCCCCGTACCCGGTGACGTGAGCGGGCCGCCGTGGTCGACCGAGCACGTGGCGCGGAGCCAAGGACAGCGCCCCTAGGGCCGCCGCCCCGGACTTGATGAATGCTCTACGGTCGGACATGAGTCGGACTCCGATCCTCGGGGGAAAGTTGCTGCGCGACTCCTCAGATCAACGCGGGGTCTCGTGAGGCGGCCTAGGGTTCGTGCCTTGGTATCTGATCCAGATTGGGCTCCACGAACCGCGCTCGTGCCTCCTCCGAAAACAGCAACTCCGCTGAGTAGTGCGTCATAGTCCGTGCTTCATCCTGAGAGCTCCGTTGCCGCTTAGCGGGCCCACGCGTCAGCGTTGATGGTATTCTCCTCCGCAGTGACATCGACCTCCGCACCGTTCAGCGATGCCATCTAAGCATCGAAGGCCCGCTGGGTCCATACCAGCCAGCGGCCTCG
>JBDHCY010000209.1:0-7008 GCA_039591795.1 Gemmatimonadota bacterium | reverse complement strand
GGCCTTGGTGGCGGGCAACAGGATGGACCCTGTCTCGAAGCCGAGAAACTGTGGCGACACGGACCGTGAGCCGTAGATGTGCCGGTTCTCGAACTTGAGCGAGAAGGTGCCCGTGTTACCGGACTCGCCGCCCCAGGGTGACCACGACACGGGAATGTCGAAGATGCCGCTCGAGGCACTGGTCTGGCTGTTGGCGTCGATTCCTTCCGACGCCCAGAGAAAGATGGACGTGTAGTTGAAGCCGAATTGAACGCCCGTCTGCTCCTGGACGTTGGCTTTCCAGTCGAACCACGGCTTCATGACCCGCACGGGGAGTCGGAAGTACGACTGCCGCACTTGGTCGCCGAGCTGCAACTCGGCGCCGACGGTCTGAGGACCGCCCATGACGTCTTGGTTCCGGAAGCCAGACCAGCTGCTGTCAGCCAGGCGGCCGAGGCCGGCAGTAGTGTCGGGGCGCTGGGCCAGGAGCGGCATCGCGACGAGCGCGACGCCGGCGAGCGACACCCCCAAACTCGTCAGCATCGTGCTCGTTCTCCTCATCGGCTCTCTGCTCTGCCAATCCCCTCGTCGTCGAGCTCGACCTCCTCGTGGACGCCGAGGCTCTCCAGGTACGAGGTCCGTTCTAGTGGCTCGAAGCGCCCCTGCGATTCCTCGGGATACCGGATCGGCTGTCCGGGAAAGACGCCGTTCACGACTTCCGAGTCACGCACCATGATCGTGCCGTTGACCAACACATAAGGAATGCCCGTGGATGGACGCCCGTTGGTCCCAACCCCATAGCCCGCATTGTCGGTCACGGTTTCCGGGTCGAACACCACAATGTCCGCCACCATGCCTTCCTGCATGCGGCCGCGCACCTGCATGGCCTCGACACCCGCATCACCGAGGTGCTTTGCAGACCAGTAGCTCTGCTGCGACAGCGTGTGCATTAGGGGAACGCCGTTCTCCCGCGCGAGGCGCAGGACCTTCGCGTGCGTGCCCACCGTCCGCGGGTGGCCATTGTAGGCGTCCCACGGATCGTCCCAGTCCAGAAGATTGCCTTCGATATCCACTGGCGGCATCTGGTCACCGGCGACGGTCATGTGCGGGATTTGCAGCCACAGCGGCAGCCACTCTTCGCGCGCGGGAATACACAACACGATGATGTACGCTGGATCCGACGCGACGATCCGGTCGTAGATCTGACGGTTCATGTTCTCGCCGGTCCGGGGGTCGATCAGGTTCTCGTACGAAAGTCCGAGCGTCCCGATGTTGTTCGGTTTGATGAACTCGGAGCCGATCGTCGATGACCCACACGTGTAGGGATAGTACTCGGACCAGACGTTGTACCCCTGTTCCCGGAGGAGCTGCAGATGCTCCTCCACCTCCCACCACCCAATGTTGTTGTTGTGGCTTAGGATGAGCGGTTGGTTCAATGCCACGCCGTTGGCGATCTGCTCGAGGGCACCAAGCGTTGCCTCTGCGGGGGGCGCCGAGTTCCCGAGCAGGCGCACGTGTGACGCGTAGAAACGATCGTAGTTGGCAGCGGTCTTCTGGACGTTGAACAACTCGAACGTCGTGACGCCATTGGCCATGTAGCCCGTGGTCGAAGCGATCCCGAGTGCCCCATCACCAAGGTCCTCATCGATGTTCGCCAACATCTGGTTGAGCTGGTCCAGCGACGCGCGGGTGACGGCCCAATCCGGCACGCCGTTCTCATCGTACGACGCGTTCCGCAATCGCGCGAAATCATTTCCGTCCGCGGGACCATCGATCGGCAACTGATCCATGACCTGCATCCGGTGGAATTCGTGCGAAGCCGCCGCACCGTAGTTCGCCGGCCATTGGCCGTCTCGCGCAGCGTACCACTCGCCCACGTTGATCGTTCCGACCTCGAGGTCGAGAGGCGTCGTGACCCCGTCCCGCAAGCTCGCTTTCACGCCCCACCGATTTCCAGCACCATGGTGATGCGTATCGATGAAGCCGGCGGTGACGACGTGGCCCGTCGCATCGATCGTCTCGGCGCCTGTGATGGCGCTCTCGGTGATGGTGGCAATGGTCCCGTCGCGGATGCCAACATTCGCCACCGCGTCGAACCCGGTCTCCGGGTCCATGACGCGGCCGTTCAGGATGACGACGTCGTAGGTGCCCGACGGCGCGCAACCGAGGGCCAGCAACGCGAGCGCACACACCGCCGTTGCGCGCCAAGTTCTGGAAGGCATTCTCGTAGCTCCTGGTGAGATCTTCGCCAATGCACTCATGGGGCGGGGAGGGGAAACTAAGGTCGCTCCCCACAACGGGCCACCTCGAAGCACACGGTGTCTCCGCCAAGCGGGACGTGACCCGTCTTGTCGAGGATGCCGTCCATGCGCAGGTGCGCGATGTCGACGCTGTCGCCGGTCACGGTCACCAGCGTCACGTGGTCCATCGAGCTGCTCCGCTCGGGAAACTGGATGCCCCCGGTCGTGGCCAGTTGGATGTAGTCGCGGCCATGCCGCTGCTGGTATATGAATGCATGGACATGGCCGTGAAACACGGTATAGGGCCGGTTCGCCATGGCCCGCTCGATGGAGGCGAAGTGCTGCTCGCCGTCCCGCTCCCACGGCGCTTTGTGAAAGAAGAGGAACGTCCAGCGCACGTCTGCGTTCTCGGCAAGGACCTGGCGGAAGAAGTCGGCTTGCACGGGGCCAATGTTGCCGGCGGTCTGCTCCGGCAAGGTCGCATATTCGGTGTTCGCGAAGGCCTGCATGCCGTCCGCCGCGACGATGCGGAGCGCCTCGTCGCGCGCTGCCTTGATCTCCCGCATGCGCTCCGGCGTGTTGTCTTCCGTATCGAGTACGAGGTAGAGCACGTCCCGGTAGCGGAAGTGGTAGTACCGCCGGCCATACCGCCCGTCCCACACCGATTGCAGTACCTCGCCGGTCAGATCGTGGTTGCCCCCGACGTAGAAGATCGGTGCCCGGGCGCGCGCGGCTCGCTCGTCGAACGATTCCCACTGGCTCGCCAGCTCCAGGCGGTCGTCCGTTCCCCCTTCGATCAGGTCACCGACGTTCACGATCAGCTCTGGACGAAGCAGATTGAGCTGCGCGACGGCGATCTCGAACACCCGCTCCCGCTCCCCTCCCGTGAGGTCGGAGAACACAGCGAAGGTGAACTGATCGGCCAGTGCGTCGACCCCCTCGTGCGTCCACGGCCGGGCCTCGCCCGCGATCTCATGCGTGAAGGCTGGATCTGGCGATGGACCGGCACAGCCGACGGCCATGCCCAGAAGTACCGTTCCGAGGAGTCGTCCCATGACTACCTCTCGTTGAGCGTGTTCTTGTAGATCACGCCATCCTTCATGATCAGCCGGAGACTCTCATCCGGCCTCGAGAGGATGGTGATGTCTTCGAGGGGATCGCCCTCGATCAGGAGGAGATCGGCGTACGCACCCTCCTCGATCACACCCAGTGGCCCTTCGCGATAGCGGTTGCGCAGCCCCGAGAGCGCGATCAGCTCGGCGCCGATGCTCGTCGCTTGTTTGAGAATCTCCAACGGCGTGAAGAATCGACTTCGGGCCACCCACTCCATCGCCTGGAGCTCGTAGGCTTCTCTCGACAGGAACACGTCCGACCCAAATGCGATTCTCACGCCGTGGCGCTTTGCCGATTCGATCATTCCCTCGAAGCCACTCTTCACAAGTTCGAACTTCTCACGCTGATCGGGGGTGAATGACGGCGGCGCGTCGGCGACGGACATGAGCGCTTCGACGACGAGGAACACGTCCTGCTCGGCCATCTTGCGCATGGTGGTGTCCGACATGAGGTGACCGTGCTCGATGCTCCTGGCACCGGCATCGATCGTCCTGGAGACGGCATCGTCATAGTAGACATGTGCCATCACGTACGATCCGAAGCTGCCGGCCGCCCACACGGCGGCGGCGAGCTCTTCGTCGGTGAACGCGACGAGGTCGAGCGGCGAATAGACTGCGGACACGCCACCGTTCGTCGCAAGTTTGATCTGCGTGGCGCCCTGTCGAAAGTTCTCTCGGACGGCACCCAAGACCTCGTCAGCACCATCCACTGTTATGAAGTGGCCGATCTGCTCGGCCCGGCTCGCCCCGCCGCCGACATGCCGGTGCGGTTCGTTCCGGTCATGCATATCGAGGTGGCCGGAGGTCTGCGTGAGGAACGCGCCTGACGAGAAGATCCGAGGCCCCTTGAACCACCCGTCGTCGATCGCCCGCTGCACCCCGATGCTGGCGCCGCCAGCGTCCCGGACAGTCGTGAACCCCCGCATCAACATGTCTTCGGCCATCTGACCGGCTGCCGCGCCGACATAGACCCCCGAATACTCGTTTTCGAGTTGATCGAAGGGCGCGATCAGCGCCATGTGCGTGTGGGCGTCGATGAATCCGGGAGTCATGATGCGGCCACCGGCATCGATGACCGTGGCTCCACGGGGCGCGTTAACATTCGCGCCGATTCGGGCAATCAGGTTGCCTTCGACGAGCACGTCGTAGTCGCGCAGCTGCTCCGCTCGTCCGTCGAACACGCGCACGTTGGTGATCAGCGTTCGCGAAAGAGCGTCTTGGGCTGATGCCCCTGACACGGCCGCAGCGCCGAGAGAGAACGCGAGCGCGCTGCTTGAGACGAACCCACGAAGCACTGTCGGCCTCCGATCCGTTTGGTGTAAAGCAAATCTCGCACTCCGCCATGACCTGCTTCGGCCGAGCAATTGCCTGCACGGAGCTCCTGGTGGCGGGCCATCGATCTATTGCCGGTCTAACGTGTTCTTGAAGATCACCCCGTCCTTCATGACGAGCCTGATGTTGCGGTCATAGTTCGCCAGCACAGCGACGTCTTCGAGCGGGTTTCCATCGACCAGGATCATGTCCGCGTAGGCGCCTTCCACGATCACACCGAGTGGGCCCTCTTTGTAGGGATTCTTGGCGCCGGACTTCGCCAGCCAAGCAGCCGCGTGCGACGTGTTCTGTCGCAGGATCTCGACGTCGTCGTACCAGCGCTTCCGGACCACGAGATCCTGGTTTGTGATGGGGATTTGGTCGTAGGTCCACATGTCGGCTCCGGCGAAGGCTTCCACGCCGTACTGCGCGACCCACCGCATCATGCGGTCGGCGCCCTCGTTGACCTGACGCCCCTTGCGCGCGTTCTCCGCCGAGAAGCCGGGGATCTCCTCGGGGTTCCGGAACACCTCGTACGCCACATAGGATTGGAGCGACATCACGGCGCCCAACTCGGCCATCCGCCGGATCGTCGACTCCTCGGCGAGAAACCCGTGTTCGATGCACCGACCACCAGCGTCGAGCACCCGGTTGACCGACACGTCGTTGTACGCGTGCGCGCACACGTACGTCCCGAAATCGGCGGCCGCTTCGACCGCCGCGCGAATCTCGGCTTCGGTAAACGTCGTCGCTTCGAGCGGATCGAGGTCCGACGCCACCCCGCCGCCCACCATGAGTTTGATGTGGGTGGCGCCCTGTCGGAGCGCCGTGCGGACCGCCGCCGTCACCTCGTGAGGACCGGTCACGACGATCCCCTGGCCGTTTCGGTTGAGGACGCCCTGCCCCGGCGCTTCGGTCGGAAGGCCCAGGTCGGCGTGGCCGGAGATCGCCGTCAGCGCCCCACCGCTGGAGTAGAGCCTGGGGCCGGATACGCGACCCGCCGCCATGTTGCGCGCCAGTCCAAGACTCGCACCGCCGACGTCTCGCAGCGTCGTATACCCCATCCGGAGATACATCTGCATCGACTCGAACGCCGCCGCCCCTGCAGAGGCGAGGTCCATCTCACTGCGTGTTACCGGAACACCGTACTTGAACATGACGTGCGTGTGCATGTCGATGAGACCGGGCATCAGCACGCGCCCGCCACCGTCGATCACGACGGCGCCGCGCGGGGTAGCGATCGGGCCGTCAGACACCGCCGTGATCAGGTTGTTCATCACCAGGACACTCATGCCGTCCTGCAACCCGTCGCTGGTGCCGTCCCACACTCGGACGCTCGTGAACAACGTGCCGGGCGAGCGGTCCTGGGCGGCGGCAGGGGCGCCCAGGCCAACAGCCACGATCAGTGCGAGGAGTCCTCGCCGCATGCCGTGATCTCGCAGGTACACTGCTCAGTTCATCTCGTTCTTACGGACCCGCCCGTCGATCATCACGAGATCGACGTTGTCCGGGTCGGCGAGAACCTGCGTCCCCTGCGTCGGATCGCCCTGGACGAGGATGAGGTCCGCGTAGGCGCCCTCCTGAATGACCCCGAGCGGGCCGAGCTTGTAGGGGTTCTTCGGACCGGTCAAGCCGAGCCACTTCCCCGCGGTCGACGTCGCGGCGCGGAGCGCCTGGACGGGCGAGAACCAACGCTCGAGCTGCGTGACGTTCTGGATGGCAGCCGGGAGGAGGTCGTACGTGAACATGTCGCTTCCCGAAAACATGTCGACGCCCTTCTCGGCCGCCCACCTGAACATCTGGTCCGCGCCGCGGTTGACGGCGAGCCCCTTCGCGATTTGGTCCGGCCCGAATCCGGGGATGCCCGCGGGGTCCTGGAAAGCGGTGTAGCTCATGAACGCCTGTGCCGAGAGGGCAATCCCCTCGGCAACCATCCGGTCCATCGTGGCCTCGTCCATCAGGAAGCCGTGCTCGATGCATCGCACGCCCTGGTCCAACGCCATCTGAATGTGCTCGGCGTGGTAGACGTGGATGCACACGAACGAGCCGAAGTCCTCGGCGACCTCGACCGCCGCCCGCAGCTCCTCGGGACGGATCGTGATCGACTCGAGCGGGTCGTACGCCGAGGCGACCCCGCCTCCGACGAAGATCTTCAGGAACTGCGCGCCCTGCCGGAAGTTGAAGCGCGCCGCCTCACGGTATTCGGCGGGGCTGTTCGCGACGAGCGAGTTTCCGGCGCGGGTGTGGTTCGACACCTGGCCGAGCACGGCTGTCTGCGGCGCCCAGTCCGCATGCGCCGAGTACGACGAGATACAGGCACCGGACGAGTACATGCGGGGGCCCGTCAGCGCGCCGGAGGCGACCGC
>JBDHCY010000208.1:0-7014 GCA_039591795.1 Gemmatimonadota bacterium | reverse complement strand
TGACGGGTCGAGCCGGCCGGAACGCGAATCGGCTCCAGCTCTCCCTCTCGCCGCGCGCCGAGTCCATGGACGACGACCGCACTATCGAGTGGATTGGCCACGCTCACGCGCACCGTGGTACCGAGAGGTACGCGAATGAGCGGACCGGGGATCGACGGCGTCCCACCCCGTTCCGCGAACGCCAGTACGCGACCGGCAGGCCTGTCCTTACCCAAGAGGTGCCAGCTGGCCTCGTGAACTTCCAACGCGAGCTCGAGTACCCCGTCGGTCAGAGTGCCCGCGGGCTCGCGGTTGTCGTTGAAGACGGCCGCCGGTGGTGGAGACGAGGGGGTCTGAACCGCGGGGCCGGCGGTCCACACCAGGGCAAGCACGGCTGGACCCAGCGAAGGCGGCGCGAAGGCGATCATCGGTCCCCCAGGGTCATGAGGTGCGAGTGAACGTCGGAAGGGCGACGGCCACAAGATGCGCCGGGCTGCCGGGCGGAGTCAACGCGGTCGGGCCTGGCCGAGGCGCGAACCGGCGACTCCACCCGGCAGTGATGCGTTAGCGCGCAGGTTTGGGTTTCGCGACGAGGAGATTGGCCAACACGCTCAGCCGCTCTCCCCAGTAGGCCTTCATGTCGTTCAGGACTGCCTTGGTCGGCAGCTTGCGATGCTGCACCGACACGAGGCTCTTCGCCGGGCCCTTCCCAGTGAAGTGCACCTCGACCGCGGTGCCGTCCCCCCAGGTGATACGCATCGATTCCTCACGCGTGGACGTGCGGATCGTGAGATCGTCGTTGGGCAGCCACCGCATCCTCGTGCGCTTGACGCTGAACGCCTTGTAGAGCTTCGCGATCGGCACCCCGATCGTCTTGCTCTTCGACGCGTCGTACGAGCCACCGCGCCGCTGCCCGATCTCGCGCAGCCCCTTGATCCGCTCGAACCCCACAGTGATGGTCTGTGCCCACCACCCGGAGACGTCGTACTTCTCGGCCACGTACCGCGCGATCTCGCGGTGGGGCCAGGCGGCGGCGCCGGCGCCATCCAACGCCCCTACCCAGCGCTCCCACGTGCAGCCGGTCTTCGCCTTCACCGCCTCGTCGCTCATGCCCGCAAGCGCCGCATAATCCGGCCGCACCAGCGGGGCCGCCTTCGGTGTCTTCTTCTTGAGGAGTTGGGAACGAGCGGTGGTGTAGGCTTCGCCGGTCTTGCGCATGCGCGCCCGAACGAGGCGCTTGAGGTCTTTATTGGTCGGCATCGTCAGTTCCTTTGGTCGAGCCACGGCCTCCCGCTCCCCAGCAACGGCGCCGCAGCGACGCAAAGGTCTCGTCGATGCCGATCCGGGAGTGTACCCCCCTTTGCCTCACGAAGACCCCTGCTGGGGAAGGGTCGAAGAGGTTGGGCGTGGATCTCCGCCCGCAGACGGAAACATGCATCGGCCAGGATCGGGCGGCAAGGGCATCACCAGCCGCGGCGCTTGCTCAGAAGAACACGGCGTACAGCGCAACGACTGCCACCACGACGCCCAAGCACAACGCGTCGAATCGCCAGTCCCGCGGGACGACCGGCGCAATGTCCGTTGAGACCGTCTCTCCCCCCTCCCCGCCCGGCGGGGTGTGGGGCGGCGGCGCAGCGGCGGCGATCGGCTGGGTACCGAAGACGCTCCAACCCACCAGCATCGCCAGCAGGACGAGGCCCGCAACCCACATCTGATCGAGGAAGGCGGCGCTCGCCATGGCCAGCTTCACGCCAATCGTGACCGGGAGGGTGGCGACCATCACGGCGAGCGCTGCCCCGGCCGTCGCACGGCGCCAGAACAGACCACCGAGGAACACGACCGCGACACCCGGCGTGATGAGCCCCCAGAACTCCTGGATGTAGCTGAACACGCGTTCGAACCGCAGCAGAAACGGCGCCCAGAGGGCGGCGATGACGAGGAATGCCGCCGTGCTCGCGCGCCCCACGGCAATGAGGTGGCGCTCAGTGCTCGCTGGCCGCCACAACCGTTTGTAGATGTCGATCGTGAAGATCGTCGCCGTGGAGTTGAGCATCGAGTCGACGCTCGACATGATAGCCGCGACGAGTGCGGCAAACATGAGCCCGGCGAGCCCCGACGGTAGGAGGCGCTCGAGGAGGAGCGGGTAGGCCATGTCCGCGCGACCCAACTCGTCGCCGAACAGCACTGACGCGGCTATTCCAGGGATGACGATGATGAACGGAATGCCGAGCTTGAGGTAGGCGGCGAATACGGCGCCATAGCGCCCGTGGTTCACGCTCCGTGCCGCGAGCGTGCGTTGTGTGATGAACTGGTTACAGCCCCAGTAGAAGAGATTCGCGATCCATAGCCCGCCGAAGAAGACTGCGAACCATGGGAGCTCCGGGTGATCGAGCGGGAGCACGGTGTGGAACTTGTCGCCCGCCTGGGCCATGAGCGCATCCCACCCACCCACCGCCTGGAGTGCCAGCACCGTCGTCACCGCACCGCCTAGGAGGAGCATCACGCCCTGAATGAGATCGGACCACACCACCGCCTTGAGGCCCCCGTACGCGGTGTAGGCTCCGGCGAAGACGGCGAGGATCGCGATTCCCCAGCCAAGTGGCAGTTCGAAGATCGTCTGGAGGGCAAGGCCGCCTGCAAAGAGGACGGTCGCCATGGCGACGAAGACGTAGGCGAGGATGAGGTAGACGGCGAGCCAGGCGCGAGATCTTCGATCGAACCGGCGTTCGAGGTACTCTGGCATCGTCGTAATGCGCCCGGTCAGGAATCGCGGCAGGAACCATCGCGCGACGATCACCAGGGTCACCGCCGCCATCCATTCGTAGGAGGCGATGGCGAGTCCGAAGTCGGCCCCCGAGCCTGCCATCCCGATGAAGTGCTCGGTCGAGATGTTGCTGGCGATGAGGCTGATGCCCACCAGCCACCACGGGAGATTGCGACCGGCGAGAAAGTAGTCGTCGGCGGCCCGCTCGCGGCGCGAAGCCACGACCGCTACGGCCGCGATCAAGATGAAGTACGCGACGAAGACGAGAACGTCGGCGGTGCGAAAGTGCACGAGGGCGGAAGATTCCCCGCCATCTGCATCGCGTCAACCGGGGACCCGTGAACGAAATGCTTCCACCCCGACGATCTCCTACCCTCCTCGACCGTCCCCTACTGTCTCCCACCGTCTCCTACCGTCTCCCCCTCCCTAGCCCTCCTCTCCACCACCGTTAGGTTCAAGAATGGTACTCCGCTGAGGACCTCCACCATGCATTCCCGCACTCGGATTCTTGCCACCATAGCCTCCTGCGTCTTTCCAGCCGTGCTCGCCGCGCAGGACACTGTGACCGAGCAATCGAGCAAGGTGCCCTTCCCGACCCGAGTCACCGACCCGGCCGGGGCCGAGCAAGTGCTCATGGGCATGGGGCTCCGGACGCGCACGATCCTCAAGGTCAAAGTCTACGCGTTCGGCCTCTACGTGGACTCCGCGCGCGCCAAGGAGGTGCTGAGTGCGTTCGCCGGCAGGGACCACAAAGCGCTGCGAGACGACCAGAACTTCTACGACGCCCTGCTCGAGGGAGAGATCCCGATGACACTGCGTCTCGTGATGACTCGAGACGTCGGCGGCAGCGACATGGCGGATGCGTTCGATGGCGCGTTGCGACCCCGAGTCGAGCGAGCCGCAGCGGAGAAGGACCTTCCGGGCGGTGTCGAGGCCCAGGAGCAGTTCAGGGGCTACTTCAACGTCGAGCAGATGACCAAGGAATCCGAGCTGCTCTTTACCTGCACGCCAGACGGCATGCTGTCCTCGACGGTGAAGGGGAAAGCCATGCCGCCGATCGCGTCGCGCGCCCTCTGCTGGGCGCTCTTCGACGTCTACCTCGGCGCCAAGCCGATCTCGGGTGATGGCAAGAAGAACGTGATCGCGAACTTCCCGCAGCTCTTGGGAGCGGCGAGCTCCAACTGAGGCACCACCTCCGCGACCTTCACGGCGTGTCCCCTTCGCCCGGCACCCTGTGTACGACTCCGCCAGCCGTGTCGTAGAAGGTGAGGCTGCCCGAGCCCTTGAGGTACAACACTGCCGCTCCTTTGAGGCGGGGCCCGTGGAGTGCGACGCCGCCGCCGCCATGGGCGAATTGCACGGCTCCCACTCGCGTATCGCCCGCCTGGTCCAGAACGAAGAGACCAGTCTCCGTCGAGTCGTGTCGCAGATCGATTCGCACGCGCCCGGCGGCGTCGACGACCTGGAATCGTCGAGCCTGTACGACGTCGGACACTTGCGCCGGGCGCTGAGCAAAGGCGGCCACGAGCACCGCACCGAGCAACACCGAGAGGGCGCTCAGCCTCCGGTAGCGCCTCTCGAGGCATCGTACGCGGTCGTCGAGGCTCGGGTCGTCATGCGGCATGTGGCCCTCCGAAACGAGGTGCAGTCGTGTTCGCCCAGAAAGTCGGCCATGCCAAGGGCGATCGCAAGTCTCCCCATTGATCCACACGTTTTCGGTTCACGGCCGCGCCCTACCTGAGTGGGATCGGGGGCTCTGCCGTTCGAGTCCACCTGGCTTGCGACTCCAGGTTCCGAGGGAGACGTTATGCGAGGGTCTGGCCGCGCCGCCCCGGCGGACCGCGGCCCCACAGAGAGGAGCACCTTCATGGGACGCCCTGTCGTACACTGGGAGCTCTGGTCGAACGATCCAACGAAGGTGTCGGACTTCTATCAGACGGTTTTCGGTTGGACGGTGAAGCACGTCCCCGACCTCAACTATTGGGTTGTCGAGACGGGCGGCGAGGGTGGGATCAACGGTGGTATCATGCGCCCCCAAGACGGTCCGTGGCCCGGCAACATGTGTTTCTACGTCAAAGTCGACGACTTGGCATCCTACCTCACCAAGGTCGAGGCGGCCGGTGGGAAGACGCTCGTGCCACGGATGGAGGTCCCCGGAGTGGGGGCGCTCGCACTCTTCGAAGATCCGGACGGGCGCGTGACGGGGATATGGGAATGACGACTACGGCTCGAGTGATCGAGCCTCGACGGTGAGCTCGTCGTCGATCGCCGCCTCGATCCAGTCGATGGCGATCTCGATCGGGAAGAACTGCGTCGGATCGTAGACGATTCGCACGGCGTCTGCATCGCGGATCGCCTCGCCCGCCAGCGTGAACAGCTCTTCGACCGTGTAATAGAAGCGATACAGTGCCGTGTCTGCCGGCTCGCCCGTCGCCGCATCCACGAGCGATACGATCTGATCATCCTCGACGGTCAGGATCATCTCTTCCGGCCCGAACACGCAGAAGCACAGCACCCGCTCGCGCATCGCATAGCTCGAGAGGCCGAGAGCATTCCAGCGTGTGTGGTTCCGATCGAGGGCGCGCTGCATGCTCTCACGCTCCCCGGGCTCGGTACAGCCCATCACGAGTACCGCCGCGGTGATCAGCCACCCGAGTTGCCACTGCTCAGTTCTCATCATCGTCCAAAGGACCCCGCCAGGCAGGAGCGAGTCACGCTCCTCGCGTGATCGTGATGGCGCTGATACGTTCCGACCGCCCTACTCGCATGGAGCGTCGTACCGTGCTGCGCGTCCATCTGCTCTCACTTCTCGTCTTCCTGTCTCTCGTCGCTCCTGCCGAGGGCCAGCACCGCTATTCCACCAGCGGGGAGTACGATCCGACCGTCCCGACACCTCGGTCGGTGCTTGGCTATGAGGTAGGTGCTCGCTTCACACCACACCACCTCTTGATGCGCTACCTCGATCGCCTCGCGGCAGCGAGCGAGCGGATTCGAGTGGATACGCTGGGACACACCTTCGAAGGTCGCGAGATCGTCGTGGTCGTCGTCTCACGCGAGACCTCCGACGCTCGATTGAGCGCGATCCGCGCCGACGCGGCGCGCCTCGCTGACCCCCGCGGAGCCCCTCAGACAGAGCTCGACGCCGTCGTTGCGCGTCACCCCGCGATCGCCTGGCTCGGCTTCACCGTGCACGGAGGCGAGGCCTCGGGCATGGAGGCCGCCATCGCACTGTTGTACCAGCTGGCAGCTGGGACCGACGCCGAGACGCAGATGGTGCTCGACAGTGTCGTGGTCCTGATCAACCCCGTGCAGAACCCCGACGGCCACGAACGACACACCCAAGACGTGATGCGGGCGCGTGGGGCATTCGGTGTGCCCACCTCACCGAGTGCCGCGATTCATCGGGGCAATTGGCCTGGCTCGCGGACGAGTCACTACCAGTTCGATCTGAACCGGGACTGGTTCGTACAGTCTCATCCAGAGTCGCGTGCTCGCGTCGGGACGTTCCTCGACTGGTGGCCGCACGTCGCGGTCGACCTCCACGAGATGGGATCCAACGCCACCTATTTCTTTCCACCGCCGATGGCCCCAATCCACCAGCACATCGACCCGAACATCGCCGAGTGGTGGGACATCTACGCCGAAGCGAACGCGGCGGCGTTCGATGCACATGGGTGGTCCTTTTTCCGACGTGAGAATTATGACGAGTTCTACCCGGGGTACGCCGACTCGTGGCCGGCTTTTATCGGAGCCGTGGGGATGACGTACGAGCAGGCCTCGAGCCGCGGCGGCGCGATTCGGCGGAGCGACGGCACAGTGCTCACCCTGCGCGAGGCCACTCACCATCACTATACGACGGCATTGGCCACCGTCGTCACCACGGCACGGCACGCGCGATCGCGCGTCCGCGACTATCTCACGTTTCGTCAGGCTGCCGCCGCCGAGAGCGAGGGGAGGTCGCTGCGGACCGTCGTCATCGAGCGTGACACGCAGGGACGTGCCGATTCCCTCGCGCGTCGGTTGCTCGACAACGGCATCGACGTGGGGCGACTCCGAGACGAGGTCACGTCACGTGATGCCGTCGCGTATGGCAGCGCGTCACCGCAGCGGACTCGGTTTGCACCCGGGAGTTACGTCGTCGACCTCGCGCAGCCGCAAGGCCGCCTCGCCCGTACGTTGCTCGAGCCCGACGCGCAGCTCGATTCGTCGTTCATTCGCGACGAGCTCGAGCGCCGGCGCACCGGCCAATCGGATCGATTCTACGACGTGAC
>JBDHCY010000207.1:0-8717 GCA_039591795.1 Gemmatimonadota bacterium | reverse complement strand
ATCATCTGACATGATCTCGATCTCCGGTGGCGCGCCAGGACCGGCAGACCGGGCTGACGCAGGCAAGCCCTGGTAGTGGTTGTGGTGGGAAAGTGACGAGCGGCGCTTGGGCGGCCCTCGCGCCTGGGAGGCCTCCGCCAGGAGGACCCGTCACCGCCACCACCGAACATCCTACGCAGGGAGACCCGTTTACGTCCAGGCCACGACGTCAGCTCGGCACACCTTCGCACCAGCCGACATCGCGGTATCCGCAAAAGCGGCACTCTGCGGGGTGCGCCGTGAGCGTCGGCTCGCCCTCGCCAGCCCGGGCCAACATCGCCGCGAGGCTGCTCCGCATGGCCTCACGCACCCCGCTGTCGATCGCCTCGCTGATTTGCACGCCCGCCCGCGAAAACTGGTAGGCGAAGCGCACGACGGGACGTGAGGCGATCGCCTCTGTGGCGCTCACGTAGACGTCTCGCTGTGGCCGGAAACGCTCGGCTTTCCCGCGCGCCTCGTCGGCGCCGCCGCGCGACGTCTTCACATCGAGCAGGATGAGGCCGTCGTCCTCACTCGCCGCCAAGTCGATGTGACCAGCCCAGACCGTCTGGAGCCCTGCCACCGCCAAGAACCCGAGCTCCCTCCGCGCGGAGGGAAGATCAGCAACCGCACGATACTCTGGGTGCGCGACGACGCGCGCGATCTCGTCTCGGAGATGTTTGCGGTAGCGCCGGCCCGGCACCGACTCGGGCGCAGGAGCGTCGTCGTCCCATCTCCCGATGGCGTCTTCGAGCAACACCTCGAGCTCATCCTCCTCCCGCAGGCGCTCGAGCACGTCATGCACGATGCGGCCGCGAGCCACGGCATCAATGAACTCGACCGACGACGTGTCCGTGCGCGGCTCCCGGAGCCCGAGCCGGTACCGGAACCAGTGTTTCGTCTCGCACCGGCTCAACGTGAGCATTTCGCTCGCCGAGTGCCGACGAGCCCCGGGTGGGACGGCGAGGTACGGCGGAGGAATCGTCAAATCGCTGCCGCGGGCCGTGACCACGACGGCCGGCACGGGCTGCTCGAGCTCGACTCCCTCGACGGCGGCGTCGGCCACGAGCACGCGAGCGCGATACGGGACGCCCTCTGCCGCGACGTAGCCCAGGTCGGCGCCGTCGAGGGGCATGAAGGGCGGAAGCGCCTTCCACAGCCAGCCCGCCGGCGTTTCGAGCTTCGGCTTGGCCTGCTGCCCGATCGGGAGACCCGAGACGATCAGCCGCTCCTTAGCGCGCGTGGCGGCAACGTACCACACCCGCCGATGCTCCGCCTGTTCCTCGCGCCGAATCTCCTCGGCAAGCGCGCGCCAGGCTTCGGGTTGATCGTCCTCGCGCTCGACGCGGGTGTCGGCGAGAGCCATCGTGTCCCGCCCCAGAAGTAGCGGGCGGCTCTCGTGCACCGTCCACCGCACCAGGTCGCCCCAGAATACGACCCGCCACTCCAAGCCCTTTGCCTGGTGAATCGACGTGATGGTGAAGACGTCGTCACCCTGGCCGTGGAGCCTCGCGTCTGGTTCGAGGTCGCCCCGAGAGCGCGTCTCTCGCACCACGCGGAGAAACTCTCCGAGCCCGAGCTTCCGCATCGTGCGCGTGAGGCCCAGCAGCTTGCGCACGTTGGCAAGGGCCTGCGCTCCTCGGTCGCCCAAGAGCGCCAGATGCGCGAGGTAGCCCGACTCGTGGAGGAAGCTCTCGAGGAGTTGATCGGTGGGCAGGCGGTCGCGCAGCCGGACGTGCCGCCGGAGCAGCTGCCGCCCGCGAGCCAGCCGATCGGCGTCTGGCACGTCGACGGTGTCGAGGTGTGACCAGAACGGCTGCTGCTGCGTCGTCGCGAGGGCCAGGAGTGTCTCGTCGGGGAGACCGACAGTTGGACTCCGCAGGAAGCCGAACAGCGCCGTGTCGTCGTGGGGATCTCTGATGGCCTCGAGCGCGACGATGAGATCCACGATCTCGCGCCGCTCCCAGAACCCCGTGGCCCGCAGCGCGTACGAGGGTACGCCTTCGGCCTCCAGGGCCGTCTGATAGATCCCGAGATCAGCCCAGCTCGCGAGGAGGAGCGCCATGTCCGACCATCCGACACCCTCCTGGTCGTGAAGCGCCCTCGCGCGACGGGCGAGCGCGCGCGCCTCGAGTCGCCGGATCACCGGCACGGAAAAGTCTTTCCCGTTGTCCCTTGGCGGAACGAGCAGGAGCTCGACCTCCGGCGCCGTCTTCTTTCGACCGCTCCGGGCGCTGAGCGATTGGTAGGGCACCTCGTAAGGCTGGTGTGCCCGCCCATCGATCGGCTCGTCGAGGATCGCCCCCACGGTCGCGTCGACAAAACCAAGGAGCGCAGCCGTGGAGCGGAAATTCTCGGTCAGGGGAATCACCTGGCCCAGCCCGCCGGTGGCGAAATCACCCTCCACGTCCCGCCACACGGTGACGTCCGCGCGCCGGAAGCGATAAATGCTCTGTTTCGGGTCGCCAACGAAGAGCAGCCGGGTGGTGTCCTGGCGACGCCCACCCGGATCGCCGAGGAGGTAGGCGATCTCCTTCTGGGCGGGATCGACGTCCTGAAACTCGTCCACGATGAGGGTGTGCAGTCGTCGCTGCAGCACTCGGCGCACGTAGGAGTCGTCGCGCAGGAGGTCGCGCGTCCACACGATCATCCGATCGAAATCCACCGCACCGCGCTCGGCGAGCCGAGTGTCGACGAGCCTCACGACCTCGACGGCGAGATCGACGAGCACACGCTCGCGCTCGCCAAGCGCATCGCGATGCGCAGCGACGGCGCGCAGTCGGTCGGTCTCGGTGAGGAGCTGTGCGAGATACGCCTCCACCTCGCGCACCGAGCATTCGCTGAGAAGCCCGTCGAGCCCAGCCACCGACCTGGACTCGAGCGCCATGAGAAGGCCGTCGCGCACGGCCTCAGCACGAATGGCATTGCCTTCCCCTTCGCTCAGAACATCACGCGCCGGCGCACGGCCGTGGCGCAGCGCGAACTCGCGAAGGAGGTCACCGCAGAAGGCGTGAATGGTTCCGATCCTCGCGGTGTCGACCTCATGGGCCGTCTCGTGCCGCCCCGCCTCACGCAGCGCCAACCGCAGCTTCCCCTTGAGATCGGCCGCGGCCGCGTTCGTGAAGGTGATGGCGGCGATCCGACCAAGGTCGAGCGGCTCACGAATCGCCTGCCCGGCCACCCGAACGCCGAGGAGATACAGGATGCGGGCAACCACCGTCGTGGTCTTGCCGGTGCCCGCGCCCGCCGACACCAGCACGTGCCCCTCCACCGCGCGCGCCACCTCGCGCTGTGCCGCGGTGAGCGTCACTTGAACCTCCGTTCGCGCTTCGCCCGCGGACCGCCAGGGATGCGGCAGATATCTCGCGCGTGGCAGAACGGCGGGCAGCCGCAGGACGGTGCCGGACGCACGGGGAACTCGCCACCTCGAATCGCGCGGACGTAGCGGGGCACCTGGTCGAGTGCGCGGTCCATGCGCTCGACGTCCTCTGGACTGCGAAAAAGCGTGTGGGACTTCTTTTCGATCTGGTGGAGCTGGAGTTGATGGAGCGCGTTCGGGCGGCGGAGTGCCCGGTATTCCACGCGCGCCACCGCCGCCCCCGGCTGCAGGTGCGCCAAGGCATGCGCGTAGAGCGGGACTTGGAGCACAACGCCATCGTCCCATGCCGCCCGGTCCCCCATACCGGGCGTCGCCGCTTGGCTCGATTTGTAGTCGATCGCCGCGACGAGATGGCCCGACTCGACGCGCTCGTCGACCCCTCGATCGACGCGGTCGATGGCTCCGCGGTATCGCACGGCGATTCCGTCGCGCTCGAGCGTCGCGTCGGCAAAGGCGCACTCGTGCATCCATGCACCGGTGCGCACCATCTGTGCAGCCTTCGTCCTCTTGTTGTAGCTGCGCTCGTTGACGTCGCGAACCTCCCACCGGAGATAGCCAACCATGATGCGCCGCAGCTCCTCTCGCACGGCCTCGCGCAGGAGCTCGTGTCCGAGCCACACGTGTGGCTCGGCCTCAGCGAGCGCCTCGTCCAACGCCGTGCGAGCCAACGGCTCTGCCCATTCGAGGTCGGAGGTGCGCAGGAATACCGGGCCTCCAGCCCGCTCGGCGGCGCGCTCGAAGAACCGTCGCAGTGCGTCGTGGAGGATGCGTCCGCGGACCAGCGGGTCCATCTGTTCGTCCGGGTCTTCGAGTCGACCAAGGCGGAGCAGCCGCTGTGAGAACCAGGCCCACGGGCACTTGGCGTACTGCTCGAGCTGGGTCGGGCTCCACACGTGCTGGTCGTCGTAGCGCTCGTTGAGCCACGCCACGAGGTCCGGGTCCCGAATTGCCCCGTCGTACGGGCCCGCGATGCCGGCCGCTCGCGCGGCCTCGATCGTGGCGGCGCGTTCCACCTCGTCGGCCATCTCGGGCACCATCAGCAGCGGGTAGCCGGGCGTGACGACGCGAGATGCCGGAATCTCCGTTCGGTCGACATGGGCGACGGCCGCCACGGCTTCTACGAACGACGAGGGAAGGAGCTCGCGTCCAGTCTCATCGAGTGCCGGGTAGCTCAGCGTGACCGAACCGGCGCCAGCCAGCAGGATCCGGAGGAGGCTCCGCTCACGCGACTCCCATAGGTCCTCGAGCTCGAGCGGGAGCCCGGCGTCGCGCAAGGCACGCCGGTCGATCTCTCCGAGGATCGGGGACGACGGTGGACGAGCGGGAAACGATCCCGCTTCCATGCCAATCAAGAAGAGGTGATCGAAAGGACGATACAGCGCGGCGAGACCCTCCAGGACCTGAACGCCTCGCCGGGTCTCGGTCCAGAACGCCGCATCGCCCGAGAGGAGGCCCTGCAGGCGCTCGAAGAACTGCGCCGCCGCGAGCGGCGCTCCGTCATGCCCCCAACGCTCCAAGGCCGCTCGCCACTCTTCGACAACCAGCTCGACGGCTTTCCACCCGGCGAGATCGACGCG
Source organism: Gemmatimonadota bacterium (assembly GCA_039591795.1). Lineage (GTDB taxonomy): Bacteria > Gemmatimonadota > Gemmatimonadetes > Gemmatimonadales > GWC2-71-9 > JBDHCY01. The sequence continues at coordinate 3,743 of JBDHCY010000207.1, read as the reverse complement.
CGCGAGGTGGAATCGGCGATCCGGCACCTCGTAGATTCGCCGCGTGATACCGAACGGATCGCGCACGAGAAGGTCTTCGAGCCACTGGGCCCAACCGAGGAGCGACCGGGACTCGTCGAGGCCCTTCCCGATGCGGGCGAAGCGACGGAAGGCCGCGCGTGCCCGGCGCACGCGACCAGGCGCCGGCAATCGACCCCCCAGCTCGCGCCTCTCGGCGTCGGGCCCCTCCACCTCACGCGCGCGTGATTCCATCTCCAAGTCCGAGAGGGCTCGTTCCCAGTTGTCGAGCCCGCGTACCTGTCGTCGGTAGCCCACCAGGTTGAAGAGGCTCGCATCGAGATCGCTCGCGACATACGGCTGTTCCGCGAGCTCGGCGAGCGCGTGGCGCGTCCACCCCTCGGCCGCTGCCGCGAAGAGGGACCCCAAGCTCCTCAGCACCGGAATCTCGGTGAAGGCCACGCGCAGCCGCGCGCTGGCGGGTACCCCGATCGTTTCGAGTACGGTCACGGCACGATCGACATAGGGACGTGCCTTCCGCGCGACAACGGCGATGCGCTCGAGCGGCACGCCAGCCTCTGCGAGTCGACGGACGCGGACCGCGATCTCCTCGACCTCTCTCGCGGCGTCTGGCGCCGCCACGATCTGCACGCGCGCGCCGTTCTTGGACGTCGCGGTGAACACCCGCGCCCCGAGGCCCTGCACGTCGTCCAGACGGCGCACCGTCGCCGCGAGCCCGAGATCGAGGTCGCGCTCGTCCGCGACGTAGACGGCCACGCGATCGAGCACCGGCGTCGACCTCAGCGCGTCGAGGAGGTGGCGCCACCCGCCTCGCAGGTCGTGCAGACCGACGAATCGAATCGCTCGGCGACCGCCGAGCCGCTCTGCGAGGGCGTCGGCGTCGGCGGCGATCGCTTGGGCGCAGTCCACCAGCGTGTCGCGCCCGTCGCGGAGCCCGTCGCGCGCGAGCACATCGAGATACGCCTCGTAGGTCGCCGCGAGCTCCCGATCGCGGGCCTCTTCAAACTGCTCGCGATGCTCGACCCGCTGCACGGCGCTCGCGAACGTCTCCGCGGTCACCCCCTCTCCGGCAAGCTCCCCGAAGAATCGATCGACCGCGTCGAGAAACGCGCCCATGTGCCGGACGCGCCCCAAGACTTCTTTCGCGGTGCGTTCGAGGACGTGTGCGATGAGCACGAGTCGCTCGAAGTCCCCCAGCGGTCGGCGGCCTGTCGCACCGAACCATTCCGGCAGCTCGTGGAAGATGCACATCGGCGGATCGAACCACCCGGGAACTGCGCGTTCGGCGGCGAGCCGGATCAGATCGTCTCGGAGGCCGCCTTGGCGAAGCGCCAGCAGATAGCTCGGGGAGGGGAACGGATCGGCCGGAGTCCCTTGCCGCGGGACGAGAAACTCGTCGGCGGCTGACTCCAGGAGGGACCGCGGGTCGCGGCTGACGACGAACTCGAGCGATGCCATCGCCCCGTTAGTCTACCCCACGCTGATCGGCCGGGCCAGCGCGTCAGTACCGCAAGGCGTATTGCAGCTTCACGATGAGCTGGTTCGAATCGTGGAGCCAGCTGCCGGTCTGCTCCGACAGATTGTGGTTGTAGACGACGAACACGTCGCCAAGCGGATGAAACGTCCAGCGGAGCCGGGTGTTCGAGCCGAGGAGCTTGCTCGCGTTGTCGTATTGCACGAATCCGTTGAGCTGGAGATCGGGCGAGAAGTTGAGCTGGATGCGGCCGTTCACGAGTCGCTGTACGAAATCTCCCTGCGGGAGGTGGCCGTTGTTCTGCTGCCCTCCCAACTCGACGAGGACAGTATGTGAGACTCGGACGACGGCACGGACGCTGAGCTCGTCGAGTGTCCCGTCGTAGAATTGTCGGTACCGCACCCAGTCGTACGTGCCCGGCGGGATCACGACGCCCTCAGCGATCTCGAACGGCTCGATGAGTCGCTCTCCCTCGATGAACACGTTCAATTCCACCCGCTCGCCGCTTTCGAGCTGCCAGTTGAGTGGTGCCGTGAACATGCGGTAGCTCTCCCACCGTCCGTGCAGGTCGAGCGCCACGCTCGGGCGAAACTCGAAGAACATGTGCCGGATCCACGTCCAGCTCGGACGGAGCCGATAGTTCAGTCCTCCGCTCGCGACTTGGACCGCCGCCCTGGGCACGAATGACAGCGAGGGATCGAACCCGTCGCCGATCCGCTTGTAGGTCATCGATACGTCCCAGGTGTCGTTCGGGTAGTCGATCTTCGCGCCAAACGCGGTCTTGTCACCGGTCAGGTCTGCACGGTCGGTCGTCAAGCCCCACGCGCCCACGAGAAAGTTCTTGTCGCCGAAGAGTCGCGATGTCTGATACGTAGCATCCGCACCGGCCATCCAGCTGTCCGGACGTCCCTCTGGATCGCCCGCAGTGGCGATGACCCCGATGGACGACTCGCGGAGGACGTTCTGTTTGATTCGTGCTGCCCCCATGGTCGCGGCCGGCACGAGGGTATCGACCTGGCGAGTGTGGACGGCGAGGACGCCGAAGTTGGTCTGGCCCACGCGCCCGTTCGATTTCCCGCCCAGCACGAGCGGCACTTCGCTTCCCTCGAAGAGTCCGATGCGACGGCTGAAGAACGGCACTAGATCGGGGCGAAAGAACGTCTGGAGTCCGATCACGAAGTCGAAGATGTCCGCGCCCTCCAAGAAGAAAGTGCGCTTCTCGGGGAAGAACAGCGGAAACCGCGTCAGATTGGTCCGTCGCGTGTCGACTTCGGTCTCCGCAAAGTCGGTGTTGACCGTGAGCGAGGCGATGGTATTGGAACCCAATCGACGGAAGACGTCGAGACTGGGCTCTACCGCGCCGTCCGTCGACGCCCCCGGCTCGGGCCGCTCGAGCCCGGTCACGAGCGCGGGTCGGATCGAGAGTCCCTCGCCTTGATCGAAGGCAGGGAGACCGTGGAGACGGCCGGCCCGGCTCGGCTGGCTCACCCGCGCGTCGCGAGTGGGACTCGCCCAGCGGCTCACCTCCTGGAGTCGCTCGGTGCGACGCTCGACGTTGAACCCCCACTCGGTGAGACCGGCACGGAATGCGAGACTCTGGATGGGGATCCTGATCTCGGCCGACCATCCGTAAGGACCGCGCGCCGTCGCGGCTTCCCACACCGCGTCCCACTGCGTGTTGTCCCGCTCCCCCTGATCGGTGACCAGTGCGTCGTATCGCGCACCACCGGGATTGAGAGCGAAGATGTATCCGGATCGTCCGTCCAGAAACGTATCGAGCAAGATCTTGACGTAGTCTTCACGTCGCAGCTCCGGGTCGCGAGCCTTCGAGAAGCTGACGATGCCAATCGGGTCGGGGTCCTCGCAGACAATCCCGAAGACGATGGCGAGCGGGCTGACCAGCACGCGAACCGTCGTCTGCCCTACCGGAACCCCGCCCTCGTCGGGCTCGATCATGGTGAGCCCAGTGATCACCGGCACGTCGCGCCACAGCTCCTCTTCGAGGCGACCGTCGACCGAGAGACCGGGAAGGAGCGCGCCAGCCTCGAGCGACGGGCGCGGCCGATCCTGGCCCATCGCGCTCGAGGCGAACGGGAGGCCGAGGAGCCCGGCGAGCAGCACCGGGAACAGTCGTGCCCGAGCGATCCGATTCATGTGACTCAAAGGCTAGCGCCGCGCATGCTCCACGCCGAACCGGCCGAGCTGTGCTGCGATCCAGTCGGCGGCAGCGTGCTCGTCGGGGCTCCCCAAT
>JBDHCY010000206.1:0-7070 GCA_039591795.1 Gemmatimonadota bacterium | reverse complement strand
GTGACAACCCCACCGCACCCAAGTAGTCGGGCGACACGCGGCGGATCGAAATCTCGGGCCACGACCGCGCTTCCTCTTCCCGCCCCGGCACGTTGAACGAGTTGGTGAAGCCGGCGTCGAGCGGGTGATTCGCGGCGATGGCTGCCACCTCGACTCCGGGCAGCTCGCGAGCCCGTGCGAGGAGCGCATCGTGGAACTGATGCATCTCACGGAAGTCGGGCCAGACGTCGAAGGTCACCGGGTAGCGGCTCGAGGGCAGCTGGTATTCGGCTTTGAGCACGCCGTCGGCAGTGAAGCCGGCGTCCACCTGCCAGAGCTGCCAGAAGCTGCGCACCAGGAGTCCGGCTCCCACGACGAGGACGACGGCCAGCGCCAGCTCCGCGGCGACCAGGCCGGCCCGCAGCCGCCCGGGCCCGGTGCCACGTCGCGCGCCCCCGCCTGCCTCGACACGGAGCGCCGACTGCACGTCGGTCCGCCTCGCCTGAAGCACGGGCACCATGCCGAACACGATGCCGACGGTCACCGAGAGCAACGCAGTCGCGGCGAGCACGCGGCCGTCGATGCCGACCGTCGCGAGTCTGGGGATGTCGGCAGGCGCGATGGCGAGGAGCAGCTCCGTGCCAAAGACGGCGAGAAGCACGCCGCCGGCGCCACCGAGCAGCGCGAGCAGGACGCCCTCGATGAGGAACTGCCGGGCGAGCCGCCGCGCGTCGGCTCCGAGAGCCGTGCGGACGGCTACCTCCCGGAAGCGTGTGGTCCCACGGGCCAGCAAGAGGTTCGCGACGTTGGCGCAGGCGACGAGGAGCACCAGGCCTACGGCCACGAAGAGCACGCGAAGTGCGGGCCGCGTCGGGCCGAACACCACCGCGTCGAGCGGCTCGACGAACGCGCCTCGCCCGTCGTTCTCGCTGTAGGTGGCCTCGAGGTCCGCCATGATGGCGCTCATCTCTTGCCACGCGACCGCTGGCGTCGCGTCCGGCGCGAGGCGCCCGAGCACGAAGATCGGGTGGGTTGCTCGGGGGAACGTCGCGGGATCGGCCTGCAACGGGACCCAGAGATCGACGTCCGCGCCACCACCGCGGTCGGCGAACGAGCGTTGATAGGCTGCCGCGCCGAGAATCTGCCGGGCGCCGAAATCCGCATTGGCCGGAAGCACCCCGACGATCGTCGTGGCGGTACCGTCGAGCCGCACGGTGCGGCCCACGATCGCGGGATCGCGGGCGTATCGCGTCTCCCACACCTCCTCGGACAAGAGCGCCACCGGCGACGCGCCCGGCTGGTCGTCTTCCGCGGTGAACGCGCGCCCTGCGAGTGGCGCCATCCCCACCATGGAGAGGAACTCGTGACTCACGCCGAGCACGGCGAGGCGGGTCGGATCGCCGTCGTCGGGCACGAGGCTCACCTCGGCGCCGGTGAACGCCGCGAACTCGCTGAACCGCCGGCTGCGTTCCCGGAAGTCGAGGTAGTCGGGTACCGAGGCGGGCTCTCGCGTCGTGCTGCTGTTGCGGTCGGTCTCCCACACCATCATGAGACGGTCCGCGTCGCGGAACGGGGCAGGGCGGAGGAGCACGCCGTCGATCACACTGAAGATCGCCGTGTTCGCCCCGATCCCGAGCGCCAGGGTGAGCACTGCGACCGCGGTGAAGCCCGGGCGCTTGAAAAGCTGGCGGATCGCGAAACGCAGATCAGTCATGGCAGTGGCCCTCTATCGACGCGAGCGACGGTGGATTCCCTCGTTCCCCACTCCCCCACCCCCGAATTCCCCCACTCCCCCTTCCCCCAACTCCCTCATTCCCTACTCAACCCGCAGCGACTCGACCGGATCGAGGCGCGCCGCACGCCGGGCGGGCCAGTAACACGCGAACGCCGCGGTGGCGGCCAGCACGGCGATCACGCCGGCGAACGTGGCCGGATCGGTCGGCGGGACTCCATAGAGGAGCGCCGCGAGCGCGCGGCTCGCTGCCAGCGCTCCCACGAAGCCGAGCGCGAGTCCGCCGGCAGTGAGTGCGAGCCCTCGCCGCATCACCGTTCCCAGGACGTCTCCGGGACCCGCGCCGAGTGCCACGCGCACGCCGATCTCGCGGACGCGTTGGCCGACCGCGAACGACATCACGCCGTAGACGCCGACGGTCGCGAGCGTGAGCGCGAGTACGGCAAAGACGCCGAGTAGCGTGCCGAGAAACCGCTGCGGAGCGAGGCTCGCTCGCGTCACGTCGTCGAGGGTTGCGAGCTGGGCGAAGGGCATGTCCGGATCGAGTGATGCCACCGTGGTGCGGAGCGCGGCGATGAGCGCCGTCGGGTCACCGGCGGAACGCACGACGAGATTCACCGCCCGGGCCGGCCGCTGCGCGAGTGGTACGTAAATCTCGGGCTCCGGCAGGCGATCGAGCGCGCGAGAGCGCACACTGCCCACGACGCCGACGATGGTCCACCATGGCGACTCGGGGTCCCGTACGCCGCCAATGCGCAGCCGTTGTCCGAGCGGGTCGTCATCGGCAAAATGACGACGTGCCATCGCTTCGCTGATCACCGTGACGCGGGGTCCGTCCCGCCGGTCGTTGTCGTCGAAGACGCGCCCGCGCAGCACCGGCACCCCGCTCGCCGTGAAGAACCCTGGCGTGACGCGCCGCTCGTCTGCCGCCGGCTCTTCGCCGGGGGCGGGCATTCGCGACTCGATCCCGAAGCTGATGTCGTTGACCAGCCCACTGAGCGGCAGCACCGTGATGGCACCGACCGACTGCACGCCTGGCACGGCGTGGACGCGCTCCTCGAGCGCAGACAGAGAGCTCACGATCCGCGGGCCGTCGGGATAGCGAGCCGCTGGGAAGACGAGCAGGCCGCTCAGCGTGCGCTCGGCCACGAAGCCGGGGTCCACGCGACGCAGCTCGGCGAGACTCCGGAGGAGGAGACCTGCGGAGATGAGCACCGCCATACCGAGCCCGAGCTCCACGATGACGAGCCCGCTTCGCAGCGCCCCGCCCGCGCCTCGCGAGCTCCCGCGATCGCCCTCGCGGAGCGCCTGGCCTGCCTGGCGCGAGAGCCCCAGTGCCGGTGCGAGCCCGAAGAGGAGCCCCGTGCCGATCGCGGTGAGCAACGTGAACAGGAGGACGCCCGGATGGAGTCCGATCTCGTCGGCGCGCGGCATGCCGGCGGGCGCGATCGAGACGAGGATCCGCACACCCCAGATGGCGAGCAGGAGGCCGAGCGCGCCGCCTGCCAGCGCCAGCACGACGCTTTCGGTCAGGAGCTGACGGACCAATCGTCGGCGTCCCGCACCCAACGCGGCGCGCACGGCAACCTCGCGGTGCCGTGCCGTCGCCCGAGCCAAGAGGAGGTTGGCGACGTTGACGCAGGCGATGACGAGCACCAGCGCGACGGCGCCGAGCAGCACGAGAAGCGGCTGCCGAACCGGACCGGTGATCGAGGCGCGCAGGGGCTCGAGCGTCACGCCGACGTCCCGGTAGTCGAGCGGATGCTCGCGGCTGATCGCCGCGGCAACCTGGTTCATGTCGGTGGTCGCCGCTTCGGCGTCGACACCCGGCGCCAGGCGGCCGATCACGCGGAGGAAGAAATTGCCCACGTCCTGCCGCCCGCGGTCGATCGGGAGCGGCGACCACAGCTCGGCGTTGTTGACGATCGGGCCCACGAACCCGGGCCGAAGGACGCCGACGACGGTGGTGGGCCGGCCGTTCAGCGTGAGCGTGCTGCCCACGATCCCGACGTCGCCGCCGAAGCGGCGCTGCCACAACTCGTGCGCGAGCACGACCACGGCATCGTTCCCCGGCGTCTCCTCTTCGGGGAGGAAGCCGCGGCCACGGGCGGGTCGCACTCCCAAGACGGAGAAGTACTCGGCGGAAACGAGCGCGCCGTTCAGGATCTCCGGTCGGTCGACTCCGCTCAGCTCGGGCGCCCATCCCGTCACGGCGGTCATGCCCGACAAGCTGCCGGTCCCCTCGCGCCACGCCGCGAAAATCGATCGGCCCGTCCATTCCTGGGTGGGCCCGTCGCGACGCTCGCGGTTCTCCCACACCGTCACCAGCCGACCCGGGTCGGCGAGCGGCAGCGGTCGCAGGAGCACTCCGTAGACCACGCTGAAGATCGCAGTGGTGGCGCCGATGCCGAGGGTGAGCGTGCCGACGGCGGCGATGGCGAAGCCGGGAGCGCGACGCAGCGCGCGGAGCGCGAAGCGCAGATCCAGAAGTATGTCGTGCACGGGAGGCGTCAGTCGCTGCCGTCGCCCAACGCGAATCCGCTCTGCTCGAGCTCTTTGGCCTTTCCGGACGCTTCGTCTTCAACCACCTGCCCGTCGAACAGGTGCACCGTCCGATCGGCGTGCTCCGCGTATCGCGGATCGTGAGTGACCATGCAGATCGTGGCACCCTCTCGGTGCAGGTCGCGGAGCAGGTTCATGACCGAGAGCCCGTTGGTCGAGTCGAGGTTGCCCGTGGGCTCGTCGGCGAGGAGGATGGACGGGTTCCCCGCGACCGCGCGCGCCACGGCCACCCGCTGCTGCTGGCCGCCCGAGAGCTGCGCCGGGTAGTGCTTCATCCGGTGCGACATCCCCACCTTCTCGAGCGCGTCGTGCACGCGACTGCGGCGCTCCGCCGCCGGCATCTTCCGGTAGGTCAGGGGGAGCTCGACGTTCTCGTAGACGGTGAGGTCGCCGATCAGGTTGAAGGCCTGGAAGATGAACCCGATGTGTCGGTTCCGGACGATGGCGCGCTGTGCCGCCGAGAGCTGTGCCACCGGTTGCCCGTCGAGCGCGTACTGTCCACCGGTGGGCGTATCGAGGAGGCCGAGGATCGAGAGCAGCGTGGTCTTGCCGCAGCCCGAGGGGCCCGCGATCGCCGCGTACTCTCCGCGCGCGATCTCGAGCTCGATGTTCGACAAGGCGTGCGTCTCGACCTCGTCGGTGAGAAAGACCTTCGTCACGCTCTCGAGCCGGATCAGCGGTGTGCCGCCGTTGCCTTCAGCCATCTGTGTCGCTCCTCCGAAAGATCAGGACGCGCGCGTCAGCGGATGCGCACCCGCTCCGCCGCGTCCCACTGGGACATGTCCGAGAGGACGATCACGTCGCCCTCGTTGAGACCTTCGACGATCTCGATCTGGTTCACTGAGCTCACGCCCAGCCGGACCGGCACGCGGAACGCGCCGCGGCCGTCCGTGTCGAGCCGGAAGAGCCCCACCAGGCTGTGGGCCTGCCCGTAGGTCGGCCGTCCGACGTACAGCACGTCCTGGAGTCGTTCGATCTCGATCGTGCCGTCGACGCTCAGGTCGGGACGCGCGCCGCGCGGCAGCTCTCCTTCGAGCGTCACGTCGACCATCACCGAACTGTTCTCGACGGCGGGATCGATGCGCGAGACGTAGCCGAAGACCGTGTCGGTGCGCGTATCGATCGCCGCGCGCTGGCCGATCACGATGTCGCGCGCCTGGGTCTCGGGAATCCGGAGCTCGGCTTTGAGCCGGCCGGGTTGGACCACCCGCGCGAGCCGCGTCCCGGGAAGCACCCACTGACCCTCTTCGAGCGGGAGATCCCGAAGCACCCCGGCCGCTCCGGCCGGTACGCGCATCGCTCGGATGAGGTTCTGATGGAATGCCACGACGTCCTTCAGGCGGACGACCTGGGATCGCTGCACCGCGAGCTGTTCGTCGAACGCCGTCTCCTGCACCGCGAGCCGCTTCTGCTCGATCGCGAGTCGCGTCGCGAACTCGGCGGCGCGATCGCGCGCGCGCGCCAGCTCCATCTCGGGCACGAGGTCCTTCTTCGCCAACTCCTCGTTCATCTCCACCTGCCGGCGTGCCTCGTTGTACTCCGCCTGCGCCGTGGCCTCCGCCGCCTCCTGCGTCAGGATCGCGGTGCGCAGCACCGAGCCGAGCGTGACGAGCTGCGCTTCGGCGTTGGAGAGCTGACGCTCGGCCTCGAGCGCCTGGAGCATCACCTCTGGGTTCGACAGCTCGAGCAGCACGGTCTCCGCCGTGACGTCCTGGCCCGGCTCCGTGAGGATCCGCTCGACGCGGCCGGCGGTCAGCGCCGAAACCCAGCGCACCTGCTCCGGAACCAGCGTGCCCGGCCCGCGCACCTGCCGCACCATCGTGCCGCGGCGCACCGTGTCCGTGAACACGACGCCGCCATCAACCGAGGGAGCCGCCGGCTCGAGGCGAGTCAGTGCCACCGTCAGCAACACGACAACGCCGATCGCGGCACCGCCGTAAAGCAGGCGCTTCCGTCCTTTGGGTGCTGGGTCTCGAGGAATGTCCAGGGCGCTGTTCTCCGAGTGCGCGGACCGCTTCGGTAGGTTGGATGGGCAAAGTCGGTGCCCCGTTGCAGGGTCTATGGATCATGTTGAACGACAATGACTTACGGAATGAGCTCGCGCTCGGGAGGCCTGTGAGGTGTGCGGTTATGGGACCGGCCGGTCCCATAACCGGTCGATGCCCGTTCCCCGCTGCAACTCGAGGATCGACCTCCACGACGCGTCCAACCCAGGTGCTCTACCCGTCCCCTACCGTCTCTTACCGTCCCCTACCGTCCTTCTTCTTACCGTCCCTCACCGTCCCTCACCGTCTTATCTCTGCATCCAGAACCCCCCCACCCACCCCATCGTAGTGCCCCCAATGAGTGTCGCCCCGGTCCGCCCCCTCATCACGCTCCCCGGCATCGCCATCACCGAGATTGCCTACGACGCTGGTGAGCGACAGCCCACCCACCACCATGTGTCGAGCTCGGTGACGCTGGTGCTGGCCGGTGGGCTCGAGGAGCGAGTGGGTCGCGATTGCGAGCTCGCCCGCCCGCTGAGCGTGGTGGTCAAGCCGGCGGGAATCGAGCACGCCGACCGCGTCGGGTCGCGGGGAGCCTCGACGATTCAGATCTCCATGCGTTCGGATCTCTGTCCCGGCGGGCGGTCGCGCACGTGGCGTTGGCTCCACGGCGGCTGGGCCGCCCGTCGGTTTCTCGAGTGCCTGGTCACCGCGCGCGCTGAGCCGCGCGATTCGGGGATGATCGAAGCGGCGGTGTTCGATCTCCTCGCCGCGCTCTCGGACCACGAGGGCCCGCCCGCCGGCGCGCCCCC
>JBDHCY010000205.1:0-7077 GCA_039591795.1 Gemmatimonadota bacterium | reverse complement strand
GAAACGGACTCGACGCTAGCCTTCTACGGGTCGGACGGGTTTCATCCAAGCCCAATGGGTACGTACATGGCGGCACTGGTCATGTTCGAGCAACTGACTGATCGCTCGCCGGTGGGCCTCCCAGCGACAGTCGTCACCAGGTCGAACGTCACCATCAGCCTGGCTCCCGCCACTGCCGCCTTCCTTCAACAAGTAGCGGCAGAAACGAACTCGAGATACGCCAGCGCCTCCCACTAGCCCACGGCCGCCGGGGGGGTGCTCGACCGCGCCGCGCCAGCAAGCGGCTGGGCCCGGGAGGGACAACGAAGAGCGGCGGCCCACGGCCGCCGCTCGAGTTGCCCCTCCTGGGCTCGAACCAGGACTCTCCTGATCCAGAGTCAGGCGTGTTGCCAGTTACACCAAGGGGCAGTGTCCTCCAAACTTAACAACCGCGATGGAGCTGAGGGGATTCGAACCCCTGACCTCCTGAGTGCGATTCAGGCGCTCTCCCAACTGAGCTACAGCCCCGACAACCAGGTAGAGCGTAGCTGTCGAGCTCCCTACTCCCCACCAGAACACATCAAGCTAGGTGGGCGCAAAGATGCTGTAAACCCCGATCTGCCAAGACTTCCGAGACCTCCGGGGAGGGCTAGCACCGTCCGCTGCTGACCGACGTTGCGATCGCCTTACCGGGAACTCCGACAGGATATCTGCTATTTTCCCTAAGTGGGCCGTCGCGTGCGCAAATTCGAGAGCGTGCCATGCGAATATCTGTTCGCAGTAGTTTCACTCGCCTTCTAGCCGGTAGTGTCGCAGCCTTCCTCGCCATCACCGGCTGTTCCAGTGATGGCGGCACCGAACCCGGCCCGGACACGACGCCTGCGGCCATCGCCATCGCGAGCGGATCGAACCAGTCGGGGCAGGCAAACGCTGTCTTGCCGCAGCCTCTCGTTGTCCGAGTCACTAACGCCTCTCAGCCCCCCCAGCCCCTTTCTGGAGTCACGATCAGTTGGACCGTGGTCCAAGGTGGCGGGTCGCTCGCGAGCGCCTCGACGACGACCAACTCCCAGGGCGAAACCCAAAACGTCTACACTTTGGGACCGAATGCCGGGCCTAACGACGTACAGGCCACCGTCCAGGGCGCCAACCTGAGTGTGACCTTTGTCGCCACCGGGACACCCCCTCCCCTAGACATGGTGCCTGCCTCGATCGACGTCGTCGCCGGCGACGCGCAATCCGCAACCATTGGCACCGTCACGTGGACGTGGGCGGGATCGAACCCGCACAACGTCACGTTCGATGCCGGCGGCTCCAACTCGGCGACACAAACGACCGGGACATTCGCGAGAGCTTTCCCTTCGGTGCTCGCGAACCCGCTGCTCGTGGTCGTGCGAAACGCCGGTGGCAATGTGCTCGCAGGCATCGACGTTGACTGGGAGGTGACGGCCGGTGGAGGGACGCTCCTTCAGGCCACTGTTGCAACGAACGCGGCCGGCGAATCCGGAAATGCCTACACGGTGGGCCCGAACCCCGGCACGAATACGATTCGGGCCTCTGTGCAGAGCGACCCGAGCCTCACTGTCACGTTCAGCGCGACCGGCGCTGCAGCCGGCGGTACTGTGCAGGTGGGTGACAACTTCTTCGATCCCACTTCGGTCACCGTGGGCACGGGGACCGCGGATCAGTCCTTCACCTACTTCTGCACGATCCATGGCCGAGCCATCATGTCAGGCACTGTGGTCGTGCAGTAGCTCGCGCGCCAACGCTCGTCCCGCCTCAGGGTGGTACAGCTGGCAGCCCGACGCGAACAGGCGTCGGGCTGTTGCTCGTACCACCGTTTCCAAGCTGTCCGAAGAACCCGAACCCCCAACACCAGAGCGCGCCAGCGTGCGTGACGCCGCAGGTGTGGGCAGCGCCCGCGCTCAGTTGGGTGAAGCGCAGAGCGCCCGCAACTGGAACGGGCGCGAGCCGATCAGACGTCGTCCCGTCCCCTAGCTGACCTAGGAAGTTTCGGCCCCAACAGTGCGCGGCACCGTCAGTGGCAACGCCGCAGGCGTGTTCAGCACCGACACTCAGCGCCGTGAACCGGAGCCCACCAGCCACGGGCACGGGGCTGCGACGATCGGTCGTCGTGCCGTCACCAAGCTGCCCACGATCGTTCCGCCCCCAGCAGTATGCCGCGCCGACGGCTCCGGCTCCGCCACTGAGACCACAGGTTCGCTCCCCGCCGGCGCGCACCGCGACGAACGGCAGAGCACCGACCACGGCTACGGGCTGCGGGGCGCTTGCCGTCGTGCCATTGCCGAGCTCGCCGTGGAAGTTTACGCCCCAGCACCATGCCTCGTCGTCCGATGTGAGCGCGCAGGCATGCACGCGGCCTAGGCTCACGCTGCGCCACGTCAGAACGGTGTCGGCGGGCTGCGGAACGACCGCGTCCATCCCGCTGCCATCTCCGACGAGACCCAGTGCGTTCGACCCCCAGCAGTAGAGGGCATGCACAAAGGTCGCTCCGCAGCTCGTTTCCACACCGGCACTCAGCTCCGTGAACGCCAGATCGAACGCCAGCGCGGTTGGGGTGAGTCGGGACGCGGTGTCTCCGACGCCGAGCTGCCCGGCGAGATTTTCGCCCCAGCAGAACGCTCCGTCGTCGGGCGCGGTCGCGCAGGTGTGGTTCACGCCGGCAGCTACCGACTGGAATCGACCGATGGCAACCGGACGGGAGGCGTCGGAGACCGATCCGTTGCCCAGCTGGCCGAACGAGTTCCTGCCCCAGCAGAACGTCTCTCCATTCTGGGCGACGGCACAGGTATGCTCAGAGCCGGCACTCACGCCGTCCCAGATCACCGGACTGGGGGCGCTCAGGTCGCGACAACCGAGGACGAGCAGGAGCGCCATTGCGGTTCGACCAGCCGTGGGGACTAGGCGCACGAGACGCTCCTGGCGAGTGGCCGCCGGGCCATGCGGGACGCGAGCTAGCGTTGGCTCAACTCACCGTCTTACTTAGTTTAGTGAACCCTGACGTGAAGGATCCGATGACCCGCTCTTCCGCTCGCGCTGCCCTCCAGGCCATTGCAGTCATCGGGCTCATCGCCGTGATGAACTGCGCCGAGGGAGACAAGATCCCGACGATCCCACCAGTCACCGCCGCCAATATCGCGATCGTGAGCGGGAGCGGGCAGACCGGAGTGGTCACCCTGGGGCTCACCAACCCGCTCGTGGTCAAGGTCACCGATGTGGGTGGACAGCCCGTCGCCGGCTTCCAGGTCTTATGGACTGTATCGTCTGGTGGTGGCTCGCTACCGGTCGCGACGACGACCGGCGCCAGTGGGACGGCCTCCGAGAGCTGGATTCTCGGATCGCAGACCGGCTCAGTCACGGCGACTGCCGGCAACAGCGCCCTGACGGGCGCTACCAAGTCCGTCACCTTCACCGCGACCGCCATCGGTGCATCAGCCGCGTTGGAGAGCGGAAGCGGCCAATCGGGGTTCGCTGGCGACCGGCTCGGCAGCGACTTCGTCGTCCGCCTCACCGACGATCTCGGTGTTCCGGTTGGTGGAAAGACGGTGACATGGCGAGTCATCTCGGGGAACGGAACAGTGAGTCCTACCACGTCGCTCTCCTTCGGCGACGGACTCGCGTCGACCCGCTACACTTTGGGCCCCACTGCGGGCATCCAATCGGTCGAAGCCGTCGCCACTGGATTCACGAGCAGCCCCATCTCATTCCTCGCGCAAGCCGAACAGCGCCCCCTCGGCGCACTGGTCAGCGTGCGGGACAACTTCTTCACACCGACCCCCGCCACCGTGCCGAACGGGAGCCGCGTGGTCTGGAACTGGGAAGGGAACAACGTCCACAACGTGACGTGGATCAACGAGCCCGCGGGGAATTCTGATTCGGGCACTCAGCAGAGTGGAGTGCACGAAGTCGTGTTCCTCAGTAACGGGACGTTTGCCTACTACTGTACGATCCACGGCAGCCCGACCGGGGGCATGCGCGGATCGGTAGTCGTCAACTGAACGGGAGAAGAGTCAACCATGCGTCTGTCTCGTTTCGTCGCCCACGCCGCCGTCGTCACTTCCCTTCTGGCGGCCGCCGCCTGCTCCGACGACGCGCCGACCGGGAACGGTACGCCCGTCGAGACGAACCAGATTTCCGTTCGAGACAACTTCTTCTCGCCCAACAGCAACGTAGTGAACCAAGGGTCGACGGTGACGTGGACATGGCAGGGCTCGAATCCGCACAACGTCACTTGGAATGAGTCGAATCCACCCAACTCGGCGACGCAGAACAGCGGCACCTACACTCGGACGTTCAACGTCGCGGCCGGTAACTACAGCTATTTCTGTACGATTCATGCGAACATGACCGGCCGGGTCACCGTGCGCTGATTCGCCGGGGGACGGTGCGCAGCACCCTCCCCCACGTCTTCGACCGTCTCGTACCGTCTTCTACCGTCCCCTCCTCACCCCTCCCTAAACGGAACCTCCATCGTCATCCCATCCTTCGCCACGACCGTCTTTTCGAACACCTCTCGTGCCTCATCCAGTAGCCCGGAGGGGTTGGCTGAGTAGCGCGCGCTCACGTGCACGAGTGCCAGCTGGAGTGCCCCCGCTGCCTTCGCCACACCCGCCGCCTCCCGCGCCGTCGAGTGCCCGGTCTCGGCCGCTCGGTCGCGTTCATCGTCTGTGAAGGTCGCCTCGTGGACGAGAAGGTCGGCCCCCTTCGCCACCTCGACGACCGATGCCGTGGGCCGCGTGTCTCCGGTGAGCACCACCAACCGTCCCGGCCGGCTCGGGCCCACGAGCTCCGCTGATCCCACCTCGCGGCCGTCGGGCAGCACCACCCGCTCGCCGCGATGAATCCGTCCCCATAGCGGCCCTTCGGGTACCCCCAGAGCCTCGGCGCGCGCCGGGTCGAACCGGCCAAGCCGCTCGTGCTCGCGGACCGCATAGCCCACGGCGCCGCGGGCGTGGTCCACGGCGTAGACCTCCAAGTCGTAGCCTCGTCGTTCGAGGCGGGTCCCCGGCTCCAGCTCCTTGATCTCTACGGGGAACGGCGCGCGCTCGTATCCCAGCTCGATGGCGCGTGAGAGAACCCGGCTCGCGCCTGGCGGGCCGAAGAGTGTCATCGGCTCTTCGCGACCCTGGAGGCCGAGCGTCCTGACGAGCCCGATCACGCCGAGGTAGTGATCGGCGTGGAAGTGGGTGAAGAAGATCTCCTTGAGCGCGAAGCTCACACCGTAGCGCATCATCTGGCGCTGAGTCCCCTCGCCACAGTCGAATAGCAGCGTCTCGCCTTCGCGAACGAGGGCGATCGCCGACACATTGCGCTCAACCGTGGGTCGCGCCGCCGAGGTGCCGAGGAAGGTAACTGCGAGCATGTACCCGGACGGGCCTAGAAGATCGAGATCTTGACGTACTTCCCGGGCTGCTTCTGGAGATCTTCGAGCACGTCTGCCAGGGCCGTGGTCATACGACGCAGTTCGGTGTAGAGGAGCGTATCGGTTGCGAGGCGCCCCAGCGTGCCCTCTCCGGCCTCGACTCGCTTGAGCAGCGTCTGAAGTCCGGTGCCCACGCCCCTCAGCGTGTCGAGGGTGGAGTTCAGCCGCACCGTTGTCCCCTCGAGATTGCCGAGACCCCCGACCAACCCGGGGTTCGAAAGTGTCGTGTCGAGCCGGGCGGCCAGCCGCTCCATCTCCCTGAGTGCTGCCATCCCCTGGCCGACCGCAGGCCCTGATCCGAGCGCTGCGACGCTGTTCATCGCGCGCCGGGCGGCGCCGAGTGTACTGCTGATCTCACCAGCGAGATCTGCTGAGAGCAGTGTCTGTGCCCCCGCCATCAGCGTGTCGGCTCGCCCGCCCAAGCGCTCCGCCAATTCGGTGATGCCGCTCTGCTTGATTCCAGGTACGAATGCCTCCTCAGGAAGCGGTTCCGCGCTCGTCCCGGGCCAATACTCAATTGCGTGATCACCCACGAACCCGACGCCCACGATCCGCGCCCACGCATCGGCCCTGGGCCGCCATTGCGGCTCGACCTCGAGGTAGGCGCGTACGTCGCCCAGCGCCTGGAGCTCGAGCATTCGGACCCGGCCCACCCGGACACCCGCCACCAAGACGGGGTCGCCCACCTTCACCCCCGCTACGGTCTCGAACTGCGCCACGACCGGGCTGTCGATCCCGAACGACCTCCCCTTGAGCCACATGAGCCCCATGATCAGAA
The DNA here is from genome assembly GCA_039591795.1 of Gemmatimonadota bacterium. Taxonomy (GTDB): domain Bacteria; phylum Gemmatimonadota; class Gemmatimonadetes; order Gemmatimonadales; family GWC2-71-9; genus JBDHCY01. The sequence goes on along the minus strand of JBDHCY010000205.1, from coordinate 880 downwards.
TCACCACAGCAACGATGACGAGGAGTCCCACGCTCGCCTCAGTCCGATAGTGTAGCTCCATGCGATCTCCGCTCTATGCCGTGGTGGTCATCGCAAAGTCCCGCTCGAGGAACTCGCGGACCTTCTCGTCTGTGCTCTTCAATATTTCCTCGGGTGTCCCCACCGCGCGGATCTTCCCCTCGGTGAGCAGCGCGATGCGATCGGAGACGCGCACAGACCCGCGTACGTCGTGCGTGACGACGATGCTCGTGACACCCAGTCGAGCGCGAAGCGAGACGACCAACTCGTCGATCACGTCCGAGTTGACGGGATCGAGTCCCGATGTCGGCTCGTCGTAGAGAAGGTATTTGGGCTCCCCGGCGATCGCCCGCGAGATCCCCACGCGCTTCCGCATCCCGCCCGACAGCTCCGAGGGATACTTTTGCCCCACGGCCGGATCCAGATTGACCAGCCGCAGGCATTCGGCCACTCGTGCACGGCAGTATTCTCGGTCGCCGTAACAGTCCTCGTCTGTGATCCCCAGCCTAATGTTCTCGAAGACGTTCATCGAGTCGAAGAGTGCTCCGTTTTGGAACACGTACCCCATGCTCGAGCGGAGCCGCGAGAGATCCTTCCTTCTGAGCTCGCCCACCTTGAGCCCATCTACCGTCACTTCGCCACGGTCCGGTCGGATGAGGCCGATGATCGTTTTGAGAAGGACGCTTTTCCCCGTGCCGGACGGCCCGAGAAGAGCGAGTGTCTCGCCGCTGCGCACGTCGAGCGACACGCCGTCGAGGACCACGTTGTCGCCGAAGCGCTTTGAGACGTCCCGGATCTCGATCACGTCAACAAGAGCTGCGTGAGCAGCATGTCGAGGAAGAGAATCAGTACGGACGCGCTG
>JBDHCY010000204.1:0-7079 GCA_039591795.1 Gemmatimonadota bacterium | reverse complement strand
GGTGACCCGGTCGCCAAAGCGGTGCATCAGAGCCGGCAGACCGAGGAGCGAGTCAGCAAGGGTGACTTCCTCAAGGTCCGCGAGATCTCGCTGACCTACACGCTCCCGAGGAGCTGGGGCGGTCCATTCAGCGTCGGCCGGTATAGCGTTTCGGTGTCGGCTCGCAACCTCTGGACCATCACCAATTACAAGGGTCTGGGGGATCCGGAGGTGTTGTGGTCGCGAACCACGACCGACGGCGGTGGCCCAGCCAACCGCTTCGAGGTCCTGGACTACGCGTCCGTGCCGCCACCGCGGCGGATTTCGGTAGCCTTGAACGTGAACTTTTAGACGGAGGGCGGCAATCATGCGAAACAGCACGCTCGCACGATCGGTGGGGATGCTGGCCGCAGCAATGCTGGTGCCACTCTCCGCCTGTGAGCAGGTTCTCTCGGTGGAAAACCCCCAAGAGATCGGAGTGGAAGAACTGAACGACCCCCAGCTGCTCGACGCCCAGGTGACCGGTGTCCTCTGGGCACTCTCCGAACGCATGTCGGGAGACGAGGAGGCCCTCACGCAAGGGACCGCCTTCCTCACTGACGAGCAGCTGACGGGTCTCAACTGGGAAGACTGGCAGCGCAACAACCAGCGCATCGTCATCTATACCGAGGGCGCGGTGAACTCCCTTTGGGGAAGCACCAGTCGCATCATCCAGATCGGTGAGAACGCGCTGGAGAAGCTCAATGCCCTGGCCGAGAACCCGGCCACCGATTCCCGGGTGGCGCTCGTCGAGGCCATGGTCGGGTACGGCTACCTCTTTGCCGGTGAGACGATGTGCCAGAGCGTCTTTGGACCGCCGGACGCCCCCGGTGGGACGCTCAACGGTCCCCTCGAAGCAGTGGGATTGGCGGTTCCCCACTTCGAGAGCGCCATCACGGTCGGGTTGGCCTCCGGTGCAACTGACGTCGTCAACCTCGCGCGTGTCGGTCTGGCCAGAGCACACCTGACGCTCGGTAACTTCCAAGAGGTCATCAACAATGCGCAGGTCGTGCCGGCCGGCTTCCAGTGGTGGGTCGAGTATTCCGACGCGGACGGCGCGCTCAACAACAACCTCTTCAACGAGGTGCACGGCTCGAACCACACGGTTGGCGTGGCGCCGAAGTTCCTGCAGGGGACCTACGGCCAGCAGGGGCTCGTCGACACGCAAACCGACCCGCGGATCCAGCACACGTCGGACTTCTCCAACGGACACGATCGCTCGACGGTGCTGTACAAACCCTATCAGGGGTTGCGGTTCAGCGGGTACACCGGCGCCACCGTCGCTCCGCAGTCCGCGGCGTGCCCCAACTGCACGCCCGGGGGCGCCAACGAGGGCAATGGCGATAACGGTGACGTGATTCTGTTCCAGCGGGAGACCAACGTGCTGCTGGCAGACTATACGGAAGCCCAGCACCACATGCACGAAGCGATGATGCGGCAGGGGGGGAACGACGGCGCCGTGAACACCTTCGTGAACGCGCGCCGCGCCGTTGGCAACCAGGCGCCGGTGTCGTTGACTGGCGACGCCCTGTTCGCCGAGCTGCGCGAGCAGCGCGGCCGTGACCTGTTCATGGGCGGGTTCCGGCTGGGCGACCTCCGTCGTTGGGCGCGAGACGGTGTCGGGAACTTCTTCCCCTCCGGCGCCCACCCCAATCCGGACCGTCCACCGGCGCAGTACGGCCCGTGGACCTGCTGGGCGTTCCCGATCCAGGAGTACGATGGGAACCCCAACTTGGAGAAGCCCGCGGATCCGCTAGCGCCGCCTCCAGGGATCATCTAGGCGGGGATACGCGGCAGGCATGACACGGGTGGGAGGTGCGCTTTGCACCTCCCATTCGTATTTTAGAGGTATGGCGGGAGGGGGCGGCGGCTTGCTCCTGCCAGCGCGCTCCCTCCGGCCCAGCCTCGAGGTCGCACCATGCGCGTAGGGTGCATCGCACTGGGAATCCTCCTCACGACGGGGCTCTTGGCCCCGTTGCAGGGGCAGGTCCTGCGTGGCCGGCTCCTGGACCTCACGACCGGCCGGCCTCTGGAGGGCGGCGTGATCACGCTGATCCCCGAGTCGGGCGAGCGGATGGTCACGGTCGTCACCGCGCCCGACGGGAGCTACGTGCTCAGGGCTCCGAGGCCCGGGCGATACTTCGTGGAGGCGCGCCGCATCGGCTATCGCAGCTGGGTCGACGGGCCGGTGGAGTTGCGGGACGGCGATGACTGGGAGACCGAGTTCCACTTGCCAGCCCTGCCCGTCGAGCTCGAGCCGGTGGAGGTGCTTGAAGAGGCCACCCCGTTCGAGCCGATGCTACTCCGAGTCGGGTTCTACGAGCGTCAGAAGTCGGATTTCGGCCACTTCATCACGCGAGACCAGATCGCCCGCCGGTCTCCTCCGAGGCTGACCGATCTGCTCAATTCGGTTCCCGGTGTGCGGATCATGCCCTCGGGTGTCGGTCTCGGCCGGGCGACTGTCTCGTTCCGCGGCTCCGTGCTCTCCGAGGGTGGCGCCTGTCATCCCCGGGTCTATGTGGACGGGCTGGTGGTGATCCGCGGCGATGCCCGCATGCGGGGCCTGGATGTGCAAGGGGCGCCCGAAGTGGCGACCGAGGCGAACGGCGGTGGCACGAAGCGCCCGGAGATCGCGCTCGATGACGTGGTGATCCCGGAGGACGTGGAGGCGGTCGAGGTCTACCGCCGCGGCTTGGAGGTGCCGGCCAGGTTCGGCGGCACCAGCACGTCCACGCAGTGCGGAGTCATCGTCATCTGGACGAGGCAGGGAAGACCGGGTTGATGAGACGCCGCTCGGGGCGGCCGGGCCTCAGAGCCGCCCTCACGGGCATATGCGTCCTCCTTCCTGTCGAAGCTCATCCCCAGAGCGGCTACCGCGCCGTGAACGGGGAGACGTCGATCGCGCCCAGGGTGACGGGGTTCGCGCGCGCCGACTTCGCCGAGATCAGTCTCTCCCTGCAGTATGTGCTCGAGTTCCCGGAAGCCCGAATGGGACTCGCTCCCTATGCGAGCGCGGCCGCCCGCAAGGGTCAATTCGACCTCTTCTCGGCCTTCGATTTCACTCCCGGCTTCGAGGGGGGAGTCCTGGGATTCGTGCGACTCGGGGCCAGCGAGCAGTCGCTCAGCGTGGCGTCGCTGACGGCAGGATTCAGAAACACCGAGCGAAAGCTCTTCGCGTTCAACGACGATTCGACCACCGTCGGATTGACCGAAACGACCCAATGGGATCTCGTCGTGGCCGCGGGCCTGACGCTCCACCCTGGGTTACCGATTCTTATTGGGCTCGGAGGGTCGGTGAGGCGCGAGTGGTCGAGCCCCGGGACCGTGAGGCCGGTCGAAATCTGCGTGGAGAGCGCCGGCCTTACCGCGCCGCTGTGCACCGACCGATACGCGGCACCCCTTCAGGATCACTGGGCGGGACAGATACGGGGAGACGTCATCTGGGATCTCATGCCACTGGGGACGGCTCGCAGCCTCCCTTGGTTGGCCGTCCTCGGGGGCGCATCGGTCGACCTCGGTCAGGAATCAGCGGCGCGGCTCAACCTCGGCGCGGGGGCAGGGGTGACCACCAAGCGCTTCCCGGGGCAGCCCATTGTGGTGCTCTTCGTCGAAGTGTACGATATCACAGACGCCAACGAGCAGGCCCTCACGCTTTCCGACCAGCTGGTAACCCGAATGTCGCTGACGATCCCCTTTGCCCTGCTCAGGCCCCACTAGGGCGCGAGCAGGGGGCATCGCTGCAGCGACGATCGCCGCCGCCGCGTCGTCGAAGAGCACGAACCAAGGAGCCAGCCATGCGCGGAGTCACGACGATCGCCTTCAGTGCGTGGGTGGCGGCCGCCGGCTTCGCCTGTGGCGGCCGTCGGCCGATTGAGATCCAGCCCGGATCGAGCGAGCAGATCCCCGACAGCCTCTACGTTCACATCAGGAACGATCATTTCAGCGACGCGCGGATCCATGCGGTTTACCTAGGCGGGGCCCGCTATTCCCTGGGGGGCGTGGTCGGGAAGAGCGTGGGGGAGCTCACGACCGTCGTGTGGAGGCCGCGCCCGCTCGTCTTCGAGATCCGCCTCATCGGCCCGAGCGAGGTGTACCTCTCCGATGAGCTGCTCCCCGCGCCCGGGGATGTGATCGGGCTGACCATTCCGCCCAACATCCGGTCGTCGGCCTTCTTCCACCGGCGTTGACCTCCGCTACTCGAACGTCCATGACGCCTCGCCCTCTCTGCTACCTCGCTGTCGGTCTCATGCTCTGGGGTGCCGGCTGCGAATCGGGACAAGCTCCCACGTCCCCCACGTCCGAGCCTGGCGCACCGCTCCCAGGGTTGAGCGCGGAGGAGCTCGGACGGTTTCGAGCGGGCGCGGTGCAGTTTGACCGCGTCTTCACGCCGGAAGAGGGTCTGGGTCCCCTCTTTAACGAGAATCAGTGTGCGGCCTGCCATACCGATCCGGCGTCCGGTGGCGGTGGCGGGGTGTTCGTGGTCAAGGCGACCCGGTTCTCACCACCCGACGGCTGCGACCGGCTCGAGACGAGCGGTGGCGAGAACGTCCGGCGGCAGGCGACGCCGCTGGCTCGGGCGCTCGGCATCGAGGGCGAGGAGGTCCCACCCGAAGCAACGGAACAGGGGCGCTTCACCCCCACCTTTCTGTTCGGGCTCGGGCTGGTGGAGGCGATTGCCGACGAGTCGATCCTCCAACGAGAGGATCCGGATGACGCCGACGGGGACGGAATCTCGGGGCGGGCTGGCCGCACACCGTCGGGTGCGCTCGGCCGATTCGGCCGCAAGGCGGAGGCGGCTACAATTCTGGAGTTTAGCGACGGGGCCTTACGCCAGGAGATGGGCCTCAGCACGCCAATGACCCCCATCGAGAGTGGCTACGGTGGCAAAGAGGTCCCGGCCGGCACCGACCCGATCCCCGAGCCTGAGGTCGACGCACAATTGGTCGCCCGACTGGTCGACTTCGTGCGCTTCCTGGCTCCTCTGGCTCCTGCCGACCGGGGACTGGCCCACCGCGACTCCGTCGCGCAGGGCGAGCAGATTTTCGAGGGGCTCGGCTGCACCGACTGTCACGTACCGTCGATGACCACGGCACTGAGTGACGTCGGAGCACTGAGCCGCAAGCGCGTGTTCCTCTATTCGGACCTGCTGCTGCACGACCTGGGGCCCGAGGTCGCCGATGTCTGCGGCATCGCTGCCGCTCCCTCGGAGGTCCGCACGGAGATGCTGATGGGGCTTCGGTTTCGCGGTGAGTACATGCACGACGGCAATTCGAGGGACATCACACCCGCAATCATGCGTCATGGAGGCGAAGCACAACGCGCACGTGATGCCTTTGCCCGGCTCGGCGACTTGCCTCGACTCTACCTGATGACCTTCTTGAACTCGCTTTGAGCACCACGCCTCCCGGCTGATCGCTGGCGACTCTGCCCGCCCCGCGCTACACTTGCCGCGCCTCACGACGTAGGATCGACACCATGCGTATTATCGCGACAGCTCTCTCGCTTGCAGCACTGCTGGCCTGCGCGCCCGACTACGACGTGATTGTCCGCGGCGGCAACGTCTACGACGGCTCGGGTCGGCCGCCGGTCGTCGCCGACGTCGGCATCGTCGCAGACAGCATTGCGGCGGTTGGCGACCTCACCGAGGCAACCGCACGTATCGAGGTCGATGCTACCGGTCTGGCCGTGGCTCCCGGCTTCATCAACATGCTGAGCTGGGCCACCGAGTCGCTCATCGAGGACGGCCGGTCGCTGGGAGACATCCGCCAGGGCGTCACACTGGAGGTGTTCGGCGAGGGGTGGTCGATGGGTCCGCTCACCGATGCGATGCGTGAGGAAGAGATCGAGGACCAGGGCGACATCAGGTTCGAAATCCCCTGGACGACCCTCGGCGAGTACTTGGACCACCTCGTGGACCGAGGGATCTCGCCCAACGTCGCCTCGTTCATCGGCGCCACGACCGTGCGCATTCACGAGCTCGGTCGGGACGATATCGACCCCACCGCCGAGCAACTCGAGCGTATGCAGGAGCTCGTCCGCCAGGCCATGGAAGAGGGCGCCCTCGGCGTCGGCTCGTCGCTCATCTACGCGCCCGCGTTCTTCGCCGAGACCGACGAGCTGATCGCGCTCGCCGGCGTCGCAGCGGAGTACGACGGCATGTACATCTCGCACATCCGCGGGGAAGGGAGCCAGCTCCTCAACGCGATCGAGGAGCTCGTCACGATCGCGCGCACGGCGGACATTCGCGCCGAGATCTATCACTACAAGGCGTCCGGACGATCCAACTGGCACCTGCTCGACTCCGCCATCGCCACGGTGGAGGCTGCGCGTGCCGAGGGCCTCGGCGTCACGGCGGACATGTACACCTACCCGGCGAGCTCAACCGGACTCGATGCCGCCATGCCGCTCTGGGTGCAAGAGGGCGGCTACGACGCGTGGGCCGAGCGGCTTCGCGATCCGGCCGTCCGCGAGCGCGTGCGGCGCGAGATCGCTACCCCAACCGACGAGTGGACCAGCGGGATCGTCTCCGCCGGTGGTCCCGATGGCGTCCTGCTTGTCGGGTTCAGAAACGACTCGCTCAAGTCGCTCACAGGCATGACGCTCGCCGACGTAGCCGCAATGCGCGGCACCTCAGCCGAAGAGACGGCGATGGACCTCGTGGTCGAAGACGGGAGCCGCGTGCAGGTCATCTACTTCAGCATGACGGAAGACAACGTCCGGAAGAAGGTCGCCATCCCATGGATGAGCTTCGGCTCTGATGCGGGCTCGATGGCTCCAGAGGGCGTGTTCTTGCGCTCGAGCACGCACCCTCGCGCGTACGGGACGTTCGCCCGGGTCCTCGGCCGATACGTGCGCGATGAGCAGATCATCCCGCTCGAAGAGGCGATCCGCAAGCTCACCTCGCAGCCCGCCGAGAATCTCCGCATCAGGCGACGCGGACATCTCGCGCCGGGTTATTTCGCCGACGTCGTGATCTTCGATCCCGCGACGATACAGGACCACGCCACATTCACCGAGCCGCACCAACTCGCGACGGGCGTTGCCCATGTCTTCGTGAACGG
>JBDHCY010000203.1:0-7086 GCA_039591795.1 Gemmatimonadota bacterium | reverse complement strand
CCCCCCCGCTCCCACCACCAGACGGTCTAGGACGGTCTCGGACGGTCGAAGACGGCGCCAGCCGTTTACGTTACGATCGTGTCGTAGCGCCCTTCGTCCTCATAGGAGTGGTCCTGCGCTTCCTCGTCATTCTCCGCCACGTGGTTCCGCTCGCCCTTTCCTTCCTGCGCGATCATCGGCGCTATCTGGTCGGCGGCGGTCCGCTCGAGCGCAACGAGGCGTTCCACGCAGCACGCGCCGAGCGTCTACTCCGGAGCATCACCCGTCTCGGCCCGGGCTTCGTCAAGTTGGGCCAGGCCTTTGCCGGTCGGTCCGACCTGTTGCCCGAGCCCTACGCCCGAACGCTGAAGGCGCTCACCGACCGGGTCCCGCCGGTGCCGCTCCGTCAGGTGCAGGCGACAATCGAGGAGGGAATCGGCCGGCCACCGGAGCAGGTGTTCGAGGTGTTCAATCCCGAGCCGATCGCGGCCGGATCGTTGGGACAGGTCTACTGGGCCCGATACGAGGGGCGCGAGGTGGCGGTCAAGGTGCTCCGACCGGGCGTCCGCGGGATCCTCGCCCGCGACGTCGCGATCGCCGCCCGCATCGCCCGATGGCTGGCTACTCGCTTTCCGAACGTTCACACCCGTTCCACCCAGACGTTGGTAGAGGAGTTCAGCCGCCGGGTCGTGGAAGAGATGGACTTTCGCCGCGAAGCCGAGAACCTCCTCGCGGTCAAGCGGAACTTCGCCGGCAACCGACGAATCCGGATCCCGGAGGTCGTCACGAAGATCTCGAGCGAGAAGGTGCTGGTGCTCGAGTTCATGCACGGCCACCGGGTCGACGAGCTCGAACCGGGAAGGGCCTACGGAGCGCTCAGGGCGGAGAACGTGGTCGAGCTGCTCATCGAGCTCTATCTGCAGATGATGCTCATCGACGGCCTCTACCACGCCGACCCCCATCCCGGCAATCTCCTCGTCGCTGACGATGGCACGCTCATTCTGCTCGATTTCGGGCTGGTGATCCAGGTCGGGCGGGAGCGTCGAGGGCAGTTGCTCGAGACGGTGATCGCTTCCGCCCGGAGCGACCGGCGCGGGACGGTAGACGGCCTCTACGCGATGGGTGTGGTGGAGCCGGGCGCAGACCGCGCGCAGATCGAGCAGCTCGTCGACATCCTGCTCGACTTGGCCGATCGGCAGACGACGAGCCGCGAGCGAGTGGAGTTTCTGACCGCCGAGATCATGGGCGAGCTCTATGAGTGGCCGGTCCGACTTCCGGGCGACCTCGTGTACTTCGCGCGCTCGGCGGGCCTGGTCGAGGGAATCGGGATGCAGTACGACCCGTATTTCAATCCGGTGTCGAGCTCCCGACCCGTGCTCTACCGGATGCGTTCGCAGCTCCTGGCTGCGCTTTCGGAGGGTCCCCTGCCCCAGCGCTTCGACCTCCCAACCGTGCTCGGCTACCTGGCTGGGCGGGCAGCAACGGTGCTCTTCGAGACGTTCGATCGGGTCACCCGGTGGTTCAACGGTGGCATCGTCCCGCCCCGCCCCGAGCCGCGCCAACTGCCGGCATCGACGGGTGCCCGGGACGGGAACGGAGCTGGGGTACGGTCGTAGCGGTCAGAGGCGGTCGAGGCGGTCGAGCCCATGAGTGATTCCCGTGGCATACGAGACAACATCCCGGTTGCCCGAGGGCAGCCGGGATGTTGGTCCCGAACTCCGCTAGCGTGGCTGCCGCCTACGGCAGTTGGGTGTTGCGACCCTCGCCGCCTTCGGGGTAGTCCCCCGCGGTGATCGAACCGCCCAGTGCGTTGACGATATAGTCCGCCAGCGCCTGCTGGTACGTCACGCCCACGCTCGTAAAGGGCGCGCCGCGGAACGGATACTGGTCGCCACCACGCGCGAGGAAGTCGATCGTCGCCACGACGACGTCCGCGCCGGCCACGACACTGCCGCCGGACACGATGGACGTCCCGTCATCCAACACGACTGACTGCACGCGCGTACCTGGCGTCGCCACGCTGCCATCAGCGTTGAGCACCTGAGCGGTGCCCGACGCGCTCCAGGAGAACGCGAAGCCGCCGATCTGCGCAAACCGTCCGGTTCCACCAGGGGTGTCACCGGGCTGCGTCCTGGATACTGCGTTCTCGAGGATCTCCTTGAAGTGGGCTCGAGAGATCCCCGGAAGCACCGACACGAAGTTCGAGAATGGGACCATGCTGAACGTCGTGAGCTCGGTGATGTTGCCGGCAGGAATCTCCGAGTCGTTTCGAATCCCGCCACCGTTCTGGAGCGCCACGTCTGGCGACGGCACGCCGAACGCTCCGGCGAGCGTCTGCGCCTGCCACAGCAGCGCGTCGGCGATCAGGTTCCCCTCGTTGGTCTCCATCGATCGCACGGAACTGCGGCGCCCGTCGAGGGCGACCGCCGAGACGCCGATGACGTTGTTCGCCAGGTCGGCGAGTGCTGCCTCGACGGGGTCCACCACCATCGACTGGATCTCCGGATCGGGAGCCACGGCATCGGGGTTGCCGCCACCGGCCACGCGCACGGGCCCGCTCACGTCGTTGACGTCGACGACGTTGCCGGACTTGTCGAATCCGACCACCAAGCGGCCGACGTATCCGTAGTTGCCTTCGGTGGTCACCACGGGGACCTGCGTGCCGTCCATGTCCGTGGCGAACAGCGGGTAGGGACCGAACGGCGTACCGCTGCCGGGGAGCAACAAGTCATCGGGGTTGGCGAGCAGCTCGTCGCCGCCACCAGCGACCATGACGTCGACGCCGTGCAGCATGGGTGCGAGCGCCATATCCTGCCCGATGTCCTGCAGGTGACTGATCAGGATGATCTTGTTCACGCCCATGGCCTCGAGCGCGTTGACCTGACCCTGAATGGCCCCGGCCACGTCGTCCATGATCTCCACGTTGCGTGGACTGGAGATGAAGGGAAGGTTCGGCGTCGTGGCGCCGATGATGCCGATCCGATCGCCGCGCTCGCTGACGACCGTGCTCTTGGCGATCACACCTTGGTCCACGAACGCTTGGAGCCGCGGCTCCGCGGAGAAGCCGAGGTTCGCACTCAGAAAGGTCGGCGAATCGGAGAAGCCGGCGATGAAGTCGGCCAGCACGTCCGGGCCGAAGTCGAACTCGTGGTTTCCGAGTGCCAGCGCGTCGTAGCCGATCAGGTCGAGGGCAATGGCGTCGTAGAACGGCACGCCCTTGGTCAGGCTCGCGTTGAACTCCGGGCCGGCCAGATAGTTGTCACCCGACGACACCAGAACGACGGCGCGCTTCCCGCCGGGTGTGAAGCTGGACATGCCCATGACGGGGCGACCGGGTCGGGGGCCCGTCGTGGCGGCCCGGCGCAGGTCGTCGACCACGGTGGCGAACCGGGCGACGCCGCCGAAGTCCTCCAGCGGGGTGCCGAGATCGATGAGGTTGGACTCGCCGTCGTTGTTGTGGAGAACGGTGAGCCAGAGATCGACACCCCCCGGCGCACTGGGGTTCGCGCGAAAGTCGGGCTGCGTTGGCGGTCGCGTTACGTCGTCTGCGCAACCGGCGGCGAACACGACGGCCATGAAGAGAGCCAAGCGTCTCATGATGCTTCCTCCTGCGGTGGAGCGGTAGGGAATGCCTCATGTAGCCGGGTGTGACCGATCGCGCTAGAGTTGCGTCGACGCATCACTCCAAAGTGCATAGGGACAGTGTGATAGGGATTGGCGGTCGGGGTTGTCAGGGACGGTGGGGTCAAGGACGGTCCAAGACGGTCGAGGACGGCCCAAGACGGCTGGAGGCGGTTTGCGGCGGTGTGCTACCGATGGGCCAGCTCGGCAACGGTGTGGAGCCGGCCGCTGCGCATGACGTGCGTGACGCTGCGGAAGGCGCGCACGTCTGCGCTCGGGTTCTCCGCGAGCACGATCAGATCGGCAAGCTTGCCTACCTCGAGCGTGCCAAAGTCGTCCAGCCTCCCCATAGCCAACGCGCCATTGCGCGTGGCGGTGACGATGATCTGCGCTGCCGACAGCCCCGCCTCATGCATGGCCTCCATCTCGCTGTAGATCGACGGTCCATGCAGCGTGAGTGGGTTTCCCGCATCGGTCGCGGCGGCGACGGTAGTGCCGGCCCCATACACCCGTCGGAGGTTCTCAGCCATGGTCGCCCGGCCCGCTTGGCTCCGGGCGATGCGCTGGTTGGCTGCTTGTGGCGAGCGAAGACGCTCGGGAAGGTACGTCTGCAGCGCTGCCGTCGCCGTCACCTTCTCTACGGTGCCGGGGTCGACGCAGCCGTTGGGGTCGTCGATCGGCGACGGCTCGTCGAGGATGACCGAAGCAACGGCCCTGGCGCAGTTCCCGCCCACAACGAGCGTCGGAGCGTAGATCGCGTCGTTCGCCTTCATGAGAGAGAGGAATTCGTCGTCGACCTCGGTGTCTTGCACGCTGTGCACGAGGAGCTTCGCCCCGGCGCGCAATGCCACCTTCGCTTCACGCAAGCCCGTGGCGTGAACGATGAGGTCGCGTCCCGCCGCCGCGGCTACCTGGCCGATCTCCATGAGCCGCGCGTCCATCGCCTCGCGCCGCTCCGGCCGCACCCCGAGGTACCAGACCTTGACCGCCGTGGAGCCCATCTCGACGAGGGCTGCGACGCTGCGGTCCACCTCGTCCGCGGTCGACATCGGCAGGAACGTATAGATCTCATCGTCAACGTTGAGAATCGGCACCGACGCGTGCGTGATGAGCGGCCCCGCGGCCCGAACGTGAGGGGCCGATCGATCGGATTCGGCTCGGGCGGGGAGCATCGTGGTCCAGGGATGACCGCCGACGTCGTAGACCGCCGTGATGCCACTACAGAGGTAAGAGCGATACCACCGTTCGGGATTGGCGCGAAGTGAGCTGGCCGTTTCGGCGTACGGGTAGAGATCCGGGGCGCTGATCCCGTCGGGCCGCCCATCGAGCCAGCCGGTCTGGCTGAAGTGCACGTGCGCGTCGACGAGACCCGGTGTCAGGAATCGGCCCGCGAGGTCGATGCGCTCGGCGCCGTCGGGGACCGGACAGCTGTCGGCTGGTCCAACACAGGTCAGGCGATCACCGTCGATGACGATCACCGCGTTCGCGACGGGAGCGGCCCCCGTGCCGTCGATCAGCGTCGCACCCACGAGTGCCTGAACCTGGGCTGCGGCATTGACGCCGATCCCGAAGAGCATGGCGGTGATGAGTACGGCGGGACGGCGCATGGGAAGGCTCCTGGTGCGGGCGGAGAGGTTGAGTGTATGCGTGCGGTCGGGGGCGGTCGAGGTCAAGGACGGTCTAGGACGGCCAAGGGGCGGTTAGAGGCTGACGAGGCGTCAAGGGCGGTCGGGGACGTCAGAGACGGGAAGGGCGGTCGGGGGCACCGGGAACCCGCTCCCGCGATAGATTCTGGGCATGACCGAGCTCGAGCCGCGTCTCGCACCACCCACCGCGCGCGGACACGTGTCCGTCGCCCGCCTTCCCCACTACTGGTACGTGGCCTGTCGTTCCCGGCAGCTGCGAGACACGCCGCTGCGCGTGCTGCTCCACGGCATCCCGTTCGTGCTGTTTCGTGACGGGCGGGGCACGGCGGGTGCGCTGCTGGACCGTTGCCCCCATCGCAACGTGCGGCTGTCGCTGGGCCGGGTCGAGGCGTCGGGCAACCTCGAGTGCTGCTACCACGGGTGGCAGTTCGATGTCACGGGTGCGTGTCGCGCGGTCCCGGGCCTCGCGGGCGCTGTGGAAGCGAAGGGCAGACGGGTCGATGCCTACCCCGTCGTCGAACAGGACGGTTTCGTCTGGGTCCACCCGAGCCTCGACGGCCCCGCTGCCGCCGAGCCGTTCGCGCTCCCGCTCGCATCGGATCCGGCGTACACGACCGTCGTCCGTGCATTCGACGTCGAGTCTTCCGTGCACGCCGCAGTCGAGAATGCCCTCGACGTCCCGCACACGGCCTACCTGCACCGGGGACTCTTCCGCGGGCAAGGTGAGCCGAACAGGATCGAAGTCGAGGTGCGGCGCTGGAAGGATCGAGTGGAAGCCGAGTACATCGGCGAGCCGCGTCCGCCCGGGCTCGCGGCCCGTCTCTTGTCACCGAGCGGAGGCGTCGTCGAGCACTGGGATCGCTTCATTCTCCCCTCGATCTCACAGGTGGAGTACAAGCTTGGCCGCGAGAACCACGTGCTCATCACGTCGTTGTTCACTCCGGTCACCGACTTCGTCACGCGCATCTTCGCCGTCATCAGCCTCCGCGTGCGCATTCCCGGACGTCTCATCAAGCCCGTCCTCCAACCGATCGCGATCAAGATCTTCCGGCAGGATGCCGACATCCTGAAAGCGCAGACGGAGCAGATCCGCGCCTTCGGCGGCGAGCAGTTCATGTCGACCGACGCGGACGTGCTGGGACGCGAGATCTGGCGGCTCATGAAACAGGCTGAACGAGGAGACGACGAGCCTGCGGAGGACGAACCGGCGGTCCGGCGCCTGGAGCTCAGGATCTAACACCTGGCCTCATACGGTTCTCCGCTTGCGCGGTCCCCCGATTCTCACTCTACGAAGGGCTCGTACGGGATCGCCTCGGTAACACCTCCATGAGGAACCGTCGCACGTTCTCCCCCATGATCGCCGCAACGTCGCGATCGCTGCACCCCGCCGCGAGCAGCGCATCGGTCACGACGGACAGTGCGGCGCTGTCGAACGGCGTTCTCACCGCCCCGTCGAAATCGGAACCGAGCGCCACATGGTCGACGCCAACCCGGTCGACGGCATGCCGGATGGCGCGAACGATTGAGCCCACGTCTCGGCCACAGGTCGCGTAGCGGAAGAAGGCGATACCGATCAGGCCTCCTGTCTCGGCGACCTGCTCGAGCTGTCGATCCGTGAGGTTGCGCGGGCTGTCGCAGGTCCCCCGCACACCGGTGTGTGACACGAGAACTGGCTTCGTGGCCATCGCCACCACGTCGTCGATCGTAGCCGCGGACGCATGCGCCAGGTCCACGATCATCCCCAGATCCTCCATGCGAGACACGACGTCTCGTCCGAGCGGTGTGAGACCTCCCTTCCGCATGCCGTGGGCGGAGCCGGCGACGTCGGTATCGAAGAAAT
>JBDHCY010000202.1:0-7089 GCA_039591795.1 Gemmatimonadota bacterium | reverse complement strand
GAAAGGGCAGGGTCGACCTCGAGGCCGGCATCGCGAGTCACTTGTATGGTTCGCTGGACGACCGGGGCTGACTCCTCACGATTCAGCATGGCTGCGACCGCGATGACCGTCCCGATGACCACGATCGCGGCGACGGCAGCGATCACGGGAGTGCGGATTCGACGTGGCGGCTGAGGAGCGACTTCACCCGACGGTGAGAGCGCTTCCGAAAAGAGGGCGACGGGGTTGAACCGATCGGCAGGGTTCTTGGCCAGTGCCCGCTGTAGGGCGGCGGCGACTCCGGCGGGCACGGCCGGACGGAGATTGGTGATCGGCGGTGCGTCGACCGCGAGATGCTGATGTACGAGGCTGTCGACCGTCGGGCCCGTGAACGGGGGCTGTCCCGCCAACATCTCGAACAGCACGCACCCCAGCGAATAGAGATCGCTGCGGCCGTCGAGGTGCTGCTGCCCGGCTGCCTGCTCGGGGCTCATGTACGCCGGTGTCCCCACCGCCATGCCGGTCTGTGTCAGCTTCTCCCCACCGGCGGCGCTCACCGCCTTCGCGATCCCGAAGTCGGCGACGACGGCATGGCCGGCCTCGAGCAGGATGTTCTCGGGTTTGACGTCGCGATGGACCACCCCACGTGCGTGGGCGTAGGAGAGCGCATCGGCGATCTCGCGCGCGATCTGGAGCGCGTCGTCGAGGGGGAGCTGCTTCTCGCGGGCGAGTCGATCGCGCAGGGACTCACCCTCGACGTAGGGCATCACGTAGAAGAGGAACCCTCCGGCCTCGCCGGAGTCGTAGAGCGCGAGGATGTGGGGGTGATGGAGGCTCGCGGTGGTGGTGATCTCGCGGAGAAATCGCTCCGGGCCGAGGGCGGCGGCCAGATCCGGGCGTAGCACTTTCACCGCAACGTTGCGTTGGTGCTTGAGATCTTCAGCGAGATAGACGGTGGCCATGCCGCCCGCGCCCAGCTCCCGCTCGATTCGGTAGCGGTCGGCGAGAGCGGCGGTGAGCCGCTCGACCGTCTCACTCATGGGTCCATCCTGCCGCGGAGATCTTCCAGAAAGTTCTCGACCACAATGAGCTCCCCGAATCCCGCCTCACGGTCCCCAGTCACACGTTTGGTCAGGATGAACCGTTGATCTCCTGGCACCACGTCATACGTCGGCTGGTACCGGTTGGCGGGCAAATAGTCACCCATCGAGAAGAGCACCTGGCGGGCACCCGTCGTGAAGCCACTTCCGCTGAGCAGAATGGGCACGCTCACGACCTCGTCTGCTTCGCTGCGATAGAACAGCTCATTCCCGCTGTGCGACCAGCGAGGCTCTACCCCGCCGCCGGCGGATATCTGCTGCTTCATTCGCGTGACGTCCGGAAACGGGCGAACATAGACCTCGTCGCGCCCGGACTCGTCCGACACGTACGCGATCCAGCGCCCGTCGGGGGAAAGCGTCGGTGCCACCTCCTCGCCTCGCTCGGAGCGAGCCACCGTGAGCACGGCCGTGTCGCCCTCGGTCCGCCTCGCGTACACGTGGCGGTCACCGGCGATGCCCCGGTAGATGAACCAGGCGCCATCCGGAGAGAAGAACCCCTCGTTGGCCGGATGCTCGGCCACCAGCTCGGCCTGGCCGCTGCCGTCGGCAACCTGGCGCCAGATCCGGTTGACCCCCGACCGGTCCGACACGAACACGACCGTGCGGCCGTCGGGAGCCCAAGAGGCACGCGAGTTGAGCGTCCCATCGAACGTGAGCTTCGCGTTCGGGCCGCGCGGCAGCTGCTTGACCCAGAGATGCTGGCCCGACTCGTCTTGCTGACTCACGACGAGCCGGGTCCCGTCAGGCGACAGGGCCGTGGTGGAATACAGCGCAGCGGAGGGAAACGTCCACTCCGGATCGATGGGCTCCGCTCTGCCCTGACGATCCACCCACACGGGTTGGACCGCGAACCCCGAGGTGCCCGTCATGTACATCAGGGTCCCGCTCGCCGACAAGGTCACGTCCGCGCCGAGCGCATGGACGCCCACCCCATCCAGCACGGCGTGTCCGGGCCCCGTGATCTCCAGGCGGTCTTGATCGAACGGCGTGGCAATGAGCGTCCCATCCGCCGTCACGTATACCAGGTACCCCGATGGCGCGTACCAGGCGGCGACCCCCTCCACCAGGTGCCGATGCTGCCCAGTCCGGTGATCGACCACCGCGATACGACGGCCGGTGAGGCCGGGGCTCGTCACCACGCTGAACAGCGCCCCCTTCTGGTTCGGCAGCACAACCGGCCACTCATGAATCCGCTCCCCCCGCGAGGTATCGATGGTGGTGACCACTTCGGCGCCGCCACCGCCTTCGGGCACCCGGACGATGCCAGTTCCGTCCCCTGGCCCTTGTCCGCGTGAGGCCGCGTAGACGTATCCGTCGCTCCCCCAGGCCCCACCCGATGCGCTGAGGTCTCCCGAGTTCAGCGTGGTCGGGGGCTCGCCCGTGAGGCTGACGGCCCGCAGCGATTGGTCCGCCGTGAAGTACCCGAGCCGGGTCCCATCGGGCGAAAAGAAGGGACGGCGGCCGCTCTCGGTGCCAGGGATGCGCATCGCGTGCAGTTGACCCCGGTTGCGGAGCCACAGCTCGTATCCCCCGGACGGCCCGGCTGCGCCGACATACGCGAGCTGCATCCCATCGGGCGACAGGGCCAAGCGGCGTCCCATCACCGGCGCGCCACTGTTGACGGCTTCCGCGGGCGGGATCGCCATTTGGTACCGGATGACGGGCAGCTCGGTCGGCGGCCGGGTCCAACCCCAAATGGCCGCCACGAGCAGGATGGTGGACAGCGCGCCCAGCGCCGCGATGGCGCGGCGGCCCTGCTTCGCCTCGGTGACGGCGGGGTGCACACGAGTGGTACCTGCGACTGGCACCTGGCCCCGGAGCTGGGCTGCGAACTCTTGGGCACCGCTCTGGCGATCCGCCGGCAGCTTCTCCAGCGCTTGTGCCACCGCACCTGCCACGTTGGGCGGCACCGACTTCCTCAGGGCGGTGACCGGCGCCGCCTCCTCGGTCACGATCTTCATGATGATCTGCTGCACCGACGCGCCCGTGTGCGGCGGATTCCCCGTCAGCATCTCGTACAAGACACTGCCCAGCGAGTAGATGTCGGATCGAGCGCTGAGGTCCTTTTCCGCCGTTGCCTGCTCGGGACTCATGTAGTGCGGCGTGCCGAGACTCAATCCCGTCTCGGTCATCCGCCCACCGGCTGCCGCCGAGACCGCGAGCGCAATGCCGAAGTCGGCCACCATGGGGCGCCCATCGTGCAGCAGGATGTTCTCCGGCTTGATATCGCGGTGGATCACGCCGTGGCGGTGCGCGTAATCGAGCGCGTCGGCCACCTCGGTCGTGATTCGGACGGCCTCGTCAATCCCCAGCTGCGTCTCGCGGTTCAGCTTGTCGCGCAGGGTCTCGCCCTCGACATACGGCATCACGTAGAACAGGAACCCGTCGGCTTCACCCGAGTCGAACAGTGGCAGGATATGCGGATGCTGTAGACTCGCGGTCGTCGTGATCTCCTGTACGAAGCGCTCGGCGCCGAGCACGGCGGCGAGTTCGGGGCGCAGCACTTTGAGTGCGACCTTGCGTTTGTGCTTGAGATCCTCGGCGAGGAACACGGTGGCCATGCCACCCGCACCGAGCTCGCGCTCGATGGTGTAGCGGTCGGCCAGGGCGGCGCTCAGCCGTTCAGGAATCGCGGTCATGCAGTGGCCGTCCAGCATTGCCGCGTCCTTCGCGGCTGAAGCCGCGGCTCGGCTGCTGTCGCCAAAGCGACCGGCTCTCCGAAGCTAGGGCTGGGCACGAATCATCTCCACAAGGGCGCGGGCGAGGTCGTTCGGTACCGGGATGGTCAGGTGGTATTGGGTGATCCTCCAGGCACCGTCCACCCAACGCATTGCCCCGGTCCCGCGGGTCTCCCCGTAGTTCGCGTTGTCCAGGATCTCGTCGAACCAGGCCACTGTTCCGGTGGGATCGAAGTCGATGTTGCGGGTGCCATCGCGCAGTATGTACGTCCAACCCTGACCCTGTTCAAAGCGTGCGTGCGCGTACGCCCGGAACTCGTCGACCGACCATCGTTCCGTGGCGTCGGTGCCTAGGAAGACGGCCTCGGGCGCGAAGAGCGCAAAGTAGGATTCCTCGTCGGCAACGGACGCGTTGTGGTGCAACGCGTCGAGCACGGCGGAGACGGCGGCGGTTGCTTCGGCGCGATCGAACGGGACCGATTGGCGCTCGTCGCCGGCTGTGCACGCCACGCTCATGGCCAGCACGAAGAGCACGACGCGCAAACCGACGGAACTTTGTAGTTCGGAATCGATCATGAACAGCCTCCAGTACGCCGAGCCGCCGAGGTGGCGCCGATTGCCGATCCGTGATCCTTGAAAGAAAACCCTCTGATCCGTCACCGCGCGGTGGCCATCTCCTGGAGGATCGTGGGCCAGCCGAGAATCCAGCGCAGGGGGTTCCGTCCCTCGGCTTCGCCGGAGAAAAGGATGACGAGGAGGTTTCCGGTCACGCGGTCTACGTCGTAATTGACGTTGCCCCGGTTGAAGTCCAGCGCGCCGCGGAACACCACCTCGCGCGACCGCACGACGATACGGTCTCCGATCTCCAGATCGGCCGCCGTGATGCCTCCGGCGGCGCTCAGGCCGCTCGAGTGGTAGAGGCGGCGTCCGTCGGGGCTCCACCGTGGCGAATGCCCGCCCCCCGTCGAGATCTGGAACCGTCCCCCCTGGCCGGACAGCGCCTGGACGTAGACCTCCGACTGACCGGACCGGTTTGACGCGTAAGCCAGCCAACGACCGTCAGGCGATACGCTCCCGTGGCGCTCGTTAAACTCCGTGGCGACGAGCCATACGATGGCCGTGTCACCCAGGTTAAAGATTCCAATGTCGTCCCGTTGGCCGACAACACCCCACGCCTGCACGAGCAAACGCCGACCGTCAGGGAGAAACCCGAGTGGGCCGATTGGGCCTGCCGACCGCACGAGCAGTTCGGGCCCGCCGCTGCCGTCGGCGGCACGCCAGAAGATCGCAGCGGGCAGTGAGTCGCCCGGCGGAGGAGCGCCGTAGGCGATCCGGCGCCCGTCGGGCGTCCAGACCGGCATGAAGGTGCCGCCCTCGGTGGTGAAGCGGCTGAGCGTGCCCTGATCGCGGTCGAAGAGCCAGACGTCTTCGGCGTCGCCCTCGTTGGGTAGCCGCACCGCGACGCGGCGACCATCGGGGGAGGTCGCTGGATCTTCGAGACTGACCGCCCGCGGAAGCTCGAGGTTGTCCCGCGACGTGCCGTCGGTGAGTACCAGCGACTCCGCTCCACCACCACTGCCGGGCACGTAGACCAAGTCTCCCGCCTCGGAAACGGAGAATTCACCGGTTCCGTCACCGCGCAGCAGCACGCCGTCCAGCAGCGCAACGGCGGATCCGGTTGGACGACCCCGCCCGGGGTCGAACGGCTGGATCAAGAGCGAGCCGTCGGAGCCGGTAAACACCAGATGATTCGGTGGTGCGAACCTGGCCATCGTGCCGGGTGTCTCGAGCGTGTCCACCGCGCGGCTGTCGATGTCGAGCACGCCAATCCGGATCAGGTCGTTCGGACGGTTGTCGTCGAGGGCGAAGAGCACGCGCCGGTTGCCCGGGAGGAACCACGGGTTTCGGTGCCAGCTCCCGTCCGGCCCGTCGGTGATGCGCTCCGGGGTGCCGCCGCTCGCCGACACGCGATAGATCTTGTCGTCCCGATCGTTCGCGAACACGATCGAGTCGTGGGTGCCCCAAGAGGCTCCGCGGACGCGGTCTCCGACGTCGGCGATCGTGATCGGCGGCCCACCTGCCAGCGCGACCTTCCGCAGCCGGCCGCCCTCCTCGAAGCCAAGCCATCGCCCGTCGGGCGAGAAGAACGGAGCGGTAGCTTCCTCGGTGCCGGGCAAAGTCCTGATCTCATGTCCATCGAGCGATCGGACCACGAGCACTTGCGGCCCGTCCTCTCCCTGCCGCTGTGCGACCAGGAGGCGTCCATCCGGAGAAAGCGCCACCATGGCCCCGCAGCATGTGCCGCCGAGCAGACTGTCTTCGACGGTGAATCGGACAATCCGAGTGCCGGGAGCCGGCGCCGTCGTTCGCCCGAGCACGAATGCAGCGACGGCGGCGAGCACACCCAGAGCAGCCGCGACGAGGAGTCCACGCGGGAGCGTGCGAGGGGCCGAAACCGCGGCTTCGCCAGCGCGCGTAGGGCTCGGCGTCACGTACCCTGGTGTCACCAACGCTTCAGCAAAGCTGGCGGCATTGCTGAACCGATCGGCCGGCAGCTTGTTGAGCGCCTTGTGCACGGCGTCGGCCACATACGGTGGCACCGTCCGCCGCTGTAAGGTGATCGAGCGCGGCTCTTCGGTGATCACCCGTGCCACGATCGCCTGGGCCGTACTGCCCGTGTAGGGCGGCTCGCCGGTGAGCATCTCGTAGAGCACGGCGCCGAGTGAGTACACATCACTCCGCGCGTCCAGCTCACGGTCGCCCATGGCCTGCTCGGGGCTCATGTAGTGTGGCGTGCCGATCGAGAGGCCCGTCTCCGTCAGGCGGCTGCCGCCCGCATGGCTTACCGCCAACGCGATCCCGAAGTCCGCGATCAATGGGTCGCCGTCCCGCAGCAGGATGTTCTCGGGTTTGATGTCGCGGTGCACGATCCCCTGCTTGTGCGCGTGCTCGAGCGCAGCCGCCACCGCCCGCGTCAACTCGACGGCTTCTTCGACCCCGAGCTGTTTTTCTCGCTCGAGCTTGATGCGCAGGTTTTCCCCCTCGACATACGGCATCACGTAGAACAGGAACCCCTCGGCCGCCCCGGAGTCGTACAACGGCAGGATGTGGCTGTGCTGGAGGTTGGCGGTGACCTTGATCTCCTGGAGGAACCGCTCGGCCCCGATCACCGCCGCGAGCTCGGGCCGCAGGACCTTGAGCGCCACCTTGCGGTCGTGCTTCACGTCGTGGGCGAGATAGACCGTGGCCATCCCGCCCTGACCGAGCTCGCGCTCGATCAGGTAGCGGTCGGCAATGGCGGTCTTCAGGCGCTCGGTGATCTCGCTCATGGC
>JBDHCY010000201.1:0-7089 GCA_039591795.1 Gemmatimonadota bacterium | reverse complement strand
TGAAGTCGGCCTGGATCTGCTCGAGGGTCGGCAGCACGCTCGCCACTCCGGCCTCCTGGTTCACCTTCCAGTCCTTTTGGGGCGCCAGGCGGATGCGGGCCCCGTTGGCCCCGCCGCGCTTGTCCGTGCCGCGGAACGTGGACGCCGACGCCCAGGCGGTCGAGACCAGCTGGGAGATGGACAGGCCCGAACCGAGGATCGTCGCCTTCAGGGCGGCGATGTCCTGCTCGTCGATCAGCTCGTGATCGACCGCGGGGACCGGGTCCTGCCACAGCAGCACCTCATTTGGGACCTCCGGGCCGAGGTAGCGCGATACGGGACCCATGTCGCGGTGGGTCAGCTTGAACCACGCCCTGGCAAAGGCATCGGCGAACTCCTCAGGGTTCTGGTGGAAGCGCCGTGAGATCGGCCCGTAGACCGGGTCCATTCGCAGCGCGAGGTCCGTCGTGAGCATGACGGGTGCGTGCGTCTTCGACGGATCGTGGGCATCCGGCACGGCGCTGCCGGCGGCGGGATCGGTCGGCACCCACTGGTAGGCACCGGCGGGGCTCTTGGTCAGATCCCAATCGTAGGCGAACAGCGTCTCGAAGAAGCTGTTGTCCCAGGTCACCGGTGTGGGTGTCCAGGCGCCCTCCAACCCGCTTGTGATCGTGTCGCCGCCCGTGCCGGTCCCGAAGGTGTTCCTCCAGCCGAGGCCTTGCTCCTCGATGGTGGCACCCTCCGGCTCGGCCCCGACGTAGACGGCCGCATCGGCGGCACCGTGCGTCTTGCCGAACGTGTGTCCGCCGGCGATGAGCGCCACCGTCTCCTCGTCGTTCATCGCCATGCGAGCGAAGGTCTCCCGGATGTCCTTGGCTGCGGCAAGCACGCTCGGCTCGCCGTTCGGCCCCTCGGGATTCACGTAGATCAGGCCCATCTGCACCGCGCCGAGTGGTGTCTCGAGTTCCCGCTCGCCGGTGTAGCGCTCGTCTCCGAGCCACTCCTTTTCAGCCCCCCAGTAGGTGTCCTCTTCGGGCGCCCAGACGTCCTCGCGCCCGCCCGCGAAGCCGTAGGTCTTGAGTCCCATCGACTCCAGGGCACAGTTGCCGGTCAGGATCATCAGGTCGGCCCACGAGATCTTCCAGCCGTACTTCTTTTTGACAGGGAAGAGCAAGCGGCGCGCCTTGTCGAGGTTCGCGTTGTCGGGCCAGCTGTTGAGGGGTGCGAAGCGAAGCGTCCCGGAGCCCGCGCCGCCGCGGCCGTCGCCGACGCGGTACGTACCTGCGCTGTGCCAGGCCATCCGGATCATGAGCGGACCGTAGTGGCCGTAGTCGGCCGGCCACCAGTCCTGCGACGTGGTCAACACCTCGATGATGTCCCGCTTCACGGCCTCGAGGTCGAGCGTCTTGAACTCCTCGGCATAGTTGAAGTCTGCACCCATGGGGTCGGCCCGGGGAGGGTTCTGGTGGAGAATCTTGAGGTTCAGCTGATTCGGCCACCACTGTTCGGTCGCGGAGTTTCCAATCGTCGTGTTCGCGCCCGAAAACGGGCACTGACTTGTGCCGTCTGACACGCGGTCCTCCTGATGGTTGGTGCTGATGGTTGTCTCGCTGGCTCTGTCGAGGTGTTGCTCTACTGGTGTCGCTTCAGCCTCCGGCTGGAGGTGGTTCCGCCCTCGCGATCGACCACGTAACGTCCCGTGAGGTCTTCTGCCAGGCGGGACTGCAGATCATCCGTCAACCGGACCCTCGTGGGAAACTAGGAACACCCGCAGCGGAAGAATAAGTTACCATCGGGCAGGGGGGGGCGGCCAGATCGGTGGTTAGCTGGGCCGGGGCCAGCCAATTCTGCGAACTATTACCCGAATTGTCAGACTTGGGCGTCTCTCGAGGATGCGCCGAGCCTACCGAGCCTCGCCAGCGCCTACCTCGTCTTCCGGGCCGGTCGGTCTCTCCCGCCCTGGTGCAGAATCAATCCGGTGACCTCGCCAGAGTCATCCTTCGTAAACGATATCTGCGCTGCGGCTACCCGCAGGAAGAATTTCGTTTCCGACTCGGCGAACAGACCGACCTTGGGCTGCCCGGTGGCCTGAACGAACAGTCCGCCGTCTTCTAGCGTCACGACGATCGTGAACTCCGGTGTGAGCTCGTACTCCCCGACGTACGTCTCGAGGACTTCTGCGGCGACCTCGATCTCCGTGCGCTCGACCGGCGGGTCGTAGCCACGTGGCACGGGGTCAGCCATCGAGTCCCAGTCGTAGGCGATCTGTATCCGACGACTGACTTCCTGCATCAAGGTGCCGCCGCGGTCGGCATTCGTCATGATCGCGAGACCGTAGCCCTTGAGCTTGTGAGCGAGCAGAGTGCATCGGAACCCCCAGTTGCCTCCGCCATGACTCAACGCTGCAACTGTTCGAAGGCTCATGAGATCGACCCTCCCGGGGGATCCGGCAAACATGGGGACGCTTGCGCGACACGGCGAGCGCTTGGCTGAGGACGTGAAGCGCCGCCGGCAAGGTCCCGGCCCGGGAGGGCGGCGAGCGGTAGCGGCGGCGATTCGGAGGACGGCCGTGATGCGCGGCTGGATTGCGCCCGAGAGTGCTTGCGCTAGAGCAACCGGGCTGCCGCGTGAACCGCCCGCTACGCCAACGCCAGCAGTGCCTCCCGCACGACGCCTCGAACGAGTGGCACCTTGTATCCGTTCCGCTTGAGCGGCCTCGCGCCTTCGACGGCTGCCTCTCCCGCGCGCGCTGCTACTTCAGGCGTGAGCGCTTGGCCGATGAGCACGCGCTCGACCGCTTCAGCGCGCCACGGGACCGGAGCCACACCGCTCAGCACCACCCGTCCGGCGCGCACGGTGCCGCCGTCGAACTCCAAGGCCAGCGCTACCCCTGCGAGGGCGAAGTCCCACGCGCCACGCGTGCGCACCTTGCGGTACGAGCTGCGCAATCCGCGCGGCGGCGCAGGGATGTCGATCGCGGTGACGACCTCGCTGGCCTCCAGCACCGTTTCCCGCCGAATGTCGTCCCGCGGGGAGACGTGGAACTCCGCGAGAGGAATGCGACGCGTCCCGCTCCGCCCCGCGATCTGCACCGTCGCGTCGAGCGCGACAAGCGCGGGCGCCGTGTCCGACGGATGAACGATGAAGCATCCCCGGCCACCCAAGATGCAGTGGAACTGGTTCTCGCCCGCAATCGCGTAGCACGTGCTCCCGCCCTTGCGCCGGCAATGGAACTCACCGCGGTAGTACCAGCAGCGGGGTTTCTGGCAGATGTTGCCGCCGATCGTCCCCTGATGTCGGAGCTGCGGGCTGGCCACCGCGCGCGCCGCCTGCGCCAGCACCGGGTAGCGCTCGTTGACCACGGGGTCGGATGCCACCGTGGCGATCGTGGTCAGCGCGCCGATGCGCACGCCGCCGCGGCTGTCGACCCGGACGCCGCGGAGCTCGTCCAGCCGCGAGAGGCTGACGACCTTCGAGCAGGCAAACACCTCGTCGCGCAGGCAGCCGAGCAGATCCGAGCCCCCGGCGGCGACCCGCGTGTCGTCGGGGCCGAGCTGGGCGATCGCCTCGTCGAGCGACTGCGCGCGCACGTAACTGAATCGCGGTAGCATGGCTCAGCCCTCCCCGGCCTGCGCAAGCGCGTCGACCAGTCGTAGGGGATCGACCGGCGTGTGCGTCACGCGAACGCCGGTCGCGTGGTAAATGGCGTTGCCGATGGCGGCGGCCGTGGGTATGGTGGCCGGCTCGCCGATCCCCTTCGCGCCCGTCGCGTTGCATTCGGTGTCGTTCAGGTCGATCGGCAGGCACGTCATGTCGACCGGGACGTCGAGCATCGTCGGCAGCTTGTAGTCGTGCCAGTTGAGGTTCACCATCTTGCCCGTCCGATCGACGTCCAGGATCCGCTCCTCAGTCAGCCCGAACCCGATGCCCATCGTGATCCCACCGAAGACCTGGTTCTGATAGGTCAATCGGTTCATCACACGTCCACTATCGTGCGCCGCAAGGAACCGCAGGATCGTGACCTCACCGGTCGCGGTATCGACCTCGACCTCGCAGAACTGCGCCGCGAATGGCGTGACCGCCTTTCCCGCGGGATTCGGACCGCGGTAGCCCACTCCCGTCAGGTTCCGGCGTCGACGGAGGCTCCGCAGTCCGCTGAGGGGGCGTGCAACCGAGGGATCCGCCGTGCTCACCACCTGCCCGTCTCGCAACGCCAGGGTGGACTGGTCGACCTCGAGCTCCCCGGCTGCGAGCTCGAGCAGCTGCCGCTTCACGTCGACCGCGGCGGCACGTACGGCAGGCGACTCGGTGGGCACCGTCTTGCTGCCGCCGCTCCCGGTGGCGAACTGCGTGCTGCCGGTGTCGGCGTGCTCGATCTCCACCGCGTCGGGATCGACACCCAACTCCTCGGCGACCACCATTGCCATCACCGTCTTGGTGCCGGTCCCGATGTCACTGGCCCCCATGTTCAGGTTGACGCTCCCGTCGGCGAAGAGCTTCACGACCGCCGTGCTTGGCGGGCCGCCACCCCCGGCGACCCAAAGTCCAGCGGCCACTCCGATGCCCCGCCGGACGGTGCCGCCGTTGCCGGATTCTGCGATCTGCGTGCGGGCCTCGTCCCAACCGAACGCTTCGGCGCCCTGTTCCAGGCACTGCCGCAGGCCCGTCGAGGTGTACGGTACGTTGCCGCGCGCCTGGCTAACCGCGGGGACGTTGCGGACACGAAGGGCGACCGGGTCCATGTCGATCGCTTCCGCCAGCGCGTCCATCATCTGCTCGAGCGCCCACGCCCCCTGCGGGTGGCCGGGGGCGCGAAATGGCCGCGCCGGGCCGGCGTTCAAGTAGAGGTCGGTCAACTCCGTCCGCACGTTGGCACACGAGTAGGTGTCGCGCACCGGCCAGTCGAGCAACGACGCTCCGCCAGCGGGTTCCGCGCCGCTCGCGCCGGAACCCCAGAACTCCATGGCCGTGATCGTGCCGTCCCGCTTGACCCCGGCCTTGAGGCGCATGGTGCTGGGCGGCCGGTTCCCCACCGCGAGCAACGTCTCCTCGCGCGTGAGCACGAGCTTCACGGGCCGGGCGGTCGTCTTCGCGAGGAGCGCCGCCGCAATCGAGTACTTGCCGGTCTGAAGCTTCGACCCGAACCCACCTCCCATGTAGGGGCCAACCACGCGCACCATGGAGAACGGCATTCCCAGCGCCGCGGCGACCTGCATCTGTACGTTGTAAACGCCCTGCGTGGACTCCCACAGCACGAGCCGGTCGCCGTCCCAGCGCGCGACACAGCCGTGCAGCTCCATCGGCGTGTGGATCTCACACTCGTTGCGGTACTCCTGTTCGAGCACCACGTCCGCGTCCGCGAACCCTTGTTCGACATCGCCGCGCTCGTAGATCTGCGGCTCGCGGACCCGGTTTCCGCCCTCCCGCACGAGCGGCGCATCCGGCGCCAAGGCGTTGCGCTCGTCCGATAGGAACGGCCGCTCCTCGTACTGCACCTGTATCGTCCGCAGTGCGTCCCGGGCCTGATACGGCGTCTCGGCGGCGACGGCGGCCACGGCTTCGCCCTGAAACCGACAGTGCGTGTCGAAGAGCCGCGTCCGGATCAGGTCGGCGTGCGGCTGCGTGGCTCGGTCGAGCGGCGTGAAGGCCGTCAGCACTGCCCGGACGCCGGGCATCGCCGCAGCGCGCCGCACGTCCACCGCCGTCACAACCGCGTGGGGATGCGGGCACCGTAGGATCGCGCCGTACAGCATGCCGGGAAGGGTGATGTCGGCCGGATAGACCGCCGTGCCGCTCACGCGCTCGTACCCGTCCACGCGCGGGCGCGGCTGCCCCACGACGCGCGTCTCGCCCCAGGGCTCGAGGTCTGTGGAGACTTCCGTCTCGGGGAGCTCGATGCCCTCGGTGTAGTAGCGGGCGTCGGGATGGTCGTTCATGACGCACCTCCCGCGCGCTTCAACTCGGCCGCGCGCCGCACCGCCGTCACGATGTGGGGATAGGCGCCGCACCGGCACAGGTTACCACTCATGCTGTGCCTGATGGCCTCGTCCGTAGGGTTGCCGTCGTGCCGCAGCAACCCCTCCGCCGCGATGATCTGGCCCGAGGTGCAATAGCCGCATTGATAGGCGTCCTCCTCGAGGAACGCCTGCTGGACCGGCCCGAGCTCCTCGCCGGCCAGCAAGCCCTCAATCGTCACGATCTCGCGGTCCTCGGCCTCGACCGCCAGCGTCAGGCAGGCGTACCGGGGCAACCCGTCCAGCAGCACCGTACAGGCCCCGCACTCGCCGCGATCACAGCCCACCTTGGTGCCGGTCAGCTCCAGCTCCTCGCGGAGCACGTGGGCCAGGGACCAGCGAGGCTCGACGAGCGCCTCGTGAGTGCGCCCGTTGATATCGAGCGCCACCTTGATCAGCTCGTTGGCGCCGAGGACGTCCGGGACCTCCGTGGGCTGGGCGGTGAGCTGGCCGGCCGCCGCGGTCGACAGCACACCCGTCCCCATCGTCGTGAGGAACCCCCGACGGCTGATTCCGCGACGATCCGGCATGGGGCGTCCGTCGCCGTCGCTCGGGTCTCCCGTCATGCGCGCCTCCTCCACATGGGCGAGATGGTCATCTTCCAGGGAATGCACCAATGAAACGGGCTGGCGCATGAAGGCGAAGTGAAATACGTGTGAACGATGAGTGGGGCCCCGTAATAAAGGAAAGAATCCGCCTCGCCCGAACCGAACAACGGGAGGGTGTTCGGGTGTTCGAGACTCGCTGTCGTCGTGATCTCCTGCACGAACCGGTCGGCGCCGAGCACATCGGCCAACTCCGGGTACACCTCGTTCACATTCCTCCGCTCTCCGATTCGGTTGCTCGCCGGCATGTCGCGCCATACGTTGGGGTTGCACGGCGCTCGCGGCAGCGCGTCTGCGAATCGGGCCGTCGCGGGCTGCGACTAGAGAGCAGGAGACCCGGCGCGCCCCAAGTGCGGGAGGCGGCGTGGACTTCACAGTGCAGCGGCCGGTGTCGCTTGGCTTGGCCGCGATAGGGACTCTGGCAGTTGCCAGTGGCAGCCCGCTCCGGGCGCAAGGCGCCCATCCTCTCACGAACCCTCCAGAGTTCGCGC
>JBDHCY010000200.1:0-7168 GCA_039591795.1 Gemmatimonadota bacterium | reverse complement strand
GGTGGTCAATGCCGTCGCCACCCCTGGCTAGTCTATAGAGAATGTGCTTGCTGTCGGGACGCCAATCGTAGTCGAAGATCGCGCGCGCGCTCTCTGACGTGACCACGCGGTCGTCGTTCCCGCCGATCGAGCGGACCCAGACGTTCTGGACGCCTTCACTCGGCGCCAAATAGGCGAGCAACGTGCCGTCGGGTGAAATCCGCGGTGAGATCCTAGCCGGATTATCGAAGAGCACTGCGCGAGGAATCAGTGTCGGCAGGGCCGACTCACCGCAACTCAGTGAGACCGCGGAGGCCAGTATCAAGACCAACGCACGATTCATGGAAAGAGTCACTCCTCTCTTGCACCTGTGCCGCGCCAACTCAACGCCAGTTTCCCGCACGAGGGCGAGCCCTCCGGAGGCCAACTGTCTAGAGATCAGTGTCGGGGCTGAAGGGAGGGTGAAACGCGTGTGAAGGTCGCGGACTGGAAGAAGCGACCGGGATTGGCGCCAACGCGCGCCTGTACTACCCGCCCCGCCGCTCCGCCTCGCGCAGCGCCTCCCGCGCCTCGTCGAGCAGGTGCGCCACCTCGGGATCGGGAGTGTGGAGCTGGATGCGGTCCCCGCTCACCATGATGCTCGGTCCTCTCTCGATTACCTCGTGACGCTCCGTCGAATCCAAGAGTCTCATCGAGCGCTTGAAGGAGCGCAAGCAAGCCGCAGTTACGGAGGCCGATCCAGCGCCTGCGTGGCGAGCTCCCCCACTGCCCTCCTGACCTCCTCATCATGCGTCAGTGGCAGTACGTGCCCTGCACCCTCCACTAGTCGCAGGTCCGCGTTTGGGAGGCGTCGCACCAGATCTTCCGCCACGGACGCGGGGAACAGTGAGTCCTCGGTGCCGTGCAGCACGATGGTCCGCACCCCGATCTCGCCCAGCCTGCTTCGCACATCGAAGCCTCGCATCGCGCAACGGTAGGAGCGCTTAGCCCGCCAACCGGTGTTGCGCCAGCCTGCCATGTCGATAGCGAAGTCGGACCGGTGTGTCAGCGTCCGGAAGTCGACATGGTGGGGAGCTAGTGAGCCCTTGGTGATGAGCCCCTTCACGGCACAGGTGACGAGTCGCGTGTTCCATAGTGGCATCAGGTACGTCAGCGGCAGCCTACGCTCCCAACCGACCCTCAGTCGCGCTTGGTTGAACATCGGTCCAGCGGTGGTGCCCACCAGCACCAGACCCTCGATTTGCGCCACGCCCTGGCAGCGGTGGGCGATTAGCCAATGCAACGCCAACATTCCCCCGAAGCTGTGGGCGATCACGATGCGGGGCGCTCCGGCCCACGGGGCCATGCCCTCCAGGAACTCGTCCAGCATTCTGCGGTAGACGTCCATTCCTTCGTGGACCACGGCGGTTCCACCTCGCCCCAGAGCGAGCTCGTTGAAGTCCACCGCTAGAGTGGGTAGGTCGAGCGCGGGAAAGATCGAAGCGTTCAGCCCCACCCCGGGCAGCAGCAGGCCGATCGCGTCGGAATCCTGCTTGACGCTCACCTGACGGCATCCGGGGTTGCCGGCCTGTTTCGGCTCTGCGTGAACGCGAGGTGCGGCCCGCCGACCTTCGTGAGTGGATGACCTTGTTGCGGCCGGCGCGAGCCAGCCGCGTCCCGCGCCTCGTCGAGCAGGTGCGCCACCTCGGGAGTCTGCCTCCGGCACGTTACCGGTAGAGAGGAAAGATCGCCGCCAAGGCCGCGAATTCTCCTATGCGAGGGAGAATGATGCGGATTCGATCGCGATCGCCCTCGAGCCCCACTACCAGCTCGCTCACCGCGCCCTCCTCCAGGCTCGCCAGGCGGGCCAGGTCCAGCACCACTCGATCCTTCCGACGTGCCAGGGCCGCCCGCAGATTCGCGGCGAGCCGTCCGGCTGCGGCAGCCGGCAGCCGCCCCTCGAGACGCACCCACACCGTCGACGCGGGTCGGCGCTCGACCTGGATCGAGGACCCTGCGGGATCCTCACCGCGCACGCGCCTCCAAGCTCGCCCGAGGGAGGCGCCCGGCATTCTGAACGTATGCCTCACGAGGGGCGGGTGCTGGAAGAAGCCGAACCTGAGCGTAAGTCCTGTCCAGGAAGCCAAAGCCACCGCCGCTACCGACTGGAGACGCTCCGTCCAGGTGGGATTCCCCAGCGCCGCGTGGACCCGCTCTTGGAGCCGGCCAATCCAACGCCGGACCCGCACCGTCGGCCCGAACAGCCTGCCAGCCAAGAACAGGGGGTACGCCTGCCTGAGGTCGGTCGCGATCCGCTCCGCCTTGGCGCGAAGGAACGCGCTCGGGGAGTCCCGGAGCTTGAGGTATCCGTCCAGCCACCGCTCCACCGCACGGTGCAGGACCGGTCCCAACCTCCGGAAATCTTCCTCGAAGCAACGCTGTTGGGCCGCCTCGATCTGGTCGGGCGTCATCGAGCGGTGGCTGACCATCGCGTAGAACCCGCTCCCACGGCGATAGAACAATTCGGGATCCGCGGCCACCGCCGGAAGGAGTTTCCCCTCCCGGACGACTTGCTCGTAGAAGGGCGTGCCGGGACACGGGCCGTAAATCAAGAACTGTGTAAGCACCGGTCGCAACGCGAGGAGGCCCGACAGTTCCTCGTCGATGATCTCAGGCGTCTGATAGGGGAAGCCCACGATCATGGAGGCCAGGATGGTGATTCCATGCTCGCGGTATTCACGGAAAATCTCCTCGACCGGCCGGCCCACCTGTTTCGCATAGCCGGACCGCGTTCCCTCGTACCCGATCCACATCCCATCGATCCCCATCTCGAGTATCTCGGTCACCGTGTACTTGCTCAGAGCCCGGACGCTGGCGAACACAAAGATGGAGAGAGGCTGTCCACCCCGGAGCACACACTCCCGGAACTCCATCGCCCGGCGGCGGTTCAGCAGAAAATCCTCGTCCAGGATCAGGATGGAGAGCTGGGGATCGACCTCGAGGTAGCGCTCGATCACCCGGTAGAGGTCAGCCCCCGTGGGAAGCAAGCGGATGTGCTTGCGCTTGAAAAACGCCGACGTGCAGCAAAAGTCGCACCCGTTCGGACATCCCAGGCCGCCGAACACGATCCCTGTGCGCGACACGTCCTTCCCGAATACCCGGAGAGGGTTGATGATCAGCGGGTGGCGGTACGGCATCTGGATCTCGGGTTCACCCAAGAGGCGCCGCATGAACCCGACTCCCTCCTCGCGGCAGATATAGTCGCTGTAGGGGCGAAGCATCTCGTCAGGCGCCACGGTCCCGTACCCGCCCAGCACGATCTTCGACCGCGGCGAATGTCTCCGGACCAGCGCCACAACCTCCTTCATACGGTGGTAGGTGGCCAGGACGAACGACACACCCACGACCTCATACCCGCGCCTGAGCTCCCGGACGAGTTCCCTCCGTGAGGGATACTGGAGCACGGTGGTGGGGGCCTCGAGGTTCTCGGCGAGGTACTCCAGCGAGAACTGGACATGGTGAGACCGGGGGCTGAACAGACCCTGCGCGCGGGTCACCTGTTCGTGGAGCAGCTCGTAGCCGACGCTTGGGGAATCGCCGTAGCGGACCCCCAGGGGACGGCAGACGCTCGTGAGCAGGACGCTGGGCATCGAGTCAATCCCCTCCGTAGTCGAACCTCGGGCCCCACCTCATGGGTGAGACGCCCGTCCACTTGAAACTCCAGCAGCTCCCTGGGAGCCCCGGATCGATGAACAAGAGGCGGTCAACCGACACCGCCATGCTCGTCCCAACGACCAAGACGTCGGTCCGCACGGCGTGCCGACGGCGCGACACCCCCTGAGCGGAAGCCGTCCTTTCGCAGACTCCCACGCTCAGCGCGGTGAAGCCGCGATGTTCCCCCCGTCCACGGTCACGATGGAACCGGTCGTGCTGCGCGCGAGGGCAAGGTTGAGGAACGCCTCGGCAACGTCGTTCGCGCTCACTTCCTGACCGAGCAGATTCGACCGGTAGTACTCATCCGGGCTGAGGCCGCGTGCCTCGGCGCGCTGGGCGACGTCGTCGGCATCGAGCAGGCCCGTGCGGATACGATCGGCATTCACCGCGTTGGCCCGGATACCGTCGGCACCGCACTCCAGCGCGTATTGCTTGGTGAGGGCGACGAGCGCCGCTTTCGCCACCGCGTAGGGCCCGAAGCCCTTGGCCGGGTTGAATGCCGATTTGGAGGCGTTGAAGAGCAAGAACCCTCCAGTGCCCTGCTGGCGAAGCCGCGCGGTCACCGCCTGGGCGACCCACTGATGAGACAGCAGGTTGACCTCGAGGCTCGCACGAAGGGTCTCGGCATCACAGGTGTCGATGTCCGCCTGGGGGGCGGTTCCCGCGTTGGAGACAACACCGTCGATGCCGCCAAACTGCTCTACGATGCGTTCGACGCATTCGTGGACGGCGTCGGTGTCGGTCACATCCAGGCCCTGGTGCGCGGCGCCTAGCGAATCGGCTACGCGGCAGAGACGCTCGGCGTCACGATCCACGAGATAGAGAGATGCACCCTCGCGGGCGAAGGCTCGTGCCACGGCCTCCCCGATGCCTCCGGCAGCACCGGTGACCAGCACCACTCGCCCTGAAAGAAGTCGCGGCGCTTGCCTGGCCAGCTTGGCCTGCTCGAGTGACCAGTACTCGATGTCGAAGAGATCTCCTTCAGGCAGCGGCTGGAACACACCCACGGCTTGGGCATCCGTGATCGTGTCGACCGTGTGCTCGTAGACATCGGCGGCCGCTTGCGCTGCCGCGGGTGTCCTGCCCGCGGCAATGATGCCGAGCCCGGGCACCAGCACGATCCGGGGATCTGGATCCGATTCCTTGACGTCGAGTCTACTCGCCTTCGCGTGCCTCGCGACGTAGGCCCGATAGGCGTTGCGATAATGCGAAAGCTGCGACTGAATGTGCCGCCGCACCGCATTCGGTCCGTCGTGTGCGGCAACGTCCAACAGCATGGGCACACGCTTGGTGCGAATGACGTGCTCCGGTGTAATCACGCCGCGCTGCGACCACTGCTCGAGTTCGGGGTTGTCGACGAAGGCCCGGATGGCATCCGAGGTTCGCAAACACAGGGTGTAGTAGCGCTCCCCGTCGCCCACGAGCCCGCGCAGAAGTGGCGCGAACGACGTGTAGTTGACGTCGGGACGCACGGGCACACTGACCGTCGTGCGGCGCGAGGCCACATACTGCTCGGCCTCGTCTACGGCGCGGATGTGTCGCTCGTAGGCCGAGCGGGCGGTGTCGCCATAGGTGAACAATCCGTGCTGCAAGAGCAGAAGCCCCTCGGTCTCCGGATGGGCCTCGTACACCCGTGCGGTGAGCTTCGAGAGTGCAAACCCCGGCATCACGTAGGGGACGACGGCCAAGCGATCTCCGTAGATGTCCCGACAGATCCGTTCGGCCTCGGGCTGATCGACGATGCTCAGGATCACGTCCGCGTGGGAATGGTCGATGAACTTGTGGGGGAGAAACGCGTGCACCAGGGTCTCGACTGATGGATTGGGCGCCGCCGAGTTCAGCAGCCGGATGCGTTGGGCATTGACCATCTCTTCGTCGTTGAGCGAGTCGCGATCGCGCAGCGCGCGAAGCGATGCCAGGCGCACGGCCGGCAGTCCCCGGGGATCGATGGTGTCGAGATCCCACCCGCTGCCCTTCACACACAGCACATCGGTGAGATTGCCGAGGTCATCGGGAAGACGCGTCTTGACCGAGGTGTTGCCGCCTCCATGAAGCACGAGCGTTGGGTCCTGTCCGATCAACCGCGACGTGTACACGCGCAGCGCAATGTCTTCGTTGACGTCGGGCTCGCACGTGTAGCGATCGATCATTGCCTGCGCGTCCGCGTCGGACCATCGACTCTTCATTTCAATGCCTCCCTGCGCGCCTCACTCAACGTCGCCCCCCCCAGCATCTCAACCAGCCTCCGGACCGCTTCCCGAATGAACGCCGGGTCCTCGGCATGGGCGTTTGCCGCTGCCAGAGTTGCCGCATCCACGGCGGGCGGAAGAGGTTCGTCCTTGATCAGATCGGGTCGGGCCACGGGGTAGTCGCCGGATCGCCTTCCGCTGGCGGCATGTGGAGGATTGGCAAGGTCTCGATGTCGTCGAACGTCTGGTCGGGCGCCAGGACGACACAGCCGAGCCCCTCGCGGAAGGCGGCACGCATGACGGGGACGTATCAAGGCGCCCCGATGGCGACCGTCCGCCGATCCCAATCCACCCTGTAATCGCCCCCTTCCGCCGTTCCAATGGGATTGCGGAGCAAGGCCAACTCCTTCGCGAAAGCCTGTTCCAGAGTCCTATCGGACGTAAACAGCCCGTTGCACAAGAGGAGCGCTTGTTGGCCCCGCTGGATGATCTCCCCGCTGAACTCCCAGTAGTCGTAGGACTCCCTCTGCTGGGTGCCGGCTGCTGCCGGAAGAAGAAGGGCGAGAGCGACGAGTAGGCCGAGAGTGCGTTTTCATTGGGGACTTCCTTCGAGGGGCAGCGAGTTCGAGCCTCAGGACGTGATCGCCACCTGGGGGTGATGCTCGAGGTCCTGGGCCAGATAGACGGTAGCCCTCCTGTGGTCCAGTTCCCACTCGATGTCGTACCGGCTTACGAGCGCCGGGCGAAGCCGCTCCTCGAGGCGGGCATAGCATCGCCCTTTCCGAGGCCTAGCTCTCTATAGGTCACTCCCGGGGCTGAAGGGAGGGTGAAACGCGTGTGAAGGTAGGAATCCCATCGCCGAGTAGGATTGGTGGAATTCAGCACGAACCGCTCGGCCCCAAGCACCGCGGTCAACTCGGGGCGCAACACCTTGATCGCGGCCTGTCGATCGTGCTTGAGGTCGGTGGCGAGGTAGACCGTCGCCATCCCACCCGCGCCCAGCTCACACTCGACGGAATAGCGGTCAGCTAAACCTGTTTTGAGGCGACTGAGCAGGTCGGCCATCGAGGGCGCGCAGCGCAACGAGATCGCGGTTCGCGGGCTCGGGAATGGCCTGCTCCTTCGGCACCGTGCGTGTGAACTGCCCGAAGTGAATGCACTCCTCTAGACGGCACGACCAGGCGAGGTCGCCCTCCCAGACCGTCATGTCCGGACACCCATCGCACATGTCTTGGCGTCCGTCGGCCAGGACCTCGACCGGCGAGATGATCATGATCGATTGGAGGTGCAGGCGCCGGAACAGGAGG
>JBDHCY010000199.1:0-7246 GCA_039591795.1 Gemmatimonadota bacterium | reverse complement strand
GCCTGCGTCTTGGGTGGCGTGCGGTTGATCTCGTCGGCCAGCACGATGTTCGCGAAGATGGGACCCCGGACGAAACGGAACTCGCGCTGCCGCGTCGCGTGATCTTCTTCCAGAATCTCGGTCCCCGTGATGTCCGAAGGCATGAGATCGGGCGTGAACTGTATTCGGCTGAACGAGAGGTTGAGCGCCTCCGCCACCGTCTGGACCATGAGCGTCTTCGCGAGCCCGGGAACCCCCACGAGCAGCGCGTGCCCGCCGGCGAAAATGGAAACGAGGATCCCGTCGAGGACCTCCTGCTGCCCGACGATACGCTGGGAGACCTGAGACAAGAGATCACGGCGCGCTGTCGCCAGGCGCTCGAGCAGCTCCAGGTCCTGCGGCACTTCTCTGGCGGGTGTGGCGGGCACGGCTGACGTTCCTCCGCGTCGGTGGGGCGGGAAAGCCCTAACACGGTATACCGGAGGCGCCTCGGGTGGTACTCGCTTTGCTTGCGATTTTTTTCACAAGCCCCTAATTTCAGGCCGGTGACAGGGCCAAAGCCACCGGGCCGGAAGGAACCGAGTCCGCTCCGGTATGCCGGTTTCGGGCTCCAGCTCGCCGGGAGCATCGTCGTCTTCATGCTCCTGGGTACCTGGGTCGACGGGAAGCTGGGCACCGGGGGCATCTTCGCCATTGGCGGAGCGTTCCTGGGCTTCGGAGCGGCGCTCTACGCCCTCCTGCGGCAGCTCGCGCGCGACGAGAAGCGCAACGACGAATGACCGTGGCGGGCCGATATCTCACGGGTCTCGCTGCGGTAGGGGCCGGCGGAGTCGTCGCGGGGTTCCTGGCGGGACCGTCACGCATCGCCGTCTGGATCGCGGCGGCGGTGGCGCTCACCCTCCAGGGCCCGCTCGGGTGGTGGCTGATCCGGTCGATCGGGCGGCCAGGGTTCCTCCGAGTCTGGGGCCTGGGGCTCTTGGGCCGGTTCGGCCTGCTCGGCGTCGCGGGCGCAGTGCTGCTCGTGAGCATGAAGGCCCACACGGAAGCGGTGCTCATCACGCTCGCCGGTGCGCTGGTTGCTCTGCTCGGTGTCGAAGTCGTGGTCTTGCTTGGTGACAGTCCAAAACGCGAGGACATGTGACGCGCATCCTGACGCCGTTGATCTTCCTGATCGCCCTCGTCGCGGCATCGCCGCTCGCCGGTGTCCAAGAGCACGAGGCCTCGGAGGCTGCCGCTTCCGAAGAGCACGGCGGCAGCCAGAGCGAGATCGACATCATGCACCATCTCGCCAATGCGCGTGTAATCGAGGTGCCCTACTGGAAGCCGCCCTATTCGTATCCGGTGCCGCTGCCACAGTTCGCACCGATCCACATTGGCCCGGTGACCCTCGATCTCTCGCTCACGAAGCACTCGGTCTTTCTCATGGCGGCGGCGACCTTGGTGGCGCTCGTCTTCATCTTGTCCGCTCGCGCCGTGGCGCGTGCGCAGAAAGCCGGCAAACCGGCGCGAGGCTTCGCCGGTGCGATGGAAGCGATGGTGCTGTTCATTCGACAAGAGGTGATCTTGCCGAACGTCGGTGCGCACGGCGAGGGATTCGTGCCGTACCTTCTCACCGTCTTCTTCTTCATCCTCGTCTGCAACCTGCTCGGCCTCCTTCCCTGGGGCGCTACGGCCACGGGGAATATCGCCGTCACGGCGGCAATGGCATTCGTCTCGTTGGTCGTCATCGAAGTCTCGGGCATGCGCGCACTCGGCCTCAAGGGCTACCTCGGTACCATCTTCTATCTGCCGCCAGGCCTCCCCGTGTGGATTCGGCCCGCCATGCTGGTGATCATGACCCCGGTCGAGATCATCGGGAAACTGGCGAAGCCGTTCGCGCTGGCCGTTCGTTTGTTCGCCAACATGACCGCCGGGCATGTGGCGCTCCTCGCGATCATCGGCCTCACCTTTGCGTTTGGAAGCTGGGCCGTTGGCGTGAGTGCGTCGGCGCTGGCGGTTGGGATCATGATGTTGGAACTGTTCGTTGCCTTCTTGCAGGCGTTCGTGTTCACGCTCCTCACGGCGGTCTTCATTGGCCTGATGCGAGCGGAGCACTAGGGATGGGAGAAACGCGGCGGCGCAGGCGCTCGAGCGCCGTCGAATCGTAGTCCGCCGAATGGCGGACGATACCCGCTGGCCGCGTGGCGGCCGTGGGCGGGTCACCGCGGCGACGTCGCTCCGGGAGAAGTGACGCACGCGTGGCGGGCGCGGACAATCGCCTTTCTCCCGTGGGACGGAAAGGGACGGATCGATGCTACACATGCTCGCGATGCTCCAGGAACCGGTGGCCATGGTGGCCGACAAAGGCTACGCCATGATCGGGGCCGGGCTCGCCGCTGGACTGGCGGTGCTCGGCGCTGGAATCGGCATTGGGCGGATCGGCGGCTCGGCCGTCGAAGGCATGGCCCGCCAGCCGGAAAACACCGGCCGGATCCAGACGGCGATGATCATCTCGGCGGCCCTCATCGAGGGCGTCGCGCTGTTCGCCGCGGTCGTCGCATTTGTGATTCAGGGGAAGATCAGTTTCTGATGGTGGCGGCGGCGGCCTTCGGGCCGCCGCCGTCCGCCGGGTAAACGGGTAAAGAGGAGAAGCATATGACCCGAACGCTGCGGCTCTCGCTCGTGGCACTCGCGGTGGGTCCCGCGCCGGCCGTCGCTGCCCAAGAGGGCGGTGGCCTGCTGACGGTGGACGGCGGCCTCATGTTCTGGACGCTCTTGGTGTTCGCCGCGCTCTTCTTCGTCCTCAAGCGATACGCCTGGCCGGTGCTGCTTGGCGCCGTCGAGGAGCGGGAGCGGAAGATCACCGAGCAGCTGGCCGAGGCGGAGCGACACCGCACCGACGCGGCGGCGCTTCTCGAAGAGCAGCGGAAGCTCCTCGCCGACGCGCGGACGGAGGGGCAGGAACTGATCGTCAAGGCTCGCTCGGCTGGAGAGAAGGAACGGGAGCACATCCTCGAGCGCGCCAGGGGCGAGCAGGAGGCTCTGCTCGAACGCGCCCGTCGCGAGATTGTCGCCGAGCGCGAGCGTGCCGTGTTGGCGCTGCGGCGTGAGGCGGTGGATCTCTCGCTCGCCGCCGCCGGCCGGCTCCTCGAGGAGAGTGTCGACAACGCGACCAATCGGAGACTGGTGGAGGGATATCTCGCGGCGGTGGAGCAACAGCAGTGAGAGAACCGACGATCGCACGCAACTACGCCGAGGCCCTCCTTCTGGCCGCGCGCGAGACGGGCGAGGAAGACCTCAGCGGCGAGCTCCTGGCGGCCGTGGCCGGGGCGGTGAAAGCCGATCCACGGCTCGCGCTCGCCCTCGAGCTGCCCCGCATCTCCAAGGCCACCAAGCTCCGCATCGTCGAGCGCGCGCTGGCCGACATCGCGCCGCCGCGCTTCGTGCGCTTCATGCAGAGCGTGGTTCGGCGCGGGCGCCAATCACTCCTGGGCGAGATGTCGAACCAATACCAGGCGCTCCTCGATCGCGAGCTCAATCGGGTGCACGCCCGGGTGACCATCGCCCGCGAACCCGAGCCCGACCTCGTCGAAGCTATCCGGGTTCGCCTCGAAGCCACCCTCGAGAAGACGGTCATTCCACACGTTCGGGTCGATCCCCACCTGCTGGGCGGCGTCGTGATTCGCGTCGGCGAACGGGTCTTTGACGGGTCGCTCCGCCGGCGGTT
Source organism: Gemmatimonadota bacterium (assembly GCA_039591795.1). Classification (GTDB taxonomy): domain Bacteria; phylum Gemmatimonadota; class Gemmatimonadetes; order Gemmatimonadales; family GWC2-71-9; genus JBDHCY01. The sequence goes on along the minus strand of JBDHCY010000199.1, from coordinate 3,561 downwards.
GCGCAACCTGCGTCGGGCGATGGTCTCCGGCTGAAAAGTGAGAGGCGGGCTGGATTGACATTCCGACAATTTCTATCGACTTTCCTCGAAACGGGCTCCCTCGTGGCGCTTTCGAGCGCATGGCGCCGCGCTCGAGTCCCCTGCATGGCAGGAGGTGCCGCATGACTACTCCCAAGGCGCCGCCCTCGGTCGCCCCGATCGCGGATCGCGGCTACGCTCACCCAGAGGTGCTCGTCTCGACGGATTGGGTCGCCGACCACCTCGATGACCCCGCCGTCCGGCTCGTGGAGTCGGACGAGGACGTCCTCCTCTACGACATCGGCCACGTCCCCGGAGCCGTGAAGGTCGACTGGGTGGCGGATCTCAACGACCCAGTGATTCGCGACTATCTGGACCGGGTGCGGTTCGAGCAGCTCCTCCGCTCGAACGGCATCGGCGACGACACGACGGTGGTGTTCTACGGCGACCGGAACAACTGGTGGGCGACGTATGCCTTCTGGGTGTTCCGCCTGTTCGGGATGGGTCGTCTGGCGGTGATGGACGGGGGGCGCGCGCGCTGGGAGGAAGAGGGTCGACCACTCGTCTCGGCCGTGCCGAGCTACATCGGGGGCGACGTTCGCGTGGGCGAGCGGCAGGATCGCGCTATCCGCGCGTTCCGAGAGGACGTGCTCGGTCACGTGGCGGCCCAGAAGCCGTTGGTCGACGTGCGGAGCCCCGAGGAGTACCGGGGTGAGCGACTGCACATGCCCGACTATCCCAATGAGGGGGCGCTCCGAGGAGGTCACATCCCCGGTGCTGCCAGCGTGCCATGGGCTCGGGCCGTCAACCCGGAGACCCACACCTTCCGTCCGGCATCCGAGCTCGAAGCCATCTATCAGCAGGAACAGGGGCTGGGGCGCGACGACGACGTCATCGCCTACTGCCGCATCGGCGAGCGCTCGTCTCACACCTGGTTCGTGTTGACGTACCTGCTGGGGTTCGCTCAGGTGCGCAACTACGACGGGTCGTGGACGGAGTGGGGGAACTCCGTGCGCGCACCGATCGAGAGGCCGTGACGTAGATGGACCGCGAGGCGCGGATTGCGCTGCTCGTCGATCACGCGCAGCGCCCACGCCACGCGGGGCCGCTCGCGGATGCCGACGTGCGAGTGCCGGGCGGTAACCCGGGCTGCGGTGATCTCATCACCGTCTACCTCAAGGTCGAGCCCGGCGGAGACCGGCTCGCGGCGGCCTCGTTCGAGGGCGCGGGCTGCACGATCAGCCAGGGCTCGACCTCGCTCCTGCTCAACCGCCTCAACAAGGACCATCCCACCCTCGGCGAGCTTCTCGACTCCTCCTACGACGAGATGATCGACTTTCTCGGACGCGATGTCGTGGGGTCCCGGCTCTCGTGCGCCACGCTCGCCCTCGGAACGATCAAGGCAGGAGTGCGGCGCCTGTTGACCGACCGGCGACTCCGAGCGGCCGGGAAGAGCGAAGAGGAGATCCGACGCCTTCGGTCGGCGCTCGAGGAGTATGCGCATCCGGCGTCCGGAGTGCCGCGCGCGGCGGGCGCCGAAGACGCCTAGCGCAGAGATCGCACCGATGGCCAGCGGCTCGTTGAGGAGCCCCGTTCCCGGACGCGTCTCTCCCGCCGTCCCGCAGCACCGTCGCCTGGAGGTCGCATGACGGCTGTGCGACCCGGAGTGCCAAGCCCGCTCGGTGCGACGTGGGACGGCCGGGGGACGAATTTCGCCGTCTTCTCAGTGCATGCTACGGCGGTCGAGCTCTGTCTCTTCGACGGGCCGGAGGGGCCCGAGACCCACCGGCTCGCGCTTCCGGGACACGCTGGAGACGTCTGGCACGGCTATCTCCCCAACGTCCGGCCGGGGCAGTGCTACGGCTATCGGGCCCACGGCCCCTACGATCCCGAGCGCGGGCATCTGTTCAACCCGGCGAAACTCCTCCTCGATCCCTACTCGCGAGCGATCAGCGGGAGCGTGCCGTGGAGCGACACACTTCTGGGCCATGCGTCTCGCGACTCGGGGTCGCGGCTCGTGCCGGACACGCGAGACAGTGCCGGAGAACTGCCGAGGTGCGTCGTCGTGACCTCTTCGTTTGCTTGGGGGGACGACGAGCCACCGCGCACACCCTGGAGCCGCAGCGTCATCTACGAGTGTCACGTCAAGGGGCTCTCGATACGCCATCCCGACGTGGCCGAGCGTGAGCGCGGCACCTACCTCGGGGTCGCCGCCGACCCGATCATCCAGCACTTGCGAAGCCTCGGTGTCACCGCCGTCGAGCTCCTCCCCGTGCACCACGCCGTCACCGAGCGAGCGCTCGTCGAGCGTGGTCTCACGAACTATTGGGGCTACAATTCGATCGGCTTCTTCGCCCCAGACGCGCGATACGCCAGTGGCGGGCTTGGCCAGCAGGTGGATGAGTTCAAGTCGATGGTCAGGCGGTTGCATCGAGCGGGGATCGAGGTGATCCTCGACGTCGTTTTCAACCACACCGGAGAGGGCGACCTCCTCGGACCCACCATCGGGTTCCGCGGGATCGACAATGCCACCTACTATCGGCTGAATGCCGCCGACGCCCAGCCGTATGTCGACTTCACCGGCTGCGGGAATACACTGGATTGCAGGAACCCCCATGTGCTGGCGCTCATCATGGACAGTCTGCGGTATTGGACGCTCGAGATGCACGTGGATGGCTTTCGGTTCGACCTCGCCCCCGCGCTCGCTCGCGGGAGCGACGAGTTCGACCCGGCAGCCCCCCTGTTCGCCATGATTCGGGACGACCCGGTGCTCGCGCAGGCCAAGCTGATCGCCGAGCCGTGGGACCTCGGGCCTGACGGGTACCAGGGCGGGAGGTTTCCGGAGGAGTGGGCGGAGTGGAACGACGGATATCGTGACACCGTGCGGCGGTTCTGGCGGGGTGACACGGGCCAAGTGGCCGATCTCGCCTCTCGTCTTTCGGGGTCGAGCGACCCATTCGAAGCCAACGGGCGAGGGCCGTGGGCGAGTGTCAACTTCATCGTTGCGCACGACGGGTTCACCCTTCGCGACCTCGTGAGCTACGAGCACAAAGACAACCACGCCAACGGCCAGGACAACCGAGACGGCAGCGCCGAGAACTGGAGCTGCAACTGGGGAGCCGAAGGGCCGACCGATCGCGCCGATGTGCTCCGCCTGCGCGATCGAGCCACCCGTAACTTTCTCGCGACGCTGGCCTTCTCCCAGGGCGTTCCCATGCTCTCCCACGGCGACGAGCTGGGGCGCACCCAGCATGGCAACAACAACGTGTATTGTCAGGACAGCGACGTGAGCTGGGTGGACTGGAGTCTCGACGCGGAGCGCCGTGGGATACTCGAGTTCGCTCAGCGTGTCTTCTCGTTCCGGCAAGCGCATCCCGAGCTGCGGCGCAGCACGTTCTTCCACGGGCGGGCGGGCCGCGAGGCGAGAGACCTCGCATGGCTTCACCCCGACGGGCGTGAGATTTTTTAATGATACGGCGACCACCGAGATCTACACGCACTGGGCATGTTGATCGCGCGAGGAGACTCAGGCGAGCAGGTCGA
>JBDHCY010000198.1:0-7476 GCA_039591795.1 Gemmatimonadota bacterium | reverse complement strand
CTGGCTGCTGACGCTCGGGAACGGCGTGGTCGGCGTCTGGAGCAGCGAACGGGTCTGCGGGTCGTAGTTGACAAAGGACCAGAAGTCCTTGGCCGGGATGCCGGCCGGCAAGGTCACGGTGTACATCTTCGAGCCGTCCAGGTAGTTGCCGTCCGCGTCGACGGCTGCGACCGCGTACTGCGAGCCGGCTCCCACGATCTTCACCGCCGTGTACGGGTAGTGGAACATGGTCCGGGCATCGAGATCGCGTGCGCCGCTCTCGCGCAGGAACTCGTGGCTGCCCCCGACGAAAGGGGTGAACCAGGCCGAATCTTCGTAGTAGAAGGTTCGGGGGTCGCGCGTGCGGAACGAGATGGCACGGGCGGTGGCGTTGCCCACGGCGGCCGCCTCCTCGAGGATGTCGCGCAGGCGGGCATCGGGTGAGAAGGGCTGCCCGTTGCGGATGCCGATCTGGGCCAGCAGTCCCAGCAGCTCGGGGCTGAAGGCTGCAGCAGGCTCCTCGGCGATGACCTCCCGTACCTCGTCGTAGAAATGGATGTCGTTGGCGTGGATCGTGTTGAAGAATCTGCCGGAGCTGTTGCGGAACACCATGTCGGCACCGTCTGCCGGCGTTCCCAGCGGGTAGATCTTGACGATGTCCCGGGCGGCCTGCACGGCCGGGCCCGGATTCCCGTCGACGAGGAAGCCGCGCCAGAACATGGCGTTGCCGTAGGTGGGAGACCGGAAGGTGAAGTAGCCGTCGGGAACGTCCCCCTCCCAGCCGGGGGGCAGGAAGAGGTACGTGCCGCCCTGCCCCCTGTCCGGTCCCGCGTTGCCGAGGTCGGCCACGTAGCGGAAAAAGAAGTCGTTGACCATGCCCAGTGAGTTCGGCGGACTCTCCACGACCATCGGCCCGTCTGCCAGGTCGAGCCAGGTCATGATGTACACGCTCTCGGTGTTGGGCGTGAGGAACAGCGAGTGGGCGTCCATCAACTCCTCGGTGACGAGGACCACCCCGTTGCGCTCGACGCCGGCATCCCGGAACCCCTCGCGGATCGCGTGGAGCGACGCGGCCGGCATCGCGGTCAGAAACGCCTCCACGCCGCGCAGGAAGTCGAGGTTTTCGTAGACCAGGTCGACGGTCTCCGGCGTCGGGAAGCCGTCGAAGAACTCGAGGGTGCCGATGCGGGTCTCGACGCGGTCCGGCGTGGTGATCGACGCGGGGATGTCGGTGGCCATGGCCGGCCGCGCGCCCGTGGGCGCCACGGCGGGGATGTCGTCGAGGCGCTCGATCTCGCCGGGCCGCCAGGTCTTCTCGAACCACGGCTCGAGCGGACCGTACAGCCTCAGGATCACACTCCAGCCCTTCCCGGGGATCGTCTGGATCCAGTTGCTCTCCCGGCCGGCGGGCGCGCCCGGCCCGAAGTAGACGTCGGTGGAGCCGTCGGCGTTCCGCTCGACGCCGCGCTCGCTGTTCAGGCTGGGGAACGGCTGATCGGTCTGCAGCATGGAGCGGGTCTGGTTGTCGTAGAGTACCAGCGACCAGAAGTCCGTCACCGGCACGTCCGGCGGCAGGCGGAGCCGGTAGGTGTGGCCGCCGTCCAGGGCGCGACCCTCCGAGTCAACCGTGGCGCCGGCGTACTGCGACCCGATGCCGACCATTTTGGCTGCCATGGCCGGCGTGATACCCGTGGCGTAATAGAAGAACAAGGTGCGCGCATCCAGCAGACGCACGCCGTCAACCGCGAACTCGTGGCTGCCGCCTACGAAGCCGGTCTTCCAGGCGCTGTTCTCGAAAATGTAGGAAGCGGGATCGCGTGTGGCGAAGACAAGGGCGCGAGCCGTGGCGTTGCCCACGGCGACCGCGTCGGTGAGATTATCGGTCATGCGGGCGTCCGGCGCAAACGGCTTGCCCTTCTCGATGCCGATGGACGCAAGCAGGCCGAGGAACTCGGGGTCGAGGGCGTCGACGGGCTCCTCCTGGAGGACCGCGTGGACCTCCTCGTAGAACGACCGGTCGTTGGCGTGGATGGTATTGAAGGCCCTGCCCGACAGGTTGACGAACTCGGTGGCGGGTGGGGCGTCGCGCCGCGCCAGCGGGTAGATCCGCGTGTGCGCCTTGAGGTTCGCCACGGCCGGCTGTGGGTCGCCGTCTTCGAGGAAACCGCGCCAGATCAGCCAGTTGCCGAAGGTCCGCGAGGTAAACGTGTAGTAGCCCTCGGGCACCTCGCCGTCGTAGCCGGGCGGCAGGATCACGAACTTACCACCCTGTCCCTTGTCCGGTCCGGCGTTGCCCAGGTCGGTCACGTGCCCGAACCAGAAGTCATCGAGTATGCCCAGGGTGTTGGGCGCGCTCTCGACTACCATGGGACCGTCGTTCAGGTCCAGCCAAACGGCTGCATAGACGCTCTCGGTGTTGGGCGTCAGGAACAGCGTCCGGGAGTCCATCAGCGTCTCGAAGATGCCGACCGTGCCGTTGACACACCCCACTTCGCGCAGTCCCTTCCGCATGGCGTGCAGCGAGGCGATGGGCAACGCGTCCAGGAAAGCACGCACGCCGCGCTGGAAGTCGAGGTTGTCGTACACCGCCGCGACGGTCTCCGGATTGGGATAGCCGTCAAAGAACTCGAGCGTTCCCAGTCGCGTCTCGACTCGGTCCGGCGTCAGGAGCGACGGAGGGATCCGCTCGTACTCGATGGAACCGTCGCGCTCTGCACATGCGCCGGCAGTAAGGGCCACCAGTGCCACGATCGTGCGTTTCATTTCTGCTCCTCTGCATCCGATGGATGCGGCGTTGCGCCGTATCACTTCTCTGAGCACTCCGGCATCGCCACGACGGCGCCTTCCTCCGTCCGGCTACAGAACCATCTGCCAGGCGATGAGGACGGTACTGTAGTCGTTGCCCACCGTCGCGGTGACTCCGGTCGTCGCCGCGAGCCGGAGCGAGTACCGGCCGGACACGCGGATCCCCAGGGTGAGCCCGACCCGGTTGTTGGCTTCGATCGCGAGCTTGTCGCTGCCGTCGACCCGAACCGCCCCACCCAGGCTCTGGCGCGACGATGCCGCGAGCCACCATCCGTGAGGGAAGCGGTAGACCACGTGCGCCTGGAACGTGTACAGTGGATCCTGCGACTGGACGCTGGTCCCCAGGAACGCCCCGTTGGCGGTGAACAGCCAGATCCCGGCGTTCGCTTCGAGGAAGAACGGGCCGGCCAGGTGCGACACGCCGAGCTGCGGACTGAAGGTCCATCGATGCGAGCTCAAGTTGACCAGCCTGGCGGGATCGTACTGTCCCAACGGCACGCTCAGCCTCAGCGTGGCACCCACGATGGTCTTCGGGCGGAATCCGGCGAATTGCTCCTTGCGCAGCGCCGGGGCACCGACGAAGAACACCGCCAACCGCAGGACCGGGTCGCCGAATCCGGTGCGCGACGTCGCCCGGAAGGTCCGGTCGACGGCGCCCTCCCAGTGACCGACCACGAACGGCACGGCCACGTCCGCCCTGCCTGCCATGCCGAAGACGGCTATCGACCGGGAGTAAGCAGCGGTGATGCTGTGGATGTCGGCCTGGGCATCCTCGATCGGAATCGTCTTGTCGAACAACATTGCCCCGGTTGAGAACGCGTAACCCAGCGTGACGACGTTCACGCCCACGGGCGCCGGTGCGTAGACGCGGGGTTGGACGTCCTGGCCCAGCAGCGCGATCGGCAGCAGCAGACAGAGGCCTGCGAGCGCGGCGGTGTGGGCGCCGCGCTCGCTCGATACAGGGCTCCGTCGCGATGTCATGCGCTCCGACCCCACTTGGCCGGCTCAGCGGTTCTGGAAGTGCACGTGCTCAAGCCGACCAGTGAACGCGAAAGCCGCTGTGACGAGGCATAGGCGCCAGAGTCATTGCGGCAGGCGAGTGGGTCAGGAGGTTACAGGTCATGGGCCGGCGCACAGCCGGCTTCGCCAACGTGCATCGCAGCGAAGCGGGCGCAGAGCGACTCGCCCCAACGTACGCTCGAGCACTGAACGGCGGGTGAACGCGTGATGAAGCGGTCTTCAGCTAGCGATCACGCTCCTTGTCGATCCAAACGACCGGGGCTACGCTCAGACCGGTCGCGGAGTTTTTTCCTGGTGGCCGCACCACGACGTTGCAGTGGTCAGAGCCGATCCTAAGTCGGGCGAGTAAAATTCTTCCCGGCCGTAGTGTCAAGTGTGTGTAGAGGAGCGACGAGGGTCGCTGTGACAAACGGTCGCGATCCGGATGGGTTGAAGCATTTTGCGTTCGGTGTCATGCGCCGAGACGCCGCGATCCGGTTCTTGCACATCCACAATCGGCATCATCTCGAGATCGTGGACGAGATCTTGGAAGGATCCTAGGCATCGCTGAGCGGTGGTCCCGTGGACTCCGTGGTGCGTGGCCCGACTGCTCGCTGAGTGGACAGTGGCGTCCCCTATTCAGATCGGAGCGATCGACCTTGGCGCCGGTCCTCGGTCGCGAACCCTCGCGCCTTGGCAACGTGGACCGATGTGATTACATTGTAATCACGCACTGGGAGGAACGACCATGAAGACCAAGGCCAAGCTGGTCCGCATCGGCAACTCGCGCGGCGTGCGGCTTCCCAAGCCCCTCATCGAGCAGGCCGGTCTCTCCGACGAAGTCGAGCTCGACGTCCGCGAGGGAGCGATCGTGATTCGGCCGGCGGCCGGCCCCCGGTCCGGCTGGGCCGAGGCGGCCGCGGACCTCGCCGCCGCCGGTAACGACCTGCTGGACGTCCCAACGCCCACGGCCTTCGACGACGAGTGGACGTGGTGACGCCGGGTCGCGGCGACATCTTCCTCGTCAATCTCGACCCCACGGTGGGGCGCGAGATTCGGAAGACGAGGCCATGTGTGGTCGTCTCGCCTGACGAGCTGAATACGAATCTCGCCACGTTCATCGTCGCCCCCCTCACGACGGGCTCCCATGCCTATCCGTTTCGGATCCCGTACAAGGTGGCGGGCAAGGCCGGGCACATCGTGCTCGATCAGATCCGCACGGTGGATCGGCGCCGGCTCGTACGCCGCATCGGACGCCTGACGCCGAGCGCCATGAGGTCAACGCTTTCGGTACTGCAGGAGATGTTCGCGCCGTAGCAGTGCGGGCTCGTTCCTCGCTCACATAGCCCACCCCGCTCGGTATTCGTAGTGCAGCAGCTCGTTGGCCTCAGGGAGATTGGTGAACTCGCCCTTCACGCCGTCGTACTCCAACGTGGTATTCTCGCGGGCCGTCAACACCGCGATGTTCCCGAGCAACATGATCTCGGTCAGATGCGCCGCAACCGTGAAGTCGTTCGAAGACTTCGTGCCGTTCTTGATGGCGTCGATGAAATCCTCGTAGATGTCGCCGGTGCGCGGGATCCACGGGTCGGGCGGCTCGTACGCTTCCATGGCCGTCTCTGGGATGATCCGGGGTTCGGCGCCGTGACTTCGATGCATCATGGCGCCCTTGTCGCCGAGATAGACCGCATCCTCCACTGAGCGGCCCGCCTCCAGCTCAACGGGGCGGGGTGGCCGGAGTCCACCGTCCACCCAGGTGAGCGTCACCGGTCGCATGTCACCGCGTGCCGGAAACTCGTACGTCAGCATCTCCGCAAGCGGCATGAATTCGTCGTTGTATCTGGACGAGCTGGCCTGGATCCTCGTAGGCAGGGGCAGGTTCAGGGCCCAGACCGCCGCATCGAGAATGTGCGCCCCCATGTCGCCCATCGCCCCCGTGCCGTAGTCCCACAAACCACGCCAGTTGAAGTGGCAGATGTCCGGATGGTAGGGCTTCATCGGCGCAGGTCCCAACCAGAGGTCCCAATCCAACGAGCTAGGAATTGGTGCCGCTTCCGGACGGGGAATGTCCCCCTGCGGCCAGATCGGCCGATTGGTCGAGAGGTGCACCTCGCGAACCAGACCGATGGCGCCGGACTGAATCCACTCGACCGTCATCCGACTCCCTTCGGTCGCGTGACCCTGATTGCCCATCTGGGTCACGACGTTCATCTCCTCAGCGATCCGAGCCAGCTCTCGGCACTCGTACACCGTCTTGCACAAGGGCTTCTCTACGTAGACGTGCTTCCCCATTCTCATCGCGTAGGCGGCAATGACGGCGTGGGTATGGTCCGGCGTGCCGATGACCACCGCATCGATCTCCTGCTCCTTGTCCAACATCTCGCGGAAGTCCTGATACACCTTCGCCTTGGGGTAGCCCTCGAAGACATGCGCCGCAAACACCGTGTCGACGTCACACAAGGCATAGATGTTGGCGAGCTTCCTCGGCTCGGCGGCCGGTTGGGGCGGCCGCGGCTGCGCACCTTCCCGCTGCTGGGCAGCCGCTCGGCGCGCGGCGAAGGCGGCTCGCCTGGCCTCCCGCTCGGCGATCTGCTCCGGAGTGAGAGGTTGGCCCGTATTGGAGCGCTGCGGTCGTTCGATCGGCACGTCGGGATCGGCTATGCCCCGGATGTCTTGGGCGCCTCTCGCTCCCACGCCAATTCCCGCGACGTTGACCATGTCACTTGGGGCCTGGTAGCCGGGCCCGCCCAGCACGTGCCGTGGAACGATCGTGAACGCGGCAGCAGCGCTGCCGGTCGTACTCAGGAATTCGCGCCGTGAAACGCTGGCGCTGCGCTCGTGCTCCTTCTTCTTGCCTTGGCTCATGATCTGGACTCCTCAGGACTCGCCACGAAAGAGAACGGGATCGGGGCGACGGCATAGGTTGCGCCCGAGGAAGCGAGTCCGCAAGCTTCAACAACGCCACCAGCGCAGGGGACGAGCCATGAACGAGCCGAACCAACGTGCAGGCCAGATGACGAGACGGGACTTCGTCGGCTCCACCGCGGCGATGGCCGCCATCCCCATGGTGCCACGTACGCTGTTCGGGCAGCAGGCCGCCAGGCCCAACTCGAAGATCAACGGCGTGCAGATCGGCACGATCACCTACAGTTTTCGCGCGATGCCGTCCACGGCGGATGACCTGTTGAACTACGTCGTGCAGTGCGGCATCAACACGATCGAGCTCATGAGCGATCCGGCCGAACAGTTTGCCGGAGCCCCGCCCTTTGAGGGTCCACGGTGGCCGGGCCCCGGTCAGCAGTTCACGGCAGAGCAGCGGGCGCAATTCCGGGCGGCACGTGAAGCCCACGTTCTGGCGATGAGCGAATGGCGCAGGTCGGCATCGATGAGCGCGTTCGAGACGCTACGCACGCGATACAACGATGCAGGCGTCGACATTCATATCGTGAAATTCGGGAGCATCGGCCCGGCCATGCCGGAAGACGAGGTGAACTACTGTTTCAGCGTCGCCAAGGCACTCGGCGCCACGGCCATCACCACGGAGATCTCAGAGGACAAGGCGATCTTCTTGGCTCCGTTTGCCGCCGAGCATGAGATCATGATCGGCTTCCATAATCACACGCAGGTCGACGCCTCGAGTTGGGAAGCGCCGTTGTCCTACGGAGAGTTTCTCGGCATCAACCTCGACGTCGG
>JBDHCY010000197.1:0-7276 GCA_039591795.1 Gemmatimonadota bacterium | reverse complement strand
CTTGGCCCCCGGGGTGCCGGTGGGGGGGATGATGCCGTCGACGAGCAGCTCGAGGAGCTCGCGCTGCTGCGCGGTGAGCACGCTCGGGGTCCAATCGGGAGTCGGAGACTCTGCCCGGCAGCCTGACATGATCGCCGTCATCGCCGGAGCGGATATGACTCCTCCGACCAGCAGCGTCAGCTGGTGGAGCGCTTGTCGACGGTCCATGGACTCCCCTTGCACACAGTTGGTCAGGTTAGTTCGCGACCGAGGCAACCTGATCAGTGTCGCCCCCGGCCGCAAGTTCATTGGTACTCCCGTCCGCGAGCCGGGGTTCCTTGTGTTTCTCACGTGAGATTGCCAGTTTCGCGGACGCGGACACAGTGGTCGACTCGGTTTCCAGAGGTGTGAATGCCCCAATTCGAGCTTGCGGCTCCCGATCTCGTGATGGTGTTGCTGTATGTCGTGTTCATCGTCGGGCTCGGTTTCTACTTCGCGAAGCGAACCGGGACCACAGACGACTACTTCCTCGCCGGCCGTTCGCTGACGTGGTGGCTCATCGGCTTTTCGCTCTTCGCTTCCAACGTCTCCTCCAGCACGCTCGTGGGGCTGTCGTCGGCCGCCTTCAGCTCGGGCATCTCCGTCTACAACTACGAATGGATGGCGGCGCTCGTCTTGATCGTGTTTCTGGTCTTCTTCCTCCCGTTCTACCTGAAGACCCGCGTGTACACGTTGCCCGAGTTCTTGGAGAAACGATTCGACCAACGGACCCGATACTACTTCTCCGCGCTGCTGGTCTTCATGAACATCACGATCGACACGGCCGCCGCGCTGTACGCGGGAGCGCTGGTCGTGCAGATCATCTATCCGCAGATCCCGCTCTGGCAGTCTGTGGTGGTGCTTGGCATCGTGGCGGGCGTCTACACGATCGCCGGTGGCCTGAAGGCAGTTGTCTACACCGACGCCGTGCAAGCCGTTCTCTTGCTCATCGGCGCCTCCCTCGTCGCCGTGCTCTCCTTCAATGCGATCGGAGGGTCCTGGGCGAGCGTCGTGGCCAGTGTGCCTGCCGCCGATCTCTCCATTATTCGTCCAGCATCCGACCCGGTCCTGCCGTGGCCAGGACTGATCACCGGTGTCTTTCTGTTGGGTTTCTATTTCTGGGGCACCAACCAGTTCATGGTGCAGCGAACCCTCGCGGCCAAGGATCTTGACCATGGGCGCTGGGGCGCACTCTTCGCCGGCCTGTTGAAGCTTCCCATCATCTTCATCATGGTCTTGCCGGGGATCTTCGGGAGGCTGCTCTATCCAGCGGCCGAGTACCCGGCGCTGGCCGACAATCCCGATCTCATCTTTCCAACCCTCATGTTCGATCTGCTCCCGGTTGGGGTCCGTGGACTGATCATCGCGGCACTGGTGGCGGCGATCATGTCCAGCGTCGACTCGACGCTGAACTCTGCGTCCACGTTGGTCACCATGGACTTCATCAAGAAGATCAAGCCCAACGTGCCGAACCACCGCTTGGTCATCGCCGGTCGAATCGTGACGTTCATCTTCATGTCGCTCGCGATCGTATGGGCGCCGCAGATCATCAGGTTCCCGAACATCTGGACGTACCTGCAGCAGATGCTGGTGTACCTCGCGCCGCCAATCGTGGCATGTTTCTTCGCCGGCGTGTTCTGGAAACGGGCGAACGGACATGGTGCCTTCGCAGCGCTCGTGGTCGGGCACCTCGCATCCGCACTCATCTTCAGCCTGGCCCTCTCGGGGTCGATCATCGTCCAAACGCACGCGCTGACGGCAGGGGAAGCCCAGATGGCCGCGGCGGGCACACCGGTGATCCACTTCCTCTATCTCGCACCAATCGTGCTGGTGGTCTCCCTTGCCGCGCTGGTCGTTGTGAGCCTTGCAACCGACGAGCCCGACGCAGAGGTCGTGCGCACACTCACGTGGTCACCGGCCTTGCTGGCGGAAGAAGCTCCGGCGCTCGCCCGGCTGCCCTGGTACAAGAACTACCGGTACCAATCCGCTGCCATGCTCGTGCTCATCGCGATCTTCGTCATCGTATGGTGGTGACGGTGAGCGGGGGAAAGAAGACCATCGTCGCCGTCGGGGAGGCGCTCTGGGACGTATTGCCAGGAGGGCGTCAACCGGGGGGCGCACCATGCAACGTTGCCTTTCACACTGCCCAGCTCACTGATCGCGGTGCGATCGTCACACGTGTCGGCGACGATGCAGCCGGATCCGAGCTGGTGGCTCTCCTTCGCGATCGCGCGGTGGACACGGAGTTCGTGCAGCGAGACCCCAGCCGGCCAACGGGCTCCGTGTCGGTGACGATCGAGGATGCCGATCCTCGCTACACGATCGCCAGCGACGTGGCATGGGACTACATCGTGGCCGTTGAGGCGGCTCGGGCGCTCGTCCGCACGTCGGACGCCATCTGCGTCGGCTCGCTCGCGCAGCGGAGTGAGGCGAGTCGCGCGGCCATTCAACAGTTCCTATTGGACGCTCGCGGCCGGGCGCTCGTCGTCTTCGACGTGAACCTCCGTCCTCCGTTCATCGACGCGAGCGTCATCGAGGGGACACTTCGTGTCGTCGACGTCGTCAAGATGAGCGAATCCGAGCTGGCCCAGCTGTCGGCATTGCTCGATCGTCCCGGGCTCATCAGGTGGTTATTGCAGGACGTAGGAGTGCGAGCGGTCTGCGTCACTCGGGGTGGTGAAGGTGCCTCGATGAGTACGCAGCATGAAACGGTGTCCGCACGCGGCATGGTGGTCGACACGTCTGTGGGTGATCCGGTGGGCGCGGGCGATGCGTTCACAGCTGCCATGGCCCACAAGCTGGTGCGCAACGCCCCGGCGGAGGAGATCCTCCAGACGGCCAATCGCTACGCGGCCCTGGTCGCGACGAAGCAAGGTGCCATGCCCGTGCTGTCTCGCGATGAGCTCGCAGGGATCGATTCGTAGTCCGGAAACGCGGGCGCGATGAACATCGCCGAGTGGCTCCCCACCGCGGTCGTGGCCACGTCCGCCTTCACACCACGACGACGGCCTCATGCGGCAGGAGATCGAGCGCGTCGGTGACCGTCGTGCCCTCGTTCACGCGCGTCGTTGACACGGCAATCCGGCCGTCGAATCCGGCGACGTCGATGGAGCGCCGTTCGCCCGAGAAATTGACGGCAACGAGCACGCGTTCGCTCCCGTGGGAGCGCTCAAAGACGAAGCACTCGGGCGGCACTCGGTCCACAGGCAGATAGGATCCGGTTCTGAGCGCCCTAGAGGCCCGCCGCAGGGACAGCAACCTGCGATACAGATTGAGATGGGAGCCCAGGTTCCCAAGCTGTGACTGGACGTTCCGAGTGGCATGGTCGCCTCCGACGGGCAGCCAGGCGTCGGGGGCTGTGGTGAACCCGGCAGAACGCTCGGACGACCATTGCATCGGTGTGCGGCATCCGTCGCGACTCAGGCCCGGTTCGCTCACGCCCCACGGATCTTGCTGCCTGTGTGGTGGAACGTCAGTCTCGGGCATGCCGAGCTCGTCACCGTAGTACAGGGTCGGGGATCCACGCAGCGTGAGGAGCAGAACGGCGGCCTGGCGGCTCCCGTGTTCTCCGAGCCTCGTTGCCAGCCGTTGGTCATCGTGATTCCCCAGCACGTAGTTGGGCCACGCGCCTCGAGGCATGGCGGCCTCGAGGCCGTCCACGACGCCTCGAACGCCGGCGGCGGTCCAGGGTGCCTTCAAAAGCCCGAAGTTGGCGGGCATGCTCAGCTCGTCGAGATCCCGGCCGTAGTACGATGACAGCTCCTTGGCGCCATAGACGTGGATCTCACCCAACGCCATGCGAGGTGGATCGTAGGCATCCAGAAGCGTCCGCAGTTCACGAAACACGTGATGAACGTCCGCGTGCCCCTTGTCGTACACGTGCACCTGGGAGTCGTACGCACCCAACGACTTGTGTGCTCGCAGCAGGCGACCGTCGTTCGGTGGATTGTCCCGCTCGGCAGGGTCCTTCATGATGTTGTGCGCCGCATCGAGTCGAAATCCGTCGACGCTCCGGTCGAGCCAGAAGCGCAGGTGAGCGAACATGGCTGCCTGCACGGACGGATTGCGCCAATTCAAATCGGGCTGCGTCTTGAGGAAGGAATGCAGGTAGTACTGACCCGTCCGTTCGTCGAGCTCCCACGCCGAACCACCGAACACGCTGAGCCAGTTGTTGGGCGGTGTGCCGTCGGGTCCCGGGTCCCGCCACACATACCACTCCCGGCGAGAGTGCTCACGTGCACTCCGTGACTCGACAAACCACGGGTGCTGGTCCGACGTGTGATTCTGAACGAAGTCGACGATGACCTTGAGGCCAGCCTCGTGGGCGCGCCCGACGAGCCGGTCGAATGTCGCCAGATCGCCAAACAGTGGATGCACGTCGCAGTAGTCCGAGACGTCATATCCGAAGTCTGCCATGGGCGATGGATAAAACGGCGTGATCCAAATCGCGTCGACACCGAGGGTGTCGCTCAGATAGTCGATGCTGTCGATGATGCCCCGCAGATCGCCAACGCCGTTGCCGGTCGTGTCCTTGAAGCTTCGTACGTAGACCTCATACACCACCGCGGTCTGCCACCATTCGTGTTGCTCGCGATCGGACAAGGGTACACTCTCCAATCAGCGCACCAGCGCGGAGCCCGATGCGCTCCGGGAGAGCCGCGGACAGAGCGACACACTCATTGGCCTGCTGCAGCCGAGCTGCCGACCTCGGGCAGGGTGTCGGGCAAGGTGTCGACGACGCTGTACGTCAGGCCAAACCCGTAGGGGAACAACGGTTCGTAATTCGAATCGTGGCGATTCAGTACGGTCTGCGATGGGTCCCTCGGCCAGCTGTACGAGAGTTTCCCGGTGAAATCGAAGTTCACCTCGCCGTCGCCGTCGCGGAACAACACGTCGGCCACGCCGCCGCCCTCGGTGCCCGGCAGCCAGGCAGCCACGAATGCCGTCGACGCGTTCAGCTCGGGATTGACCCACCGAGGCCGTCCGCTCAGGAACACCGACACGACGGGAATGCCCTCCGCCTTCAGCCGACGCAGCAGCTCGAGATCTTCACTCGCCTCGCCGGAGAAGCTCAGCGACTCGAGGTCGCCGAACATCTCCGCGTACGGGCCTTCGCCGAAGACGACGATGGCGACATCGGGGCGCTCGTCGAACGAGCCGTCCACTCTCAAGACCGCGCGACCTCCGGCGGCACGGACGGCCGCGGCGATGCCGGCGTACACCGACGTCGCCCCGGGAAAGTCCTCGTTCGTGGTCTCGGTGCCTTGCCAGGTGATGGACCACCCGCCCGTTTGCCTGCTGACCTGGTCGGCGCCCTCCCCCGCAATCAGCACGTGGCCGTTGCGGGGCAACGGCAGCAGCCCGCCCGCGTTCTTGAGCAGCACGAGCGATTCTCTCACGGCCTGACGCGCAACGCGTCGATGGTTTGCCGCACCGATCAGCGAAGCGTCCCCCGCAAACGTCCGCGATGACGGGGGGCCACTCGTGAACAATCCCGCCCGTCCCTTGACTCGCAGGATGCGCCGCACCGCGTCATCGATGCGGCCCTCGTCGATTTCGCCGGCCTGGACCTGGCCCACCGTGTTCGCGATGAAAGCCTGCCAGTCCTGCGGAACCATGATCATGTCGACTCCAGCGTTGATGGCGTCGGGGCAGGAGTCGTTGCTGCAACCCGGGACCTCCCCGTGGCCGTTCCAATCGCCGATGACGAAGCCGTCGAAGCCAAGGCGCTCCTTCAGGACCTCCGTGAGCAGGTAGTGACTGCCGTGCAGTTTGGTGCCCTGCCAACTGTTGAACGAGGCCATGACCGTCTGCACGCTGGCCGCAAGAGCCGTGAGGTAGCCCTGAGCGTGGATGTCCAAGAGCTCTTGCTCGCTCGAGAGGTTGTCTCCCCGGTCGACACCTTGATCGGTGCCGCCGTCTCCGATGAAGTGCTTCGCCGTCGCAATGACATGGGACGACCCCAGGAATTCAGGCGACGCCGCCTTGCCCTGGAGACCTTCGATCATTCGGCCTGCGTATTGTGCCACGATCTCGGGGTCCTCTGAATAGCCCTCGTAGGTGCGGCCCCATCGGTCGTTCCTGACCACGGCAAGCGTTGGGGCAAAGTTCCAACCGAGTCCTGTCGCGGCGACCTCGAGGGCGGTGACCTCCCCGATCCGATGGATCAGGTCGGGGTTACGAGTCGCACCGAGGCCGATGTTGTGGGGGAACAGCGTGGCACCGATGACGTTGTTGTGGCCGTGGACGGCGTCGGTTCCCCAGATCACCGGAATGGCGAGGCGTCCCTCGGTCGTATCCATCGACGCCGCATAGAACGCATCGGCCAGGGCCAGCCAGTCGGCGACCGTCGCGTCCCTGGCACCACGCGGATGAGACCCGCCGCCATTGAGCACCGATCCGAGATGGTACGTTCTGACATCCGCGGGCGTAGCGCTCTGAATTTCCGCCTGCACCATCTGCCCGACCTTCTGCTCGAGCGTCATGCGCGCCAAGAGGGACGTGACCTGCGCTTCGAGAGACGCGTCGAGCCCAACACCGCTCGAAATGCGAGGCCATTCCACCCCTTCCGCGGGAGGCGTCTGGCCACCACAGTGCCAGAGCAATGTGAGGCAGACGAGCGTCGGGAGGTAGCGGCGATTCATGGTGCTGGACAGGGGATCGCGCTGCATCGGTGACCGTGCCTGTTGAGGGATTGTTCGACTGGCCGCGTGCTGCCGCTCCACCTGGCAGCCACGCCCGGAGTGAGAAGCAACCGCGGCACCGGCGTCGAGCTCGCACGCATCGCCGCAGATGGCTGCGAGCGTCGAGCGCCCCAAAGATGGACCGACTGAGGAGCGACGGCCAGTTGCAGCCTCGTTCCGGGCCTGGGGGGGGATTGGCCAGGGGGTCTGCCGCCACTAGACTCTTCCCACTGTCGAAGCGCGGAGTGCGGCGGTGCAGACAGTGCACCGTCGCCTAACAAAGAGTGCGCGCTGCAAGGGGGCGCCGAATGCACAAGGGAACCGTTGCGATCCTTACCGGTGGCGGCGACGTGCCTGGACTGAATCCCGCCATTCGTGCGATCACGATTCGGGCACTGCGCGACGGATATCGCGTCCTGGGCATCCGCCGCGGGTGGGCCGGGCTGGTCGACTTCTCCCGCCAGCCGGGAGCAGAGATAGCCGAGGGCGTGACGGAGTTGACTGAAGACATCGTCAACCGCGCTGGCCGCACGGGCGGCACCTTTCTCCATACATCGCGCACGAACCCGCAGAGG
>JBDHCY010000196.1:0-7301 GCA_039591795.1 Gemmatimonadota bacterium | reverse complement strand
TCACGACGGCGTTCGGTTTGATCGTCGCGATCCCCGCCGTGTGGGCGTTCAACTATTTCCAGACCAAGCTCGAGTTCCTCACGGTCGAAATGACCTACACGTCGAAGGAGCTCATCGACTATCTGATCAAGAGCGTAGGCAGCGAGTTCGGGCGCTCGATCTTCACCAAGGAATTCCAGACCCAGAAGGCGGTGCAGAGCAGTGGCCCAATCACCAAGTGACCGCTTCACCCAGAGCGGCGTCAACAACGAGATCAACGTCGTGCCGATGATCGACGTGATGCTCGTGCTGCTCGTGATCTTCATGATCGTGACACCGATCATCACGACCGGCTTCCAGGCCACGATCCCCCAGAGCCTGAATCCCGAGTCGCGGCCGGAAGAGGACGAAGACATCCTCCTCGGTATCGACCGGGACGGAGGGTTCTACCTCCAGCAGAGGCCGATTCGCGAGGAGGACCTCCACATCGCCCTCGAAGCGCTGTACGTCAATCGCGTGCGCGATAAGATCCTCTACCTCAAAGCCGATAAGGACATCCACTTCGGCCGCGTTCAGGACGCAATCGAGATCGCGCGGGAGTCAGGCGTGCGCGTCATCGGCACCGTCACTGACCGGCGACAGGAGCTGTTCGTGCGAGGGGAGCACTGACCCATGGGAATGAAAGTCGGCGCCAGCGGCGGGCTCCAGAACGATCCCAACGTCGTCCCGTTCATCGACATCCTGCTCGTGCTGCTCGTGATTTTCATGCTGATGCAGCCGCTGTCGCGCACCGCCTTCGACGTGCAGGTGCCGCCACCGCAGGAGCAGCAGCAGAACACCTCTCAGCAGGTCAGTGACCAGATCGTTCTCGAGATCCTGCCGGACGGAAGCTATGCCATCAACGCCCAGCCAATTCTCAAGACTGAGCTGGACGCTCGTATCCACGAGATCTACGACAATCGGCCGGCGAAGCTCATCTTCATCAAGGCCGACGAGAATCGACTGTACGAAGACGTGATCGAGGCGATGGACATCGTCAAAGGCGCCGGCGTACAAGTCATTGGGTTCACCCCGAGAGGAGCCGAGGGCGCCCAGGAGGCCGCCGGGGGCGGCTGACGCGGGGCTGGCCGTCGACGCTGTTCAGGGCCCGGAACTGGCACAGTTCCGGGCCCTGTGGGTTATCTATAGCGAGAGACCGTGACTGAGCCTCCCGATCGGGCCGGGCCTCCGGCCGTGCTTCGGCCGCCTGCGCGGCCCCCCCCGCCAACGCGGCATGTGCCGCATGGGTGTCTGTCCCTTCCCGCTGACGGGCGCCGACGTGCCAGCGGCGCGCTCGTCTCGTTCGCCCTGCATGCCACGGTCATCGGCTGGATTTTTTGGGGTGGCACCCAGCTCGTCCAGGCCGCGAACCAGCGCCCGGGGGGTGAAGGGCCGCGCGGCGGTGGCGGTGGGGGCGGTGCGTCGCGCGTCATCTTCTTCGAATTGCCCGATGTCGCTCCGCCGCAAGAAGTGGCGATGACGGTACCGACCCCTGAAGAACTGGTGGTGAGCTTCAAGCCGCCGACCGCGGAGCTTCCCGACATCGAGATCGAGATGCCGAAGTTCGAAGTCCCGCGGGCCGAGGTGCGGGCCACCGATTTCGGCTCGGTGCTCGGTCGCGGAGCTGGCACGGGAGGTGGGGCCGGCGCCGGGACCGGCCGGGGCGGCGGGATCGGGTCGGGTCAGGGGACCGGCATCGGCGACAGCATCGGGCCCGGCACGGGCGGCGACGGCGGGCACATCTTCCCACCGGTGCCGCGCCAGGTGATCCTGCAGCCGATGGGCGCGCCAGGCTCGGTGAAGGGCAAAGAGGTCGTGGTGACGTTTTGGGTCAATACAACCGGCCGCGTCACACGCATCGAGACGAAGCCCTCGCTCCCGCGCGGAAGCTATTCCCGGACGTTCCGCGAGCGGATGATGAGCTACTTGTTCACGCCCGCCCTCACGCTCGAGGGCCAGCCCATCGCCGCCACGTTCGACATCACCCTGATTCTCTGATCCCACTCCGCCGACTCACGGAATCGGCTCGCGTCGGCGTGGCTTGAGCACGAATAGCCCCTCGTACATGCTCGAGACGATCACGGTCCCACTCCGAAAAAACGGATAGGCGGTCCACGCGCCGGTCATCGCCGGGAAGTTCCCTTCATAGGGCGTCGTATCGAAGTAGCCGATCTCCACGGGATGCAGCGGATCGCTGATGTCCATCACGCGGAGGCCCGCCTGGTAGTTGGCCTGGTACATGCGGTCGCCCACGACGTAGAGATTGTGGTCGGTCGCGTTCGTACTCCCCCGAAACTCACCCGCCAGCACGGGATCGTCGAGGTCGGCGATATCCCAGATCATCGTCCGCGTGCGATCGGTCGTGCCGACGATCTCGTCGAGCTCGTCGTCCAGGTAGAAGTACTGGTGGTCGTCGGTGAGCCAGCCCTGGTGTACGTATCCGACGCCGGGATGGCGGGCCATCGCAATCGGCGTCGGGTTCGCCTTATCCGTCACGTCGACGATGCGGAGCGCCGTTTCGTTCGAGGCGAAACAGATCTCCCTGGCGCGGTAGTCGTCGTCGGGTCCGTCATAGACGACGCACTGCGCGTCGTGTGTTCGGCCCGGGCTCAAGAGTCCGATGTCGTCCGTGAAGCACCCGGCGAACGTTGGCATCGTCGGATCGCGAATGTCGACCATGTGCAACCCGCCGCCGCAGGTCTCTCCGCCGGCGCTCGCCGCCACGGGATAGGCGAAACCCGTCGCCGTGTCGATCACGAGGTTGTGTGCGCTCGCGATCCCTTCGTAGCGGGCATCGGGCTCGAACTCGACCGGCGCGCGCTCGGCGCCACGGAGGCGCGTGAGATCGAACACCAAGAGGCCATGGTTGCCGGCGCCGTCTCCCGTCAAGAACGCGTGATCGGCGTACACCTTGACGTCGCGCGCCCCGCTTGCGTTGCCTCGCATCGTCCCGAGCACGGTTGGACGTGCCGGGTCGGTGATGTCCACGAAGACGAGCCCGCCCGTGCGTCCAACGAGGGCGTATTCCCGCCCCGTCTCGGGATCGGTCCAGCCCCAGAGATCGCTCACGCGCTCGGTCGCGTCGCCACCGAGCGCCGAGAGCGGCAGGAAGGCCTCGAGGTCCACCTCGTGGCACTCGAAGCCGGCGGCGGCGCCGTCGGTGCATCGAATCTCTCGGCCCGCGAGCATCTCGAGATCGCCGTCGAGGGTGATCCATTCGCCCGCACTCCAGCCCCCCCCGGCGTCACGCGCGAAGACGGCCGCGCGGCCTCGGGTGCCGTCGGCGCCGGGCGCACCAGCCACGGCGAATCGTTCCCCGACCGCAACCGACGCGCCGAGCAGGAATCCCTCTCCGACCGTCACCTCGAGCGGAGCTGCCGCTCGCAGCTCGCCTTCGTGCCGCAGGAAGCTGTGGACGGCGCCGCGGCCGCCGGCCGCGCCGGGGGCGCCGATCAGGATCTCGCGCCCGAGCAGCGCGAGCGCCGCACCGAACCGGGCGTTGGCAGCCGTGTCCGCGGGCTCGAGCCGGCCGACCGCCGCCCACTCATCTCCCTCGCGGGCAAACGCGATCGCGAGCCCAGTTCTCCCATTCGCCCCGGGCGCGCCCACGACGAGGAAATCGTTGTCGAGGGCAAGCGCCTGGCCGAACCGGCTGCCTCTCACCAATCCGGCGGGCGCGAGCATCGTCGTTCGAACCCAGGCGCCCGCTGGCCCCCGCTCGAACAGCACGACGGCACCTGAACCGCCGGCTGACGGCGCTCCGACGGCGAGCGTGTTGCCATGGAGTGCGATCGAGGCTCCGAAGCTTCGATCGACGCTGTCGTCGGGCGCGAGGTGCGCGCGCGCCTCCCAGTCGACCCCCTGCAGCTCGTACACGCGTACGCTGCCTCGCGTGGGGCCCGAGGCGACCGAGACGGCCACCCGTTCGCCGTGGGCTACCACGATGCGTGCCGCGGGTTGGAGGATCTGCATGACCCGTGCGAAACTCACTGGCGTCCCGGCACTCCCCTGGGCGTCGCCCTGGCGGGGGTCGGCCAGTCGAAGACCGCCGGCCTCCTCCCACCCCTCCGCAGACCGCTCGAAGATGTGAGCGCCCCACGCGCCCATGGGATCACCGCTCCCGACGACCGCGCGAGCCCCGGCAATCGCCAGCGATGGGCTCAGCTCGTGCCCCGCGCGACTCGCAGCCTCGGTAGTGAGCCTCGCCGCCA
Organism: Gemmatimonadota bacterium; assembly: GCA_039591795.1. Lineage (GTDB taxonomy): Bacteria > Gemmatimonadota > Gemmatimonadetes > Gemmatimonadales > GWC2-71-9 > JBDHCY01. The sequence goes on along the minus strand of JBDHCY010000196.1, from coordinate 3,072 downwards.
ATTGCCACGCTCCCCCATGCTGGTGGAAGACATGAATCGCAGCCGGCCCGCGGTTCGGCACCGGTTTGAGGAGGAGGATCTGATCGCCGTGGACCGCGACGGCTTGGCCCAATCGGTCTTGCGCGACGGCCGGCGTTGCGAGGAGCAGGCCGAGCGCCGCTGGAAGGGTCATTGGGAAGGGGCGGTTCATGGAGAGGCGACTCCGGGTTCGGGGGCGTGGAGGGCGCAGCCGGGAACAGCGGGTCGAGATCTCATCGGTAGAACCCGAGGACGCCCGGCGGGCTCGATTGCTGTGCCCCCAGCGACGGGACGGCGATCAGCGCGTATGGAGTGAGTGCGATGATGGCGGCGTAACGACGCATCGCTTTCAACCTGGGCCGGGGGCAGCACCGAAATAAGGCGCGCATCGGAGCGGGCGCAATCCCGGGTCCCCTCCTCGTGGTCGTGTGACCGTAGGCCGGGGGTTGCGCCGGGCTCATGACGGGCGCCTCTTTTGGGCGGTATTCTCTTCCACCGCGCGCCTTCGATCGGGGCGCGCTCACGATGGAGGCTCTCCGTGACTCGAGCGTCGCGTTTCATGGCCCCTGCGCTGTTCTTCGCCATCTCGACCGGCGCCGCGCAGCAACCTGAAGATCGGTTGGTGCGCCCAGCGCCCGACCGTGGGCCTGAGGAGGGTCAGGGTCCGTTCGATCGGCTCGTGCTGCGAGGTGTCATCGTCATCGATGGCACGGGCGCGCCGCCGCGGGGACCTGTCGACATCGTGATCGAAGGGAACCGCATTGCACGGATCGCAGGCGTCGGCGTCCCACACGTGCCGATCGACTCGGCACGCCGACCGGCAACGGGTACGCGCGACCTCGACCTCACCGGGATGTACGTGATGCCGGGCCTGGTCGACTTGCACCTGCACACCGGGGGCGTCCCCAAGGCGCCCGAGGCGGAGTATGTGTACAAGCTCTGGATGGCGCACGGGATCACGACGGGGCGTGGCGTGCCCTTTGGCCCGATGGACTGGTCGCTGAGCGAGAAGCAACGGAGCCTGAGTAACGCCATCGTGGCCCCACGCATGTGGGTCTACCACCGCCCGGGGCAGGGGTGGGATCGGGGCGCCGTACGCACGCCGGAGGACGCCCAGGCGTGGGTGCAATGGGTGGCGGCGAAGGGTGTTGACGGCCTGAAGCTCGGTGCTCATCCGCCAGCGGTCATGGCGGCCTTACTCAGCGAGGCGAAGGCACACGGCTTGGGATCGACTGCGCATCTCGCACAGACTGGTGTCGCGCAGATGAACGCCTTGGACGCCGCACGCTTGGGCCTCGGTACGGTGACGCACTACTACGGGCTGTTCGAGGCACTGTACGCGGATCATGACGTGCAACCCTGGCCCGTCGACATGAACTACAGCGACGAGCAGCACCGTTTCGGTCAGGTGGCGCACCAATGGAATCTCATCCATCCGCCGGGGAGCGACGAGTGGAACGCATTCCTCGGGGAGCTCCGCGACCTCGACGTGACGCTCGACCCCACGATGACGGCGTACCTCGCGAGCCGTGACGTCATGCGCGCTCGCACGGCCGAGTGGCATGAGCAGTACACGTTGCCCTCGCTGTGGGAGTACTACCAGCCGAGCCGAGAGAACCACGGATCCTATTACTACCGATGGACGGCGGCCGACGAGATCGCGTGGAAGAACTTCTACCGTACTTGGATGGAGATGCTCGACGACTACAAAGACATGGGCGGCCGCGTAACCGTCAGCTCGGACGCCGGCTTCATCTACAATCTCTTCGGGTTTTCGACGATCGAGGAGATGGAGCTGCTGCAAGAAGCAGGGTTTCATCCGCTCGAGGTGATCCGTGCGGCGACGATGCACGGTGCCGAGACGCTGGTCAGGCCTCGCGGCGAGCCTATCGACTTCGGTGTCGTCCGCGAGGGCTTCCTCGCCGACCTCGTCGTGGTGGACGAGAACCCGATCGAGGATCTGAAGGTGCTCTACGGCACCGGGGTCGTCCGCCTGAACGACGAAACAGGCCGCGCCGAGCGCAAGGGCGGCATCCGGTACACGATCAAAGACGGCATCGTTTACGACGCCGAACGGCTCCTGTCGGACGTCGCCCAAATGGTGCAGGATCAGAAACGTGCCGCCGGGGTCAGCGGCTCCCGATAGCCGTCACCGCCCTCCCGATTGCTCCCGCTCGAGATCGAGCTCGACGATATTCGTGTTCCTCCGCGTATCGCCGAGCAGATGCTTCACGAAGTACTCGGCGCGCAGCCAGAACCAGTAGTTGCTCATGTTGCCGTACCCATGCCGTTGCCCTGGGAAGACGAAGAAGTCGAACCGCTTGTTCGCGCGGATCAGTGCCTCCGCCATCCGAAACGTGCCTGCGTGATGCACGTTGTTGTCGATGTCGCCTGTGGTCAGCAAGAGGTGACCCTTCAGATTCCCTGCTAGGTCCGAGTTCCGTTCGATGCTGTACTCGAAGGTGACAGTGTCGCCCTTCACGACCTCCTTCACGCCGTGGTGCTTCTCAGACCAGTTCCAGTTGTAGACGTCGTTGTTGTGATTACCCGACGAAGACACGGCGACCTTGAAAAAATCTGGGTAGACGAGCATCGCCGCCGTCGACATGAACCCCCCGCCCGAGTGTCCGTAGATCCCAACGCGGTCGATGTCGATAAAGTCGTGCCGGTCGGCCAGTTGCTCGATGGCGGCCTTCTTGTCTGCCAGTCCGTAGTCACGGAGGTTGCCGTAGCCATAGTTGTGGTACCACTTCGATCGCGCCGGGTGGCCGCCCCGATTCCCAACCGTGACGACGATCATTCCGAATTGTGCGAGTGCCGTTTCGTACCGGTTGGTGGAGAAGAATTTCGAGACCGCTTCCGTCTGCGGGCCGGGATACACGTAGGCGACGATCGGGTAGTGCTTGGTGGAGTCGAAGTCGAAGGGCTTGTAGATGACGCCGTACAGATCGGTCACGCGATCGGCCGCTTTCACCGTGTACGGCTCCGGAAACTGGTAGCCGGCCTCGATGAGCTTCGAGAAGTCGGCCTCCTCGAGGTCCAGGATCTTCCGAC
>JBDHCY010000195.1:0-7341 GCA_039591795.1 Gemmatimonadota bacterium | reverse complement strand
GGAGCCCACGAAGAGGTTGTCATCGATGTAGATCTCCTTGCGTTCCACCGTGGCTTCCATCAACCTGGCGCGCCGGATGATATTATCGAGGCCGGCGGTCTCCTCGTAGACATCACGCATGATGATGTGCCGCCCGTAATCGACCTCTTCCGGGGTGCTCCTGAGCTGCTCTTTCAGCCGGTCGATACGTGCGTCATCGGCGGTGACTTTCCCCGTGCGTGTCGAGGTTTTCTTGACTTTCCGCTTCCCGGCCGGCACTTCAGCTCCAGTGCTCATGATGTCCTCTCCAGTTCTCTCTGTGTGGGTTGTTGTCGTTCCCTTGGCACATGCTGGGTCATCTCGTCCACAACACGTCCATGCCCGAGGCTCAGTTGCCCTCCGGTAGGCGCATCCGTTTCAGATCCACGTCGTAGTTCCACGGAAGGCGAGAGTACGAGCGCCGTCAGCAGACGACCCTCATCAGCCTTGCCTCCTTGAACGGCGCCGTGTGCATCCGGCACCTCGCTTTATCCTAGGGCTGCGAAGCTACTTCGACACTGTACTTTGGGGCAGCTCTTGGGAACGGCAGACGGCGTCGACCCCGGTACGTTGGGGGAGTATGGGGAGCACTGCCTGCTCCGAGTCCGGAGGAGTGGCGGTGCGGGCAGCCGAGCCTGGTCTGCCCGCTCGTGTTCAGATGTAGATGCGGAACACCGGGTTCGCCAGGATCGTCGTCCGGTCGCCGAGGAAGTCGAACTCGGACCCCGTCTAGCTTCTGGCACGTCGGGTAGTCCGTCTTGCCATCGTTGCAGGGTCCATGTATGAATGTTTGCCTAAGCTTCAGTGTTCATTGCGTTACACGTCCCCGATTCCGAGGCTAGACATGTCACGGAATAGCCTGTGCCTGTCAGGGAGATTCAGCAATGCCGGAATTGCTGTCGGGCAACTCGGTGGTGGACTATGATAGACGTAATGGGTGTGGAGACTGCATGCCCGTCTGCCCTTCTCATGCAATTGAAATGCTACCTGTATCTGAGGCATACGGATGAGCATGCCCAATAAAGCACGGAAATATGGCGATAGGGCCGTCATTGAACCCGCCAGAGTGATTCAGGAGCGCAAGAAGATCGGGCTGCATCCTTCAGGCCCTGTGCCCGCCGGAGCTATCATGTGTTACGACACTGCATTTTGGCAATGGGTTTGTGCAGGCCCCGGACATGTTGAATGCGATGGCTGGTTAAAGGGCGCGTACCTGGTGCCGTACAAAGACTCCCGGGTTCTGGTGTTGAAAGTACCGGGTTTTGGTGCACCAACCGCTGTCATGACACTGGAAGAGCTGATAGCATTCGGCATTGAAAAATTCGTCAATGTCGGCACAGCAGGTGGATTACAACAGAATATGAATATTGGTGATATCGTGATTTGTGATCGTGCGATTCGCGATGAAGGTACTTCGCACCATTATCTGCCCGTCGAAAAATACGCATTTTCATCCCCTGAATTAACAGAGAACCTGTGTACGGCTTTTGAGAGAAAAGGCATTCAGCATAGCAAAGGCACCAGTTGGACCACTGATGCACCTTATCGGGAAACCATTGAGGAGCTGCGCCACTATCGTTCCGACGGTGTCGCCACGGTAGAAATGGAAGTAGCTGCCTTGTTTGCTGTTGGTGCTTATCGTGGAGTAGGTGTGAGTTCAATTCTTGTCATCAGCGATCTATTGTCAGAGGAGGATTGGAATCAGGGATACCACAGCGCAGAAAAGCTGGAAGGCTTGAAAAGGATCTTTGAAGTCGCGCTGGAAGCAATAGATGGCGAAATCGATCAGATAAAGACGTAAACACCAGAACATTTCGTCCCGCGTTGTCGTCTCACCCGTGAGCGAGGGACAGGCGAATCAGCGTCACCGGCGGTTGCTACCAGAACTCTGAGAAGACGCTGATTCGGATGAAGGTGTGAGGTCCTGGGCCGCGCGGCGCGGCGCCGCTCGGGCTTGACCCTTTCTGAGCCGACTGGGGAGGTTTCCTTCGCATGGCAGAGGGGACACTCTTGTACGTCGTCTGGGCCCTGTTGCTCGGCGCGGTCAGCGCCGTGTCGTTGCCGCTCGGGTCACTCGTGGGCCTCAACTTCCGCTTCAAAACGCGCTACATCGCGGTCTTCGCGGCGTTCGGAGCCGGCGCGTTGATCGCCGCGCTCAGCGTGGAACTCGTGGCACCCACGGCCTTCGCCCTGACCGAACCGGGCCACGCGGATGCCGGAACTGCCCGCGTCAACTTCCTCGCTCTGCTCGGCGGCGGCGTCTTCGGGGGACTCCTTTTCGTGGCGCTGGACGCCGTGGTCAACGAGAAGGGAGGCTACCTGCGCAAGACCGCCACGACGCTGGCGCACATGGCAGAGCGTCGGCGCAAGGGAGTGCAAGAGGTGGTGCAGGCGGTGCTCAAGGCGCCGCCCTTCGACAATCTGCCCGCAGAGATGGCGGACATGGTCGCGGGCATGTTGACACCCGTGAACTTCAAGCCGGACGCGATTCTGGTGGGCTCCGGTCGCGAAGTCTCCCACGCGTACATCGTTCTGGAGGGAGAGGTGGAGGTGGAGATCAACGGCAAGCACGCCGAGACCTACGGTCCAGGAACGCTGGTTGGCGTGGCGGCGCTCTTCGTCCCGGGACTGTCGGACCTGGGGATAGTACGGGCGAGGAGCGACCTGAAGACCCTTGCGCTGAACCGTCAAGACGTCGACCACCTGCGGACCCTGTCTCCCAAGTTTGACGAGGCTTGCCACAACCTTGCCGCCACGCGCATGGACCAACTCGAGCAGCACCTGACCGCACGGCTCGAGGCGGCCGTCGAGTGGACACGCTCGGCGGCATCGGCTCTCCGACTCGGTGAACCGGTGCCCGCGCTCACGATCCGCCGCGCCCATGAAGAACACGAGGGCTCGCCCGTGGCCGTCTGGTTGGGAATCCTGCTTGACGGCATCCCTGAGAGCATCGTCATCGGCGCCGGACTCTTCGCGGTGATCGCGGCTCATCCCGCGCCTGATTCGCTGAGATTCATACACGTGATCCCGTATACCCTGATCGCCGGGTTGTTCCTGTCCAATTTCCCCGAGGCGCTGTCGAGCTCGGCCAACATGTTGGCCGCGCGGTGGGCCCGCAGCCGGATCTTTCTGATGTGGTTCGCGCTGATGGTGGTGACCGCCGTGGGGGCGGGACTTGGCTTTCTGCTGGCGGGGGTGCTGAGCGAGACCTGGCTGGTGTTCGCCGAGGGCGTGGCCGCGGGCGCGATGCTGACGATGATCGCGGCCGCTATGATCCCCGAAGCGGCGGCGCACGGCAAGCCGAGCGCAGTCGGGTTGAGTACGCTGGCCGGATTCCTGGCCGCCGTGCTGTTCAAGCTCCTGGAGTAAAATGATCAGAACAGTCCGATGTACCCAAGCAAGAAGCCGTGGGAGTCCGCGCGAGCGGACGCGTGTTCTCTTCCCCGTTACGCGCTGACGCAATGGGTCGTCTCACGGATTCGTAAGAGGGAGCGGATCGATGCTGGCACATCTCGCGGAGTTCCTCCGAAGCAACCCGGTGGCACTGCTGTTTGCGGTCTTGGGGCTTGGATACCTGCTGGGCAAGACGAAGATCCGAGGATTCGAGATCGGGTCGATCTCCGGTGTGTTGTTCGTCGGTCTGGTCTTCGGGCACTTCGGCTACGAAGTCAATCCCACGGTCCAGTCCATCGGGTTCGTGCTGTTCATCTTCTCCGTTGGCCTCCAGGCCGGCCCCAGCTTCTTCAGCGTGCTGCGCCAGGACGGCGCCCGGTACTTCGCGCTGGCGGTCGTGATCGCGGTCACCGGGTTCTCGCTCGCCTGGAGCTTCGCGAAGATGATGGGGTTCGAGTTCGGGGCCTCCGCCGGGCTTCTCGCCGGGGGGTTGACCAGCTCCCCGACCCTCGCCGCGGCCCAGGAGGCCGTGCGGGCGGGGGACTTCCCGCTGCCCGAAGGGATGTCGGCCGAGGCGGTGATGACCAACGTCACCACCGCCTACGCCATCACCTACATCTTCGGCCTGGTCGGCCTGATCCTGATCATCCGCCTGCTGCCGCGGATCACCGGCGTCGATCTCGCGGCCGAGGCTGCGAGCCTCGAGGCGAGCCGCTCGGGAGGGATCGAGGACCGGGTCTACGGCCTACAGGACATCACGACCCGCGCCCACCGGTTGACCAACCCGGAGCTGGTCGGGAAGAGCCTCGCCGACGTGCGGGACGCGCTCCCCGGCAGAATGTCGGTGGAGAAGATCCGCCGCGGCGGGGAGCTGCTTCCGCTATCCCTCGACACCACGGTGGAGCTCGACGACGAGATCTGCTTCGTCGGGTTCCTCGACGAGCTCGTCGAACGCGCGCAGAATGTCGGGCCCGAGCTGTCGGACCCGGAGCTGCTGGACGTCTCCTTGGAGTCGTGTCGCATCGTGCCCCTGCGGACCAAGCTCAAGAAGATCTCGACCTCGCTCGCCGATATCACCGCCAGGTCCGGCTGTTTCGTCTCCCGGATCCAGCGCCTCGGCCACGACATCCCGCTGCAGGGCAACATCGAGATCCAGGCTGGCGACGTGGTCCACGTCACCGGGCCGACGGCACGGGTCCGGGAGATCGGCGAGCGGGTCGGGCACATCGAGGGCGCCACCCAGTCCACGGACCTGGTCACCTTCGCCATCGGCATCACCGCCGGCCTGCTGGTCGGCGGACTTTCAGTCTCGATCGCCGGGATCTCCGTCGGCCTCGGCACCGCAGGCGGGCTGCTGGTGGCCGGTCTCGTGATCGGATACCTCCGGGCGCTCCATCCAACCTTCGGTCGCGTGCCGGAGGCGGCGCGCTGGATCTTCATGGAGCTGGGGTTGACGATCTTCATGGCCGGGGTCGGGCTGCGGGCCGGCGCGGGGATCATCGAGACGCTGGCCGACTCCGGGCTCGCCCTCTTCGTGGCCGGCGTGTCGGTGACGACGATTCCGGTGGCGATCGGCTACGTGTTGGGTCGAAAGGTGCTGTCGCTCAACCCAGTCTACTTGCTGGGTGCGATCACCGGCTCGATGACCAGCGGCGCATCGCTGAGCATCGTCGTGGGCGAAGCGCGAAGCTCGCTTCCTGCTCTGGGCTACACGGGCGCATACGCGTTTGCCAACGTGCTGTTGACCGTGGCCGGAAGCGTGATCCTGTTGTTCTGAGGGCGCAGGCTGCGCCCTCGAAGGAGCGCGTAATGCGTCCACAGCACGTTGCGGCCACGGCCTTTGTGTTCCTGGCAAGCTCCATGTTGCCGACCTCGACAGCGCGCGGACAGCGAGCGGCCTCACAGGATACGGCCACCGACCGCGCCAGCACGGTGGCGCTGAGAACCGGTGGACTGATGCAGATGCGTTATGCCGCCAATCGCCGGGAGCCGCCGGCCGCCGAAAACGAATGGACTTCTGGTTTTCAGGTCACACGCGTCCGCCTGATCCTCGACGCCAGTTACTCGGATCGGGCGGGGCTCATCGTGCGGGCCGGCGTCGACGGCGGAGGGAGTTTCAAGATAGAGCGCGCATTTGCGGATCTCCACTTCGGCATCACGCAACTGCGGATGGGCCAGTTCTATCTGCCCGGCGCTGGTGAGTTGTACCCAAATCCCGAACGGACACTTGCGGCCGACTACTCGCCCGCCGGCTTCACCTTCGATGTCGGGGCCACGCAAGGTGTGATGGCCGTGTTCAGGCCCGGCCGATGGAGGGCTTCGGCGGCGCTGCATTCCGGTTTGCGCTCCGGGTTCGCGCAGGCAGGGACTGCGGGCAGGGCCGACGCCGCAGCAACCGTGTACCTCGAGCGCAACCTCATCGGCGACACCTGGAGCGCTTTCGCCCAAGCGTCTTCCCTTCGCGGTGGTCCTCCTGCGCTCAAGGTAGGGCTGGCCGCGACGTATCAGTCGGGAGGCGCGACCGGCGACACAGACTCCCTCAAGGTGCTGTACGTGAGCGCGGACGTTGATGTCAAAGGAAGCGGCTGGAACGCGCTGGGCCAGTTCATGTACCAGCGTAGCGAGCCCGGAGAGGGATTCGGCATCGAGTCTGGACAGAACTTTGATGACATGGGCTTCGTGGTCCAGGGCGGCGTGTTCGTCACCCATGACCTCGAGATCTTCCTGCGGTATGATCAGGTGATACCCGACGGCAAGGAGCGCGACCCGGCGATCTCTAAAGGAGGGACGGGCACCCACGAGTTCCGCACGCTCACCGGGGGCCTCAGCCTTTTCGTGTTACCCAGGCGTCCCTCCGCCCGGTTTAGCGTCGACTATCAGTACATGTTCGATGCTCAGACAACGAGCATCGTGCCCGCGGCGTTCAACGCTGGCGTGTTCCCTTCGACGGGACCGCAATCGACGCTGCGCGTACAATTCGTAGCGAGCTTCTGACCACACACGAGTCTTAGGGAGGTCAGTCATGCCGATGTACCCTGAGAATATGTTCTTCACTTCGGAATCGGTGACCGAAGGGCATCCGGACAAGTTCTGCGACCAGGTCTCGGACACGGTGCTGGATGAGTGCCTGAAGCGCGATCCCATGTCACGCGTGGCGTGCGAGACGTATGTCACGATGGGGCTCGTGAACGTGGGCGGCGAGATCACGACGACGGCACTCTTCGACGTTGCCAAGGTCGTGCGCGAGCTCGGGAATGACATCGGCTACATCTCGCCGGAGTACGGCTTCGACGTGAACACCGCCGCCGTCGTCAGGACCATCCATGCGCAGTCGCCCGACATCAGCCAGGGAGTGACGAAAGAGGGCGGGGAAATCGGGGCTGGCGACCAGGGGCTGATGTTCGGCTACGCGTGTACGCAGACAGAACAGCTGATGCCGTTGCCGATCATGCTCGCCCACGAGTTGGCCATGAAGCTCGCCGAGGTGCGCAAGCAGAAGGTGTTACCGTACCTGGGCCCGGACGGAAAGACGCAGGTGACCGTGGAGTATCGCGACGGCAAGGCCGAACGCATCGACTACGTGGTGATCGCGGCCTCGCACACCGACGAGGTGGTGACGCCCGACGGCAAGTTCACGACCGACGAGGCCAAGGAGGAGATCGTCGACAAGGTCGTACGTCCGGTGGCCGGGGAGCTGCTGGACAAGAAGTCCACTATTACGGTGAACGGCACGGGCAAGTTCCTGGTCAGCGGGCCGCAGAGCGACACGGGATTGACCGGCCGCAAGATCATCGTGGACACCTACGGTGGTTGGGCCGTGCACGGAGGCGGGGCGTTCAGCGGGAAGGACCCCAGTAAGGTGGACCGCTCGGCCGGGTACATGGCGAGGTACGTGGCGAAGAATATCGTAGCGGCGGAACTGGCAGAGGA
>JBDHCY010000194.1:0-8966 GCA_039591795.1 Gemmatimonadota bacterium | reverse complement strand
TTGCACGACGTCTTCGATGAGCCGGCCCGTGGCCGCGCGCAGCGACCGACCGACCGCGCTCACGACCCCCGCGGTGACGGTGCTCTGAAAGCCGAGGGGGTTCCCAATCGCGATGACGAGCTGGCCGACCCGGAGCCGTCGGGAGTCTCCGAGCTCGACGGTTGGAAGGTCCGCGGCGTCCACCCGGAGGAGTGCGACGTCGGTGTCGGGGTCCTCGCCGACGAGGTCGGCACGAGCGGTTCGTCCGTCTTGCAGGACCACCCGGACACTGCGGGCGCGGTGCACGACGTGGCTGTTCGTGAGGGCGAAGCCGTCGGGGGCGAAGACGAACCCCGAGCCCGCACCGCCGCGCTGCGACCGTGGCCTTCGGCCGCCACTCCGATGGACGGCTTCGACGCTGATGACGGCCGGCCCCGCCCGCTGGGCCGCCGACACGACGGCTCGCGAGTAGGCGTCCCACACGTCCTCGTCGGGGTCGGACGCGTCCGAGTTGGAGGGCACCGCTGGATCAGGGCCCGCGGCATCGTCGCTGATCAGTCGGAAGAGTCGTTCCGGATCGGATTCACGCATTCCTGTTGCTCTCCTAGGGTCGAGGCTAGCATCCCACGGCGCGGAATGCACCGCTCACGAAAACGCGCGCCACGCGAACCAGGTTCCACTCGTCGCCCGGCTTGCGCGGTCGGGGCACGGCGTCTCCGTGGTTCACCATGGAACGGGCGGTTACCTTGCCCACCCTTGTCACGAGGACAGGCGCCGTGTCCCGGGAGTGACGATACGATGTGCTGGAAGGTTCGCCATGACGCATGACGTCCTGCTGGTCGGGGGTGGTCTGGCGAACGCACTGATCGGGCTTCGGCTTTGCACGGCACGGCCGACGCTCCGAATTGCTCTCGTGGAACGGGAAGCCGCGGTCGGCGGACGACACACCTGGTCGTACCACGTCGGGGATCTCGGGCCCGGCGACCACGAGTGGCTCGAGCCACTCGTGACTCGGTCGTGGCCACGCCACGAGGTGCGGTTTCCACGTCTCTCGGGACTCCTCCTCGGCCGGAGCACCGCCACCGTGCGGCCAGACGCGGTGGTCTTGGAGGACGGCACGACCCTGACGGCTCGCTGCGTCATCGACGGTCGCGGGTATCTGAGCGACTGGCTCGTTGCCGGATTCCAGAAGTTCGTCGGGCAGCACGTGACGCTCAGCGAGGCCCATGGTCTCGAGGCACCGCTGCTCATGGACGCGACCGTGGAGCAGGTGGACGGTTTCCGCTTCGTGTACGTCTTGCCTTGGACGACACACCGTTTGCTCATCGAAGACACGTACTACACTGACGATCCGGAGCTGCAACCCGAGCTGCTGCGGGCGCGGATCGGCGAGTACGCTCGGGATCGAGGGTGGCCCATCGCGCAGGTCGACGATGAGGAGCAGGGCGTGCTCCCCATTCCACTCGCTGGTGAGCTGGACCGGCTTTGGCGCCAGCACGCTCCCGGGGTTCCAACGTCCGGCATGCGGGCCGGGTTGTTCCATCATACAACCGGCTACTCGCTCCCGGGTTCTTCCGCCTTCTGAATCGGATGCTGTTTCGTGCGGCCGAGCCTGCGCATCGGTACCGGGTCCTCGAACGGTTCTATCGTCTCCCGGAAGCGACCATCGCGCGCTTCTACGCGGGAGGCGTGACACCGCTCGACCGTGTCCGCCTGCTCGCAGGGCGACCCCCCGTGTCCGTCCGCGGGGCGCTGCGATGCCTCTCGGACGGACTGCCGGCCGCGTGGGGTGCCCATGCGTGAGCGCCGCGCGGCCGTGATCGGAGCGGGCTTTGGCGGACTGGCCGCGGCCATCCGACTCCAGGCCGCTGGCGTGCAGACGGTGCTCGTAGACCGACGCGATCGGCCGGGGGGACGCGCCTACGTGTACGAGGACGCCGGGTTCGTGTTCGATGCTGGTCCGACGGTCATTACGGCGCCCGACGCACTCGGCGAGTTGTTCACGCTGGCAGGGCGGCGCATGGCTGACTATGTCACGCTCGAGCCCGTGCGGCCCTTCTACCGGCTCTACTGGGAGGACGGCTTTCAGTTCGACTACAGCAACGACCTCGAAAAGACCCGCCGCCAGATCGCCGCGACATCCCCAGCCGACGTCGCAGGATACGAGCGGTTCTTGGCGTACACTGCCGATGTTTTCAACGAGGGGTACGTCAAGCTGGCGCACGTGCCGTTCCTGGACTTCGGCAGCATGGTCCGCGTGGCCCCGCAGCTTCTGCGCCTGCAGGCCTATCGATCGGTGTATGACGTCGTGTCCAGGTTCATTGCCGACTCCCACCTCCGCCAAGCCTTCAGCTTCCACTCGTTGCTCGTGGGTGGGAATCCGTACACGACGTCGGCCATCTACACGCTGATTCACTTTCTCGAGCGCCGATGGGGCGTCTTCTTCCCACGCGGCGGTACCGGTGCGCTCGTGCGAGCGCTGGTGGGTCTCTTCGAGGAGCTCGGGGGCGAGCTCGTGCTGGGGTGCGATGTGAGCGGTATCGAAACGAGCAGCGGGGTGGTGCGTGCGGTCACGTCGCAGGACGGGTGGCGTCGGGAAACCGACGTCGTCGTAAGCAACGCGGACGTCGTGCATACGTATCGGGTGCTCCTTCGTGACGAGCCTCGAGCCGCGAGGCGCGCGGCGCGACTCGCGAAGCGGCGGCACAGTATGTCGCTCTTCGTCGTCTACTTCGGCACGCGGCGTCAACATCCCCATCTCGCGCACCACAGCGTCTGCTTTGGCCCACGCTATCGCGAGCTGCTGACCGACGTGTTCGATCGCGGCGTCTTGGCGGACGACTTCTCGCTGTACCTCCATGCACCCACACGGACGGACCCGGCGCTCGCGCCCCCTCAGTGCGAGGCGTTCTACGTACTCTCGCCCGTGCCGCATCTCGGCAAGGCAGCCATCGACTGGACCCAAGTGGGGCCGCGCTACGCCGAACGGATCCTGGAGTACTTGGAGGAGCGGCACATCCCCGGACTTCGTGACGACGTCGTGACCCTCCGGATCTTCACGCCGTTCGATTTCCGTGACGTGTTGAATGCGCATCACGGATCGGCCTTCTCTCTCGAGCCGACTTTGTCGCAGAGCGCCTATTTCCGTGTGCACAATCGTGATCCCCGAATCGGCGGCCTGTACTTCGTCGGTGCCGGGACACACCCCGGCGCGGGAGTGCCGGGAGTCGTGAGCTCCGCCAAGGCGACGGCGACGCTGGTGCTCGAGGATCTCAAGGTGCCTCATGTACGCGGCTGATCCGTCCGAGTCGGTCACCTTGGCGGCGTATGCCGCCAACGCGATTCGACTCGGGTCGCGCAGCTTTGCTCGGGCCGCGTCGATCTTCGACCGCGAGACGCGGGAGCGAGCTCACCTGCTCTATGCGTGGTGTCGCTACTGCGACGACCAGGTGGATGGGCAGCGACACGGTCATGCTCCTTCCGGGGTCGAGGCGGCGCCGGCTGATGCCCGCGCACGGCTCGATTCCCTGGAGCGTCGCACTGCCGAGGCGCTGCGCGGCGGCACGGTGACCGATCTCCCGTTCCAAGCGCTCCAGCGGGTCGTCGCGCAGTGCCGCATACCCGAGCAATACCCCCTCGACCTGCTCGCGGGTTTTCGCATGGACGTCGAGGGGCGGCGGCCTCACGACCTCGAGGAGCTCCTCAAGTACTGCTATCACGTCGCTGGGGTCGTCGGCGTGATGATGGCACACGTCATGGGTGTGGAGGACGAGGCGACGCTCGACCGCGCCGCCGACCTGGGGATCGCGTTTCAGCTGACCAACATTGCGCGCGATGTCCGTCACGACGCCGCGGCCGACCGGATCTATCTCCCGCTGAAGTGGCTCGAGACGGTTGGCCTTGCACCGGAGGCGGTTGGCGCAGTCAGCGCGTGGCCCCGCATCGTCCCGCTCGTGCACCGGTTGCTCGATGAAGCCGATCGCTATTACGAGTCCGCGCTCGTTGGCCTTCGGGGCCTCGGGCTGCGCCGCGCCTGGGCGACGGCGGCGGCGCTCGGGATCTATCGCGACATCGGCCGGGTCGTCCGCAGGCGTGGTGTGGCGGCATGGGAGCGGCGAGCGGTGGTGTCAGGATCGCGGAAAGCGTATCGCGTGGTGTGGGCGCTTGGCCGAGCCGCGAGCGCCGTCACCACCGAGCGGGCACGCCCCCAGGCATCGCGTGCCGGACTGCTGAGCCGTCCCGCACCGGCCAGACTCTCTCTCTAGCTCCGGCGCTCCTCTTCCGTCTCGACCGACCTCACGAGACGCTCGCCTCGCGGGCCAAACTCCGGTGCGTACAGGAAGCCGAACGACTCGGCGCCGTCGCGGGTGCGCGTCCGATGGTGAATCAGGTGGGCACGAACGAGTCGGCGCAGGTACCCGCGCTTCGGAATCCAGTGGTGCGGTATGCGTCGGTGGACGAGCACGTCGTGGAATCCGAAGTATACCGCGCCATATGTGGTGATGCCGAGTCCGATGGGAAGGAGGGTCGGCTGGCCGTGCGTTCCGAGATAGATGAATGCGATGGCCGGGAGTGCGAAGATCACCCCGAAGAGGTCGTTCCACTCGAAAGCACCGTGCCGCGTGCGGTGATGCGACTCGTGCACGACCCACAGGAACCCGTGCATGACGTACTTGTGCGTGAGGTACGCCACGAGCTCCATTCCGGCGAAGCTCGCCAGAAACAGCACGGTCCAACGCAGCATCCGTCGATTCTAGAGCGCGGCGGGCTGTCCCGCAAGCACGCGCGCGCCCGCCCTCAGATGGTCTCGAATCGTCGTGCGAGGTGGCGTGCGATCGCCAGCCCGAGTGCCCCGCTCGCCAGCAACAGCACGACGGGGAGGGCGATGCGCGCGAGCGGGTCGCCCCTCCAGAACACGCTCGAGTAGGCCTCCAGCGCCCACGCCGTTGGGGTGAGCCAGCCGAGCTGTTGGATGAGCGGCGGCATGAAGAACCGAGGGACCATACTGCCGCCGACGGCGGAGGCAATCAGCACGACCACGTTGGCCAGGGTCTGCGCCTGACGGCGGCTCGAGCAGGCCGTCGTGATGGCCAACGCGAGCCCCGCTGCGGCACCAGCTGCCGCGAAGGTGACGACCGCGTACGGGCCAAGATGGCCCGGAAGGTCCACTCCGTAGAGGGCCCATGCGAGAATGAAGATGACCGTCACTTGGACGATCCCTTGCACGAGGAGGAAGAGGAACTTGCCTGCGACGACGGCGTCCATCCCGCCGGGCCCGGCGAGCAGGCGATCGAGCAATCCGGCGTCCCGTTCCTCGAGGAGGGTGAGAGCGCCGTGCACCGCTGCGAAGAGCAGAAACAGAATCCCCACTGCTCCGGCGTAGTACGCGACGTGGCTCCGGCCGACGGTGGGCACGGTCGTCTCAGTTTCGAGCAGCGATTCGAGTGCGCTGACCGGGGCTGTGCCGGTCCGCTCCGCCGCAAGTATGGCCTGCCGAAGCGCCTCGAGACCACTGGCCAGCTCCTCATCCTGTGCCGGCTCGAGTGTGACGAAACCTTCCGACAAGAGCTGGGCAACGCCGCCCAAGGCGACATCCGACAGAGCGGCGAAATAGGCTTCTTGAATCTGGCCGGCTAGCACGCGCGCTGCGACGGCACGCACGGGATCTGTCACGATGATCAAGGGGGCCGGCCCCGGGCCCGTGAGATCGTCCAGCGCCCGGCCGTTGCGTCGGACGATGAGGCCGGCATCGGCACTTCCTTGCCGGACGAGGCGACGGACCTCGGTGGTGCTGAGGGGATCGCTAGGGCGCAGCGAGAGCGCGGGGTCCCGCGCCAGGGCTCCGAGGAGCCGGCGCGATTCGTCCGATCGAACCTCGTCGGCCACCGCGACGGTGACGCGTAGTTGCTCTCCGGAGGCCCCGGCGAAGATCGCCGCGAAGACCAAAAAGACAGCAATCGGCAGCACGAGTGCCATCACGACCGCGCCGCGGTCGCGCAGAAAGCCAAGCAGCATCGCGTGCATGACGACGAGGCTCATGCGTCGAACTCGTGTCCTGCGATGTGGAAGAACACCTCGCGGAGCCCCGGCTCGCGTACGCGGACCTCCACGACGTCGACCCCAGCCTCCGAGAGCCGGCGTCCGAACTGCGGGACCGTGTCCAGTCCGCCGGTCACCGGCCCGGACCACCGGCGCGCGTCATCACCACTTTCGAGTCCGAGCGCCTCGAGTGCGCCGCGGCCAACCAGGTCCGGAGGGTGCGACAGGGTGACGTGCAGCGCGCGACCGTCCCCGAACGCAGCTCGTACCAACTCGTCCAGCGTGCCCTCTGCCCGGATGAGGCCCTCGACGATAAAACCGATGCGGTCACAGAGCTCCGCCGCTTGATCGAGATCGTGGGTGGCGAGGAGGATTGCCATGTCTCGGTGCCGAAGCTCGTCGAGCATGCGGTGAATCCGCTCGCGAGCAGGTGGGTCGATGCCGACCGTCGGCTCGTCCAAGAGGAGCACCCGGGGCTGGTGCAACGTGGCCGCGGCGAGGTTCAATCTCCGTTTCTGGCCGCCAGAGAGCGTAGCCACCTTGCTGCGTGCGCGGTCGGCCAGGCCGATCCAGTCGAGGGCAGGGTTGACGGCGGCCCGCGCGGTGCGGCGATCCAGGCCCGCGAGTTGACCGAGCAGGACGAGGTTCTCGCGCACGCTGAGATCGTGGTAGAGAGCGATCTCTTGGGGAACGAGCCCGAGCGCCCGCCGTACGAGGGAATCGGTGCGGGGGTCTCCTCCGGCCACGAGCACACTGCCCATATCGAGCCGAAGCCGGCCCGAGATGGCGCGAATCAACGTGGTCTTTCCAGCGCCGTTGGGCCCAAGGAGGCCGCAGATCTCCCCGGGGGAAACCTGGAGGTCGACGCCACGCAGGCCCCGTCCATCCCCGAATGATCGGGTCGCCCCCTCGACGACGAGGGCCGCGTCTGCCGCCGGTCGTGTCAGCGTGCGATCACCACCCCGTGTCGGGCGGCGCCTCGTCGGGCGCGTCGAAGAAGCTCGGAGCCGGATCGAGATCGGAGGACGCTTCGTCGAGCGGGGCGCCAGTTTGCGTCGACGCCCAGCGAGACGCCGCCGTTCCAGTCTGGCGGCTCGACGCCGAGCAGCCACTTGACGAAGAAGTCGGAGCGCCGGCGAGAGAACTGGCCGCCCACGCCGTGGCCGCCGAACAGCACGACCCATCTGCGACGGAGCCTCGTCATCGGTGCAAAGCGTCCAGCAATGTCTGACGATCGACGACCGTGCCATGGTGAATCACCATCGCGATGCGCAACGTGTTGCGGACGTCGGCGATCGGTGACGCATCGAGCACGACGAAGTTCGCCTCATCACCCGCGTTGACTCCGAACGATCGACCCAAGAACCTCCCGGCCTGCGTCGTCGAGGCGGCCAACGCCTCCCAGGTCGTGAGGCCCGCCTCGACGAAGAGCAGGAGCTCGCGGTGCACGGAGTACCCTTGGATCGTTCCCCAGTTGCCGGCGTCGGTGCCCGTGAGCATCGTGACGCCGGCGTCCGACATCGTCTTGATCGAGGTCCAGATGTTGGCATCCTGGGTTGCCGCCCGCTCGCGTCGCGACTCGACACGGGCAATCGCCGCCTCGCCGCGGTACGCGTCGCGAATCGCTTGCGTGGTGAGTGCCGCCGCCAGGGGGTGCGCGAGCACGGAGGGATCCTCGACGAAGTTCGGAAAGTCCGTCTGGACCGAAAGGGTCGGGATGCTGAACATGTCTCGCTCCGCCATCAGTCGCGCGAGATCTGTCGGGATGGGTGCCTGACTCGGCACGTGCGTGACCGCCGACGCACCCGCCTCCATCGCGTCGCGCACGTCCTGCCACGTGTTGACGTGTATGACGGTCTTGATTCCGTGCGCCGTTGCAGTGGCAACCGCCGCCGACAGCGTTTCCTCGTCTATCGAGGGCATGCGGCCCGTGGGCGCGTACACGATTTTCACGACATCGGGGGCCCGCTCGGCGAGGTCGCTCACGACCTGCCGTGCCTCGTCCGGCGAGTCCATCGTTCGCGTCGGCACTCCATACTCGGTGCAATGTCCTTCGGTAGCGGTGAGGCAGGACAGGCTCGCGAAGATATCGGCACCATCGATGGCGCCGCTGCGCTGCTGTTCGCGGAGGCGCAGCAGTTGTTGCTCACTCCCGAACAGGTCGAGAAACCCCGTCACACCGGCGTAGAGCATGCGCCTGGCCACGACGGCCGTACCCGGGCCATCCATGGCGCCACCAGGAGCCATGTTGCCGTAGGAGTGAGTGTGCAGATCGTTCAACCCGGGGATCACCCATTTCCCAGCGAGATCGATGGTCTCACCGGTGAAGTTGGACGGCGGAGCCTCGGGGCTCCCGACGATCACGCCGTCCACGATCAACAGGGTACCGGCACGAATCTCCCGGGCAGAGGGATCGACGATCTGCGCGTTCGCAATGAAGAGGTCTTGTGCGATTCCCGTCGATACACCCGCGAGGCAGAGGACACACGCAATGGAAATGGTGCGGATCATTCCTGATAGTCCCTTTTCTGCGGGGCGACGGTGAGACACTTCATCTGTCAGCCACGGTGGCAGCGCCCAGCGCAAAGTGTGAGCAGGCGATCGTTGCAGACCTATGCATCGCCTCACCGGTTGAATGGGGCGAAGTGCTCGCGTAGCACTTCGTTCAGCCGGTCGGGGGCTTGTTCCGGCACCCAATGACCGACATCCTCCAGAATCTCGAACCGATACTGACCCTCGACGTACTTCCCCGTCACCTCGGCGCCCTCTCGGCCGAGAGCGACGTCGTTTGTACCCCATACGAAGGTCGTTGGCATGCGAATCGGTGTCAGAGCCGGCATCGGGCTCTGTACGTTCATGGCGCGATACCAGTTGAGCGCCGCACCGATGGCATCAGGCGTACCGAGCAGGTCGACGTACGCCTGGACTTCGGTGTCCGAATTCCCGGA
>JBDHCY010000193.1:0-7562 GCA_039591795.1 Gemmatimonadota bacterium | reverse complement strand
AGGCCCGTCACGGTGACGATTCGTTCGACGAGAGGGAGCCCCGTCTCGAAAACCTCCGCAATCGTCGCCACCGATGCAGCGTTTTGGACGACCACGCCGACGTCGAGCGGCAACTGCCCCGACGGCACCTCACGCCCGGTCACCGCCTTGATCAGCATCTTCTCGGCACCCTGAGGATACTTGACCGTGAGGGGGAGGATCGTCACGGCGAGATCGTCGGGCTTGGTGCGCTGGAGCGCCTCGATCGCATCGGGCTTGTTGCGCTCCACGCCGATCACCACCCGGTCGACACCCAAGCAGCGGAGCATGATCCGGATGCCGAGATGGACGCGCTCGGGAAACTCGGCCATGGAGCGGTGATCGGTGGTGAGATAGGGCTCGCACTCGCAGCCGTTGACGATCAAGAGGTCGATCTGCTTGTCGGGGGGAGGCGTCAGTTTGACGTGCGTGGGGAATGCGGCGCCTCCGAGGCCCACGACGCCAGCGTGCCGAATTGCTTCGACGAGCTCCTTTGGCGAGAGGCCGCGCCAGTCCGGCACGAGGCGAGGCCGGGGGATTTGGGCTGAGTACGCCTCGACCGCGATCCGAATGGCTTGCTTGTAGCTCCCGTCGGGGTGCGGCCAGAGGCAGATGTCGGCGACCGTGCCGCTGGCCGACGCGTGGACCGGCGAGGAGACCCAGCCGTCGGACTCGGCGATCAGGTCGCCCCGCTCGACGTGATTGCCGACCTCGACGATCGGCTTGGCGGGCTTCCCCGTGTGCTGCTGAAGCGGGAGCACCACGACCTCGGGAAAGGGGAGCCGCCGGATGCTCATCCGCTCCGTGCGCTCTTTGAGCTCGGGCGGATGGACGCCGTGCCGGAAGGTCAGCCGACGCAGCATGAGGGTCCCTTAGGCCTCACGCGAACCGCTCCGCACGCTTCATCCACTTCTCGAGGTCCTTTTCCTTCAGATTGAGTGGCGTGCCCGGATGAATGATCTCCACCGGACACTTCTCTGCCGCAAGGACCAGCTCTCGGAACGTCCCGGCACGCGGGTCCTTGATGTAGGCCTGCTTTCGTTCGTTGTAGGCGAACATCCGTCGATTCATGTTCGTACACTCGTCGCATGCCGTGCAGAGCTCGGCGTCGATGTACGGCTCGAGCGCGACGGCCTCGTCGGTCTCTTCGGTGTCCGGTGCCGGCGCGGCCGCGGCTGCGGGGGCCGGCGGTGCGGTGGATGGTGCGGCCATGGCCGGCGCCGGGGCCTCTCCGCCGTTCGCATCCGGTTGGGCAGGTATCGGCTCCAGACTCGGCATCGCCCGGACGCGCTCAAGCAGCTCGGCCACGGTCTCCCGGCCGTTGCCGGTGGCGCGAATGAGGCCCTCCGCCATCCGGCGCGCGATCACGGTCGGGTAGCGGGTCTTCAGATCCGCGACGGAGCGCTCGTGGTCTGCCTGGAGCGCGGCGACACGATCGTCGAACCGAGATGCGAGGTCGCTTTCCACGACGTCGCGAAGCGACTCGGGCAGTTCGAGACCAGCCATGTGGCGCAATTGGTGCCACAGGTGCAGCCGGTCGTGGGCAAGGTCGATGATCTCCTGCGAGACGGCGAGCCGGTCGAGCCGCTTGCCATCACCGAGAACGTGGATGAAGGGCCTCTTCCCCTCCCGCTCCTCCGGTGTCGCCTCGAGGAACGTGTCGAACCGCATGAGGCTCTCGTCGTCGGCATCGGCCGGGACAGGCGTGAAGTGCTTCTTGAAGCGGGTTTCGGTCGCGGCCCAGTCGGCGATGGTGACCGGAAGCGAGAGCACGTGCTCTTCCCCGCCCTCGTCTTCGTAGGTGAGGTCGTAGGTCGGCCACACGTCGTCGAGCATCGGGTTACCGTCGAGGCTGAGCCGGTCGGCCAGCGTGTCGCCCGCCGCAGGGTCGTAGACGAGGAGTGGGAAGGCGCGCGCCTCGAGGGCGAGCCTGGCAGCCTGAACCGCGGCATCGTCACCAAGCCCGTGCTCCGGCGGGCAGGGACAATTGAGCGCGAACACGGCGGGGAACTTGGACTGGAGCCCGCGAAGCACACCACTCAACAGGTGTGCCGGCGCGGCCTGGGACGACTGGTGAACGAAGACGTTCCGGTGAGCGATTGCGAGGAGCGAAAGCTCCTTTCGCGTCTCCGTCTTGCCGTGCTGGGCCCGGCCCCACGCCGCCATGTCGCTGACCTGGCCGGTGAACCCGCTCGTGCAGGCCTGGCCGCCGGTGTTGGAGTACACCTGGGTATCGAGGACGACGACGCGGAGCGGCTTCCCCGACGCGAGGAGACGAGAGAGGTTCTGGAAGCCGATGTCGAGCATCGCCCCGTCGCCGCCCACTGCGAGGATCGGTGGGCACATGGCGAGCTCGTCGTCGGTGAACTCCTGCCAATCGAACCGGCCGAAGAACGCGTCGTGCGTCGTGGGGTCGTAACCGTCCGCAAGCTCGAGCTCTGCGCGACGGACGGCCGCAAACCCAGCCGCCATCTTGCGCATGTGTCCCTCGAAGATCCCGATGGCAATCGAGGGAGCATCCTGGAAGAGGTGATTGACCCAAGGGAAGGGGTAGGGGTTGTAGGGGTATGTGCTTCCCCAAACCGAGGAGCACCCTGTCGCGTTGGCGATGCCGGTCGTGGAGCGCCCCTTCCCACTGGGGCCCTCGGTGTATCGCCAGCGGATATCCTTCAGGTCCGCGATCAGCTTGGCGAGGCGCTCGATCTGCGCTCGCTTGGCTGGCTCGAGGTCCAGGTCGATCGGCTCACCGTCTCCGACGACCGCGTCCAACGGTACGTCGGCGGCAAGGAGCCCACGAGCCTTCGTGTCGAGGCGGGCCACGAGTGCATCGAGCTGCGCCACGTAGTCCTTCACTCGGGGGAGCATGAGTGCGTTGATCGCCGAGACGACGAGGTGGAGGACGGTCTTCTCTCCACAGCCCATGCAGGCACCGTCACCACCCACCATCGAGCGGTAGTTGCTCTGCTTGAGGAGAAGCGACGACAGCACGCCGATCCCCTCCTCGAGGCTCGCCACGTTCACGTAGCGGTCGTCTGTCTCCGGCAGATGCTCCCAGAGCGACCAGTTTCGGCGGAGCTTCTCGACGATCTCGTCGGTCTGTTTGACTGTCTGCAGTGCGCCATCTGGGCACGCGACGACGCAGATGTTGCATCCCTTGCACGCATCCGGATTGATCGTGATCGAGAGTAAACCGCCCGTCCCCTTTTCCTTTCTCTCGGGAAGGTCGAAGAAGGGCGCGGTCTTGGCGAGTGGGAACTCGGACAACGCGGAGAAAACGGTGGCGAATTCCGCATCGAGGGCGCGCCGGCGCTCGGGGTCGGGGTTGAGCTTGTCTACGACCGTTCCGTAGGCCGTGGAGAGTGTGTCGGCAAAGGTCGTGAACGGCACGGCCTTGAGCACCCGACGCGCCTCGGCGGCGAGCGGCTTCAGGATCTGCCGCACTCGCGCCAGTCGCTTGCCGTTCTCGACCGACCGCACAGCGGCTTCGAGCACTTCGGCGACGTCGTTCACCACGCCCGGGATGGCGGCGTCGGGACACTGCACCCAGCATTGCGAGCACCCCGTGCAGCGATCGGGGATGAATTCGGGAACCTCGAACCGCACGTTGGTCATGTCCCGAATCGCACTGGTGGCTGCGGGAATCGCCGAGAGAGCGGCGAACGGGTCGGCAATCCCGTCCTCGCCCATCTTGCAGAGCACGCAGACCTGCTCCCAGAACCGGCCACCGTGCGCGATGCCGGGCTCAACGTTCGTGCCCCCGAGGAGCGCCGGCATCTGCGGCACCTTCCCCGCCTCTTCTGGGCCTTCCTCGCTGAAGGTCGCCGGATCGACGGCTACCAGTTCGTCGTAGCCACGTCGGATCACGCGCAGGTTGTCGGCGACGACTCGCTCACCGAGGTGTCCGAACTTCTTGCTGAGCTGTTTCTCGATGCCGTCGAACAGTCTCGTTTCATCGAGTCCTTCGCGCTCGGCCAGTGGCGAGGCGCGGAAGAACGCGCCCATGAACGCCGCGCCCTGCATGCGGTAGCGCAGTTCGGGGTCGCTGGCCTCTTCCCTCGCGATCTTGAAGCCGTCGAGGACGTAGAAGCGGATGCCATGCTCCACGAGCTGGTGGCGCGCGGTTGGCGGAAGGCTGCGCCAGATCTCGGCTGGCGTGCGATCCCCCTGTAGGATGAACACGCCGTCGCGCTCCAGGCCCTCGAGTGGGTTCGAGTGCTTGAACACGTTGGGATCGGGCGAAAGGACCGCAGTGACGAACTTGAGCTCCGCGTTCACGCGAATCGGTTCGTGTGCGAGCGTCGCGTAGAACGTGGTGGGCTGTCCTTTCTTCTCGGATCCGTACTTCGGGTTGGCCTGGATGGACAGTCCCGCGAGGTCGGCCGCGGTCATCGCCAAGTTCTTCCCCATCGTGATCGCGCCCCAGCCGCCGACCGAATGTATGCGCAGGGAGAGCGCTCCCGAGGGAAGCAGGTTCACGGCCTCGCCGGGTTGAAGCGACAGCTCACCGACGTTCGGATAGTGCCCCAGCAACTCCTCCTGCCAGACTTGGAGCTTGGGAAAGCGGGTGTCGCGGCGAATGAAATCGATCCCCAGGTAGAACTGCCGGCGCCTCGCCCCGCCTTCGAGCATGTTGTCGACGGCGGCAATGAGATCTGCGGGTTGGAGGTCTCGGCTCCCCAGGCCGAAGCAGGCCGAATAGAAATCAGGCATCTCGTCGGGACGGCACGCGTGAATGCCGGCGTAGGGAGCGGCGCCGCGTGCCCGGCCGTTCTCCAGCGCCTTGTACATCGCTGCCCGGATCTCCCGGAGCAATGGTGCGTCGACGGCGAGGGGCTGGTCCACCCGCTCGAGCACCGTCACACCCAGCTTGCCTTGCAGCATCTTCGAGATGAGATCGGACGGGAATGGCCGGAACATGGTCAGGTTGAGCACGCCGATCCGGAGCTTGCGGCTGCTCCGAAGATGATCGACCACGGCTTCGCAGCTCGGTACCACGCTTCCCTGCCCCACCAAGACGTAATCTGCATCGTCGAGCCGGTAGCCCATCACCCGAGCGTACGAGCGCCCGGTTAGCTCGGCGTAGTCCGCCATGGCGCGGTCGGTGAGCTCGACGAGGTGATCGAAGTAGAATGGCCGCTGGGCCGCGACCCCCTGAGCGTAGCTGTCCTGATTCTGCACGACGCCCAGCATGGCCGGATAGTCGAGATTGAAGACCTCGGGCACTCGGCGGCGCCGCTCGCCGAAGACCCATCGCTGAGCGGGCGTAGGCGAGTCGACGAGATCGTCAGGGTCGCCGAGGTACTTCCTGACGAGTTCGGGCTCGGGCATGCGCATCGACTCGATCACATGACTCGTGAGAAACCCGTCCTGCGCGCAGATGCCCGGGTTGAGCGACAGCTCCGCGACGCGATGCGCGATCAGGTTGAGGTCGGCCGATTCCTGCACGTTCTTGGCGAAGAGTTGGAAGAACCCCGTGTCGTCGACGGCGTGGTAGTCGTCGTGACCGGCGTGCACGTTGAGCGCGTGCTTGGTCATGGCCCGGCACGCCACGTTGAGCACGTAGGTGAGGCGCTTCCCCACGGCCGCGTACAACGATTCGTGCATGTACGCGATGCCCTGCCCGCTCGAGAAGTTGGTGGCGCGGAGCCCAGTCATGCTCATGCCGGCCGTCACGGCGGCAGCGGCGTGTTCCCCTTCCGGCTCGAAGAAGACCAGCGAGCGGCCGTGCACGTTGAGCTTGCCGGCGGCTACCGCCTCCGCCCAGCCTTCGCCCATCTGCGTCGACGGGGTGATCGGATAGGCGCCGGCACCCTCGCTGCCCGCGGTTTCCATGGCCACGACGGCACCACTGCCGTCGGTGGCCGTCGGGATTCCGGGATAGGGGGGCTCAGCTCCCTGGGTCTTTTCCTGCCGGGTTCGTATCATTGCGCTCGTGCCTCCACGCCAGCGGCAAGGCGATCGGCGCCGAGCCGCTGCGCTCCGTCGAGCCACACGATGGCGCCGGTGGGACACCGGTCGATCGCGTGCTCGGTCGCATCCTGGTTTCTACCGTAGTCGATGACGGCGAGTCCGTCCACGATCTCGATCACTCCCGGCGTCGCATCGGCCACGCAGCGCCCACACGCGTTGCACGCCACGCTGCACACGGCTTCCGCGTCATCACCCTCGAGCAGGTTCTTGCACTGGACCAGGAGGCGCTGCTCGATGGGCATCATGGTGAAGAGATCCTTCGGACAGACCTCAACACAGTCGCCGCACGCCGTGCATTCCTCGGGTAGCACCACGGGCAAATCCACTTCGTTCATGACGATGGCGTCGAAGGTGCAAGCTACCTCGCAGTCGCCGAGGCCGAGACAGCCCCAGGCGCAAGCCTTTCCACCGCCGGCCACGGCGGCGGCGGCACGGCAGGTCTGAAGCCCGAGGTACTGGGCTCGAAAGGGTGCCACGTCGCATCCACCTGCGCACAAGAGCCGCGCGACCCGGGTGGCGGCCTTCCCGACGTCGACCCCGAGCAACGACGCGATGTCGGTGCGCTCGTCGGGGGATGCAACGGTGCACACCGCGGGCTGGGTGGCTCCCCCGATCAGTTCCTCGGCAAACGCACGGCAACCCGCGAAGCCGCACGCTCCGCAGTTGGCCCCCGGGAGCATCCCGTTCACCTCATCGATGCGCGGATCTTCCCAGACGTAGAGCCTCTTCCGTGCGAGGGCGATCATCGTCCCGAAGAACGCTCCCACGCCACCGAGGATGGCAGCCGATGCGGCGAAGCCGGACATGTCGGGCACGTCATCCCTCCGACAGGTCGGCTTGATGGAGGAGCCAAGCTGCCAGCTTGTCTACCGGGTCGGCAGGCTCCGATCCAGAGGCGTCGGCGACCGTGGGCTCGGCCTGTGCCGCGGCCCGGAGCGCAGCGAGCTGGCTCATCTCCTCCTCCTGCTGGGCTGCGGTAAAGGGCCCGGTCCGCCGCCGGCCGTCGAGCGGAGGCATTTCGTCGATGGAAAGGCGCGCGCCGATGCCGTCGCCCGCCGTGGGGTCGTGGACGAACCGGGCGGCCCCCTCGGGCATGAATGCGACGATCCCCGGGCCGTCCCACGCGGTCAGACGCTCGATGACAGCCGGGTCGGCGGCCTGTGCCACGAAGGTGCGCGGTGTGATCAGGCGCACCAACGGCGCAGGCGAGGTCCCGCCGCGCACGAGGAGCACGATCTCCATCCCACCATCGAGGAACTCTGCAAGCCCCGCGGGTTTGAGATCCGCTCCCGCGAGCTCGATCACGAGGGGTGGAGCGAGCCGCCGCTCGTCTTGGCTCCACGAGCCGAATGGAAAGTGTTCCAGCCACCGGTCGTGCTCGGCCGGGCGGTATCTGCCGCCCCGGGCGAGGTTGACCACCCGCCCGGCGGCCATCGCTTGACCCAACCCGCCGAGGAGACGACCGGTGGCGTCGTAGAGCGATGCGCCCGGCTCGAGCCTGAGGGCGAAGGCGTCGTCTCCGTGTTGCTCGTGCAGCTCCAGCACCGAGAGGGCTCGTGCAATCACGTCCCGCT